>JAKMGM010000151.1 GCA_022424925.1 Candidatus Poseidoniaceae archaeon | reverse complement strand
GCTGATAACTCATGTCTCCGAGCGTACCGAGTGAGGCGGTGAGCATGGGTTGTTGAGAAGCAACATCAAAATCCGCATCAAGGGCACAGACTTTCCAGTCGATTAAGTCACCTCGATACATCGAAGCGAGGGGCTGGTAAGGGAGTTGGCTGATACCCGACCATGCTGGTGAATCGACGCCACTGAGGTGTGGTCCAAACCACATGGCTTGCGCATCGACAATGTCGGCAATCGATGGCGCAAGCAGGTGTCCTTGCTGTTGACTTTCATCGTATGCAGTCGCACGTAGGACGAGTGTACCGAGAGAAAGGTTAGTTGGAAGCGTGATTGAAGCCTGCCAACGCGAAGCGTCTATGCGGCCAGTAGTTTGAGAAATCCAAGACAAACCGGTGAGATTGGAGGCATTGGGCGCTACTGTCCACTCAAGTGCTACCGAAGTGACATTAAGATCGTCAGTTGCTTCTACGGTACAAATGAAGTTGTCACCTCGCGCATATTCTTCTGCATCACAATAGATTCGCTCAACCACCGGTGGAGCGTTGACCCAAATCCGTAGCGTTTGGAGATTGTTACTTACATTACGCTCGTACGAACCGTTGCTCGCGTTCGTGTAACGAATGCGGAGGTCCATCCAGCCCACTTTTTCTGGAACGATAGAGAGGTTGTACAGAACTCTTGAACCACTCGAATCCCCAGGAGGTAACGTGATGTTGCCGTTGTAGAGTTCGATATTCCCTTGTATGTCTTGAACCAAAAGCGAACCATTGGCTGCTGACATTCCTCGATTTTCGAGTGCAAGTTGAACATGAGTCGGTTGCATGTACGATGCGTTACCAAGCAGTCGTGCATCCATCACGTTCATATCATGGTGTACATCTGCAAACGGGGCCATTTTAGGATCACCGACAGTAACCCCCATCCAACTGGTCTGAAGGTTCGCCGCAGCATGAGCCTCAGCCAGATTGAAGCCTTGAGCATACATACTGAGCAAGGTGCTTGGCGACCCAACAGCCGTCAAGTACGGCTCGTAAACATAGCCCTTGACCCCAGAGACACCGTCTTCAAGTAAATCAGCAATGAGCGATTGGCCGTAAGCGGTGTTCAATTCAAACGAACGGCCTCCGGTGGAAACAGCTGTTTCAGCAATAGAACCGTTTGACCACGTGTTATGAGGAAGAATTGGATGCAGGTTCATGGTATCGAGATAGACTGAACCATCGGTCGATGTCGCAACGATATCGAGGGGAATTCGTACACGAAATGTTGTTGCATCGGCAGCAGGACGAAAGCGCATCGTTTGGGAAGCCCATGACGATGCGAAGTTCTTGGTTTGTGATTGATTGCTGGAGAGGAGCGTTCCGTTGGCATCGAATGATTCGACTTCGATGGAAAAGTCCCCGTACACATCACCGGTGCGCTGGCCGTAGAGGGAAATCAACCAAGCGTGGCCTTTGAGTTCTTCATCGAAAGAAAACGTCTGTTCGACCGAAGCAACGGATTGGCCGTTGCCTGAATACGCAGAACAATCTCGGTATATGTCTCTGTTGAGCGTGGTTATCTCGTGGTCTTGTAAGGCGACATCCCAAATCATAAGATTGTCAATCATCCCATGGAAGAACGCTGAGCCCGCTCGGTTTACACCCAACTTGTACATATCGATGTTGTTCACTGATCCAACAGGATAGGTTGTCGTTCGAACCAACACACCGTCAAGATATTGAGTAGCGTTGCCGTTCTCAAAAACAGTCACTAAATGCGTCCATTCCTGTGCCTGAAGCGTGCCAAAGGATTGCGATTGATTGGAGTGCAATTTCCATTCACCGTTGACAACAGCGTGTTGGAATGAAGCACTGGACCCTGCAACGTTATCCACAGCAAAGACAGATGCATAGGTTGGCTGTGTCGTGGTATTGGCCAGAACCCACTGACTGACCGTGAAATTACCAACCCAATCGTCAACATCGACTTCAATCGAATCATCAACACCGTCATACCACAAACATGTTCCATCAACGCAGTTCCTCCAATTGCTGGAATTCATGTTGTTGAGGGTGAACGGTGTCGAAGCATTCACTGAATCTACAGCAGTAGAGCCACTACCGTCTTCAAAATCCCAATGATGAACCAGATGAGCTCTCGAGGGAATGTAGTCATCAGCGAGTGAGAAGGCGGATGCGGGTATGAAGGCCTTGCTTTGATTCGGGCCTTCCCATGAGAGTTGCAAACCGTGTGGCCCACCGCCTTGGAAAAATTCGATTCTAAAATCGTGCTTTCCTTCATCGATTTGGATGTATTGTGAGACTTCCCTCATTCCGTGTGAACCGTAATTGGTGACCAGACTGTCGCCATTCAACCAAAGTTCAGTCCCGTCATCAGAAGTCAGATAGAACGTCCAATTTCCGGCCTCAGGCACGTCGATGAGTCCACTAAATCGCGCCCCCCAATCGTTCTTAAATCGATCATCTAAACCCGGGTATGCTTGAGAAGACGAAGAGTATTGCAGTCCATATTCAAGACGAATGTGATCGGGTACACGGTCGATAAGCGTCGGCATTGAAGCGGTGCTAAAACTCAACCCATCGTTATCAAAATACTCGGCAAGAAGGCCTTGTGTGCCGTTGCCAGGTTCTTGAGTGCAAACTGCGGAAATTGATGCCTCTAAGGCATTGTTCCCATCACGCTTAACATCGGATTGTGTGCTCCATTCAAAGGAATCACCGGAAGAAAGCGTTGGAACGGTTGCGTTCCAGTAGCGTGCACCACTCAAATACGCCGAATCCGCAGTATTGAATCCTGAATTCGGCACTTCATTGTCGTTCCAACTCCCATCGTTCGAACCCCATGATGCATACCCCATAACGTTCGAGACATTGGTCAAGAATCTCGATGTATCGTCAAAAACCGTGGTATAGCCCATCGATTCATTGAGTACGCTATCTGCAGTGTAAAGGTCATCGTTCCAAAACTTGTAACCCGAACCGTTGCGATTAGTAGCTAAATCGAGAGCGAAGACACCCCTTTCACCGAGACTGTTGTTCGCCTTCTCGATCAATCCTAGTGCAGTCTCAACGGTGTATCCGGTGAGCCGAGTAACGAGGAAAAACCCGTATTTGTCGCTTGAAAACGGTTCAAGTGGAGCACCGGCCAACGGGCCATAACCATGTTGAACCCAGTAGTCAGCACCGATACTGGACGAGTAACTTCCCCCCAGCAAAGAGATTTCTTGGTCAAAACTCGCTTTGTTGTTGCCACCGCTAATGCGTAACGGCATACCTTTGGTTGAAACCAGATAGTTCAGCTCCGTATTGGATGTACGGTTGGAAAGCATGTCCAAAAAAGGCGTGGCAAAGTATTGGTCGAAGTTTTCTCGATTGATTGTCTCTGACGAAGGCGTGCTCGAATTGTTGAAGATGAAAATGTTGTCTTCTGGAATATTTCGAGCGGCTACAAACGCCCATCCAATGGTGCGGCTCGACTCGGAATTATTGTTGATAAGAACGCCAACATCAGAGTAATCGTACATAGTTAGGAAATCAAAACCGTTCGGACGGGCAACATCCACCCAAGGTGTTTGGTTCCAAATCTCGCCGTTCGAACCACTGAAGAAACCAGAAAAGATTTCACTGAGCGATGCTAATCCATTGTTTGCGGCATCCGATGAATGGTGATTCGATTGTTCAAGCAGGGGAGATGAAAGGCCGCCGAGTATGAACAGCACCGTCATCAGAAGACTCGACACCCTCCTGTCCATGCATCGGTGCATGAGTGATAGGGTTTAGAAATGCCGCAGTGATGGACACCGTTCGTGAAAAGTTGGACGATTCGGCGGTGAAAAAAACCCTCAAAAAAGCCCTTTTCATCAGAAAATTGCGAACTTGATAAGTAAGGTGGCCTCTGTTGGTTGACTGATGGCAGAACTCTACATGGCACGAACATGCAAATGGGGAATTCTTCGAGTTGTTGGCGGAGATGTATGGAATCACAGCGGTGATGTCCTGATTACACCCGCAAACAATCGATTGTCAGGCAGGGAAGGTCTCGATGCCCAAATCCACGCTAAAGCAGGTGAAGAACTTACACAAGTCACCCGCAACATCTGTCTGGAAATGCGAAAAATCAACGCTCCGCCCTGTGCAGTTACCCAAAATGTCGTCACTGAACCTTATGCATTGGCATCTAATTACAAACACATCATACATGTTGTTGGCCCAGACTGCCGACGGCCAAACCAAGATGAGGCTCGACGAACACTGCTCCCCGAAACCTACGACAACTTGTTCGCAACACTTGCAGAGATGGACGATGTCAAATCCGTCGTCTCACCACCACTTTCAATGGGGATTTTTGCCTACCCTCACAGAGAAGGTGCACGGCTGACACTTGAGATCCTTCTCGGCGTGCTTGATGGTGAAGAAGACCCTGGCATCTCGGAATACACCATTGTAGTCAAAGAAAGAAATTTCATCAACAACATGAGAACGGTGTACAGAGAAACGGAAGACCAACTTCCAGGCTTTGACTCGACATCTGCTTGAGGCGAAAAAATGGTCGACCTCGCAGCGATGGTCACCAGCACGCTTGAAAGTGAACGGCGAAGTTTCAATGCTGTTCTCATGCTTGCGAACAGTGTTCGTAAGGTCAAAACTGTTGCTGAAATACTTCCGAAAGACCTCAAATTGAATGTCCTGTCAAGCCAGACACGCGTGGTTGAAGCGCTTCATGATGCAGAGATTGATGCATCGCTGCTGGAAGAGAGTTTGACGTCTCAAGGCCTCGGAGTGCTCAATCACGTTCACGACTTGGTGCTCCAAGCCATCGGAGAAGGCAACCTCACAAGTGGAGAACGACTCCTGGTCGTGCTTGCCGAACCACTCGACGGGGTTATCGTTGTCGATACTTCAAACCTCAACTCAAACAGATTTGCCGCTCTTGCCCAAGACTACAGCATTGATTTGGAAATCCTAACGAAAATGATGCAACTGGCCCGTCAAATCGGTTCTCGCGGTCGTGAAGGTCACGCTGTTGGGGCTTTATTCGCTCTTGGTGCACTTCCAGCGCTGCGCAAGCATACGACTGCACTGGTGCTCAATCCATTCAAGGGTCACGCAGCCGAAAAAAGAAGTATTCTTGACGAAGCAAACCACGAAACGCTTGCTGAATTCGCGTGGCTTGACGGGGCGATTTTGTTTAATCGTGAAGGAATTGCCAGCGATGCCGGTCGTTACATCCAAGTCCCCGCTGGCATTACACCAAAACCAGGTGAAGGCGGTCGTCACTTGGCTGCCAGAGCCATATCACAGTTGGTAGATGGTATTGCAGTATGCGTCTCTTCTTCGGGCACAATTACCGTGTATGCCAACGGTCGCAACCGTTACCGAGTCAAACTGAATTAATTATTCAGATTCATCCGAACGAACACGCGAGTCGAGATTTCGTTCAACCGAAGCGAGACTTGCGCTGGTCGCTAAAAAGTCCATTCGAACTGCATCGAGGTTTGAGTGGTTGAGATTTCGCTCAATGCTCATTTTGGTTCGATTGATGGAAGCAATTCGTTGAGAGCGATCCCTGGGTCGCAAAACATCGCCTCTTTGCGACATCAACCATTCTTCCAACAGAGCTTGACCCCATTCAGGTGCACGCAACCGAGCAGCAAGATGAATCTCAAAATTACGATGTCGAAACCGCACACGTCCTTCGGCTGTTCGAAAGGCTTGAATCGAACCGGGGTTCCAACGGTCCAGTGGGATATGCAGATGCTCTCTACACGCTAGAGAACCATCGCTTTCAACCAAGAAATCAGCAATGAGTACGCTTCGATTCAAGCGCATGAAGACTTGAGCAATGTCCTCGTCAGTATGCCATTCGGAGATGGCAAGTGGGATTTGACCCCACTCATCTTCACACCACTTCTCAAGAGCGGGCCTGTACGAGTCCATGTCCGTAGGTCGTGGCGAACCATCATCAAGTTTGTTGAGGAAAACTGTCAACTTCAAGGAGAAGGAGCGTTTGGGTGTTCTCATGGATGGCACATGGGGTTCGGTAGAAGCCGACTGGAGAGTCGTCATTTTACTTATCCTCTCATGGTATGTACTCCTTCGGATTTGGGAGAAAAACGGCACACTCGACCGCTGGGATGCTTCTCGAGTGTTTGGTGTGGTGCTCATGGTTCGCAGCAACCGCGGTCTGAAGACGCTCGAAAAGGTTGCAAAACCGCGGCGATTCTGGAGAATCTATGGTGAAGTGGCCCTCTGGGTGTGTTTGTTCTCAATGTTCTTTGTAGCCATTGGAATGCTCTTGGCCTTCGTTTCTTCAGTACTCAATCCACCTACAACCGCCCCACCAACAGCGAGTGAACTTGTCGCTATCCCGGGTCTCAACCCGATGATTCCTCTGGGTTGGGGTGCAATGGCCTTCGTCGTCGCACTGGTCATTCACGAGTTCGGGCACGGTTTGCTCGCTCGTGCGCACGGCATGCGAATTCGCGCATTCGGGCTGCTGCAACTTGGACCGTTGCCACTGGGTGCTTTTGCCGAACCTCAGTACCAAGAGTTGCATAAAGCACCACGAAAAGAGCGGATGCGAATGTTTGCGGCAGGACCTGCTACCAACCTTTTTGCTGCCTTTGTATGCTTGATGCTGTTGGGAGGTCTTGCAGGAAGCCTCACTTCGTCATCGTCCAACCCGCATGTCCAAGGCATCGTCAAAGATTCAGGTGCAGACCAGGCTGGTTTGCAGCCGTGGGACACACTGCTACGTATTGACGGGGTTGAAATTGACGGGATTGAAGGTTTTCAAACACTCATGACTGGCTACGCTGCAAACGACACCATTCGAGTCGACATCGTGCACGAGAACGGTGATGAAGAGACCATTGATATTCTACTCACGGACAAGTATCAGTACTACATCGACCTTGGCTGGAGTGAAGATATACTGCGTCTCCAAAACATCGAGGAAGGCGACGCATTTGTTGGTGTGGTCGGCGTGAGTTCAGGCACCAAAGGTATCGACCGACTTGCCGGACCCTTAGGGCCTCGCTTTGATGGGGGTTTGGGTACCCGTATACTGTATACTCCGTTTCACATCCTCAACATGATGATCGTGCCATTTGAGTTGCAGGGAGTGTCAATGTACCCTATGGAAGAAGCTATGCTTTCACCTGCGAACGGATTGATTGGCGATGCGTTAGGACTCAGCGGCTTGCTGTTCCTGGTTAACTTCTTTTTCTGGTTGATGTGGGTGAACATCCTACTCGGATTCACCAACCTCATACCCATGGTGCCGTTCGATGGTGGGCACCTGTTCAAGGATTGGTTACGAGGCTCACTCAACCGTATTCAGCGAATTGGAAAAAAGACAAAACTGTGGAAACTCCACCCGATGTGGGTCGACCACATTTCCAACAAAGCCTCGAACATGTCGTCATTAGCACTGCTGATGATGTTGTTGTTCGTGCTTCTCGTGCCGTATTTCTAATCAAGAACGGCGGCGCTGAAGTTCTGCAAGCACGTCAAGGGGCTTAGAGGGCATGCTCTGTGACGGTTTCAATTCCTCGAGACCTGTCGAGGGAAGTGGGGGTTTGAACGCGTTTGCTTGCATTGCACGTACTTCCAAGTTGTGCAAAGCATCTACTTCTGCGCCTGCAGTTGAACAGACCAAGGAAATAAATTCATTCAATGGCATTCCATCCTCCCAGTTTAGGTAGTGAGAACCGTTTCTGTTTAATGGAAAGGGCGGTATTGATTTCTCCAGCATACGCAACCTTCCGGAGAGGTTACTCGTCTGAACGCGGAAAATTCGCCAAGAATCGCCTCGAACGCCTTTTCTTCGATGTGCATACAACGGCATTAGTTTGCAACGTTCGCCTTCGTTCACCATAGCATCGTATTGGTCCTTGGTTCTACCTGAAAGATACAACTTGTCGGCCTTAGTCGATTTGACTTCAATCGGGAAACACAAATCCCCTCTCAATGCCAGCAGATCTCCAGTCCCTTCCATTCCCGAACCCGCAGCTCGAACCACCAAGAACGGTCGGTTCAAGACTTGACGCATACGTTCCTTGGCGATGGGTTCACACGAACGAATGATGGCTTCAACGCCTTTAGGAACGCCAGCAAGAACCTGTCGCAACTCCCGTTCGTATTGGCTCGACACAGACGGCCATCGATGTCAATCGTTCTTGATGACTTCGGTTCGTACAGGGAACCCTTTCCTCGTTTATGCAGCGTATTCCATCTACCGTACAGGCGTAACCTTAGTTAATCTCGGAAAACACCACATACTGTGTCTCGGCTTGCAGTGCGCACGATTGACTTCAAGTTAGCGTACAGGCTGATGAATGAGTTGAAGAAAAGAGCACTTCGGTTTTCATTGCTTGAGCATGATGCTGTACTGCCTGAGCGAGATACAATTTGGTTCGGAAGTGAAGTCGAAGTGGCTCGATTTCGAACAGAAGGAAGAGCAATTGCTGTTTCGATTGGAACCGTAGAAGAAGCGGTGGACAAGGCCGTGCGAATGATGAGGGGGATTGAACAGGTACATCGTCTCTGTTTTGGAATCGACCCAGGTCCTCGACCCGGTATCGCTTGGTTAGCGGACGGTGCGGTTCTAGGCGTTGCACAACTTGAGAACGCAGATTTGGTTTCAGGTCATATCGCTGCTATCGCTGCATCAATTGAATACTCGAGCATGGTTGTCCGAATTGGAGACGGGGCACCGTTGATTCGAGACCGAATCATGAACGATTGCTTGACGCATTCATACGACATGGAGCAAGTGAACGAAGCCAAAACCTCACGTGGTTTACTCCGCCACAATCATGTCGTTTCGGCAATACGAATTGCTATGCTTGCAGGTGAACGAATTTACGAATTCAGAACGGTTCAACCCACCGAAGGCGACTTGCGAGAAATACAACGACAAAGTAGGAAACGAAGCAACGGTAGAAAGACGATTTCAATGGATGTGGCGTATGAAGTTGCGACCGGCAAAATCAGTCTTGATCAAGCCATCAATGGCTGACTACTCCTCTTCTCGGGTGTGCTGGGCTATCTCTTCTTGTGCCATAGCATACTCGGGTGAACCGTTCATGAAGCGTTTGATGAAGGTATCTGCGACCGAAGGAATCACCAACACGGCAGCAATCAGGGAAAATAAAATCAGAAATGACGAATTGGGAACATAGGTCGTTCCAGGCGTTCCCGGGCCACCAACCATGAGTTTCACCGTCCCCAGCCACGGAATTTCTCCACCACCTACACCGATAAGCCACGACGATCGGATTGGACCTACAGTGCCTGAAGCGCTGTGAACGCCGGAGGAGCCGTTCACAGCTTGTGAACCCTGGTCGACTGAGCACTTGTTGTTGTCACCAAGCGTAAGAAGCCCCGCATGCCGAGGCTCCCATTCCCATACCACGAGATGTGATTCGACGTTGGCATGCGATAGACGTTTACAGTCGTAATAACCGGCGTTGACGCCATCAAAAGAAACGGTAACCTTCTCAACATCCCGAACATTTGTACCCGGAACATCCCATGTAAGTACACAAACGCCGGCTTTGCCGTCGTTGGCTTCGGACTCAGAATCATAGGTACCCCCTTCTGGGCAGTGGTCCGTATCCGATGCATCGAATGCAACGCTACGGTCTGGGGTGAGAATCTGGTTCGGAACCACCTCAAGAATGGCTCTGTGAATGATGGGTGTTCCACCTTCACCGTTTTTCTTGTAAATGATGACATCGCCTTCTAAGCCGTGTTGCGAATAGCCATGATTCGGATTGTCTATGTCGGTCGCCTCAGCGAACGTGACGATTGAATCGAATGTATTGTCATGAACCAAGACCAAATCGCCGGCATCAATACTGCCGACCTCGCCATCGATATCGTGAATCATCGATGAGGATTCTACGACCACCAAAGGAGGCATTGAACCGGTGTGCGCATACAAGCCAAAGATCAACAGCCCAATCATGCCAACCGCCAAAAGCAGTTCGCGAACCAGTGTTTTCATCGGTTCACTTTGGCTCAACCCGCTCCCCTCAACATCAACGGCGAAGTCCTTTGCTTTCAAGGAATGCTGTCCATGAAGCCTCATGTCCAGCGCCGAGAACTTCCGCAGCTTCGTTCCCTTCCGCTTTTCTGCGGCGCAATTCAGATGTTGAATCTACAGAGCGTAATTCGTCAAGGGTGTTGACATGGCCTCGAAGCGTAAGAAATTCTGGCAGAACAATCAACAGACCAATGGAGGAGAAAACCGCTAATCCTATCGCGTGTCCAGTGTAGTCGCCCCAATCAACGTGGTTTTGCAGGAAAAGGAGTTGGTAAACTGCAACCAGCATCAATACTCCCAGTGCTCCAGAAGCCGTAGCAGCGATACCTAACTGTCGACCGTGTTGCTTTTCCCACCAATTTGAAACTACACCCATTGTGACGCCTCCTCATGCCAAGCAGGTTCGATGGGCCTCTTTTTTCTATCGCTGCATTTGTGACATGTTAGGGCGAAGTTCAAATGCTTTGCGAGGTATGGATGTTTGGTCCAGTAGTGGCTATAGGTGATTTCAGTGCGCAAAGCCATTTTTCTAACGCTTCTCTTCACAGTTTCTCTGCTGACGCCAATGGCAGCAGCATCGACCGTTGAAACCCAATTCAACGACGGCACGACCTCCTACACGCATACCTTTGCAGGTACAGGAAACGGAACTGCAGGCTACCTAACTATACCGTTCGGAGCAGAGGTTACGAGTGCCGAATTTAGGCTGCGTGGTGAAGCGAGTTCAACCTCGTACACTAATTTCACCACCAATGCACATTACGGCGGCTCAGGAGACGGTTCGTGGTCAGGTTCACCGCCGTCACCGTTCACCTCCGGTCAGCGAAACAACGTTGATGTGGCTTCGAGCACCATGATGCTCAAAGGTAATCCATCCCTCCAATCGATTGACTTCTCACAATCAGCACAGGTTGCATCCAAAGTAAACGCCTACCAAAACACGACTGGGCAGTTCGCTTCACTGTCCGACCAAGGATACTCCGGTTTAACCAAAAAATTCCCTCAACTTTCAGTGAGTACGAGCGCTTCGTGGGGCTATGTCGGCGTTGTCGTCAAGGTCGGCGAAGAATTCCACGTCATGAAATACTCGTCCTCGAGCATGTACAACACGCCTACAATCCTTCGAATCAACGCAAGCACGGGCGCATACATTGGAACTGCGACCCTCAGCACCAACGGTTGCAGTACCTCATCCTACTACAACATGGTCGATGCAACGGTCGACGGGACAACGGTATATACTGCCCATTACTCGAGCTATTATCTTACCAAATGGTCAGTCATCACAAACGGCAATTCCAAGACTTGGCGATGCGATGCTTCGTGGAGTTTCAGCAACAACTACGTCACCGGCGTGGACATTGACGATGCGACCGGCAAAATGTATGTGATGACCTATTCCACTTCGGCCAACGCACACTACTTCAACGAAGTTCGAAAGTCATCCCCAACGACCATCCTCGGTACGTGGACACTCGCCACCGGTTCAACGGTATCAAGGTATGGAGCGGGCATGATTGTCAACATGCCAACAATTGTCTACAATGAATACGATCAAAGTTACGTGAGTGGTGTTGGATACAACTATGATTCATACCACCATTTCTTCACCATGAGTGGTAATTTTATCGAACACATGGGCGAAGTGCCCGTGCCCGAGGGAGGCCACTACGGCATGGTTGAATCAGAAACTGGTCAATTCAGTTTCTCATGCCACTACTATTCAACGGCCTACTGCAGCACGTCAACTCGTCACAAAATCAATCATTTTGGTGACGGTTCGCTGTTCGATGAACGAAGCCATACAGGTACTTCGGCCACCATCGTGGGTACTTCATTCACCACGTCCAAATCGATTGACACGTTGTTCATCAGCAGCATCATTGGATACACACCAACTGGAACGAGCATCAGCGTAGATATTTCAAACGATGGAGGAACAACATGGAGACAAGTGTATGTTGGCCAGACCGTGGTTTTCCCACAAGCAGCTACACAATTCACGTGGCGAGCGACACTGAACGGAACGGCAACGAAAACCCCAATCTTGGACGGTGTGGGAATTGAATACATCGCCTCATACGTTACCTCGTCATACATGTATACCTACCAATATGTTGGGTCAGGAACCAAAAATGTCGTTGCGGCAACCATTGACTGGGATGAAACTCGGCCCAGTGGTACATCGATTCGCGTGAACTTTGGATACACTTCATCCAGCACATGCACAACCGGTAGCGCAGGCGTCGCACAGTTCACACAAGCCAACCAAACCAAGACGATGACTGGAACGGGCTACTACATGTGCTTACGGGTTGAATTAACGGCGCCAAGCAACGGCGGAGTCACGCCTTCAATAAGCAATATATCCATTGCCAAACATTCCAATGCTCCAAGCGAACCAGGTATTGAGATAAACGGCAAAAACGTTTGGTCAAGACCGGCTTCTGCTGGTGCTCTACTCGGAGCATTTACCGTCACGCAAAGCACGAGTTCGAACACGATTTTGAAAGATTTCAACGACGCTATCCCTGACACCGGGTCAGGATTGAGCAACATCTCGGTCGGCCTTCGTTCAACATCCTCGGGTATACTAACGCTTGAATCGTTCTCGGTGACATACACGATGAACACCGTGAATCTTGAAATCACGATCCCCGAAGGCGAAGTGTTGCACGAGCGACTGCAGCCCTACGAAGTCGTTACCCGACATATCGTCGGTGAAGATGCGACAACCATGACCGAAGCAAGTTTGACGCTGGTCACGAATTCATTGGCCAAAAATCCAACCATGTACTGGCAAAACGGAGATGTATTCCCGAGCCCGAACGACCCAGAGGATTTCATCGAATTGGATGCAAGCTCGTGGTCTTCACTCTCAAACGGTATTCTTGAAGTGCACTGGATTTTCCACGTCACATCTGAATTCCCTGACCAAGAAAACGTCCGATTTAGAACCGGGTGCTTGGACAATTCTGGAGCAGCGGGATACTCGCCACTGGACCTCATCAGTTCCACTGGAATGGATGTAAACCGTTCCTTTGGCCTTGGCTGGCTGAAAGTGCGAGACAACGATGGAGCGTTGGTTATGGACGATGTACCCGACAATTCATGGGTTGCTGCCGGTGAAACACTGCACTTCCAAGGTGCAATGTGGTTCCAAGGCACTGAAGACGCTCCGAGAGACAACGCATTCGATGTGCGGGTTTCTCGAAACGGTTGGGTGGAAAGTACAGCTCGTGATACGACCAACAACAACGGCAGTTTCTTCATCTCAGTGGATCTTCCTGAGATTGATGTTGAAGACGGGCTCACCTACGAGGTTCAAACCTACAACGAGAAAGAGCCTACACATGTTATGACGCCGAACGGCGAATGGAGGCGAACCTACAAAGTCGATGCCACAGCACCACATCGAGATGCTTTCTTGCCAATCGATGATGCGTACGAAGCCGCAAGCACGGTTCAGGAAGTCAAGGTGCTCGTGAACGACGACATTGGCCATCCGATGAAACTCGAACTGATGTATTGGGTTGAAGCGAATCACGACCTCAACCGTGACGGTGAAGCAGACCCTCAGGAATACGTCAGCAAGACGGTGTACAATTCAACAGTTGCCAAGAACAAATGGTTCATCACTACCATCGACCACTCACGAAATCCGAACATGGGCCGTGTATCTTACTATTGGACCGGTGGCGATCAGGCTGGAAACCCGTTGCATTACACGGCAATGACCAGCGACGACGAACTTCTCTCGTTCAGTTCCGGACCTGGTTTCCTCTACGATGATGCGACCTTCCGCACCCGAAAAGACTCCACTGCAGTGTTCACCGGCCTTGACTGGGCCGGACACGTGGACAACGCACCTGTCTTTGCGGGAATGAAACAAACCATTGAACTCGGTTTCATTGATGCAAACACTGCAATTGACTTTGAATACATCTCACTAGTGTTTGACTTTGAAGGTCCAAACCCAGCGCGTGATGCTCAACAGATTTCCTATTCAGGAATGAACGACACGTTCTGGTCTGACAGTAATTTCATTACCATTATGACTTCCAGCGAAATGACTGAAACAATCAATGAATCGGGCCTCCCTTGGATACAGTTGACCTTTGATTTTGTTATTGGCTGGGACTGGCCAGATGAAGAGATGGGCGATGTTGTCCTCCGCTACAAAGAACGCGGCTCAGCAGATGAATCTCAAATCCTACTTCTCGAACACACCTTCAGGGTTGAAAACGACTTGATGCTCTCACCCACTGAATACACAGTTGAGGATATTTCAGAGCCACGTACCGGCATCGTTGCTGATGGCAGCAGAGTTCGAAAGGACGACCGTCTGGCTTTCACAGGCCGGGTTGTCTACGAGGGAAGTTCGGTTGCAGCACCACGAGATGTAGGTATTCTCATCGAAGTCTTCGATGGAGAAAAGATTTGGAGTGACGGCTCGATTTCTTCAACGGGTGAATTCTCGGTCGAAGTGCCTCTTTCTTCTGCATCCACATTGCAATCA
Source organism: Candidatus Poseidoniaceae archaeon (assembly GCA_022424925.1). GTDB lineage: Archaea > Thermoplasmatota > Poseidoniia > Poseidoniales > Poseidoniaceae > MGIIa-L1. The sequence continues at coordinate 4,613 of JAKMGM010000151.1, read as the reverse complement.
TCCCCAACTAGAACGTGTTTGATTTCAATCACCAACATTCCCGGACGTGGAGAAGACATGACTGGAACGCTTGTATCTACAACCTTGAGAGTTGTTGTCGATGATGCAGCACCACGCGTCGTGCGAAGGATTTCCCCGCTCAATGTCATCGATATATCTGCGAACAACGACTTGAGTTCAGTTTCTGTTGAATTCCACGGAACTGAAGATGCTGACTTGACCGGCTCGAGCCAAATGGTTCACTGGGTCATGCGAGATGCAACCCGAACGGTAACCATCGGAGCAGGTTCTGCTCTCTTAGGGATGCAACAAGACGGCCAAAACGTGATTTGGACGGGTTCGGTTGACCTCACCGACAACGGCAGGATTGCTCCTCAAGCCGGTGATTTCGTAGGATTCTATGTTTCCGGATACGATGCTGCTGGCAATCAATTCCCTGTGGTCTCCAATTCTGAAGCAAGTCCAATTCCTGAACTGGCGGTAGATGACACCGACTTTGAACGCCAATGGATTCGTTTAGGAGCGGTAGGACCTGAATTGCGCGTCAATTCGATTTCGCTGTCCGACGACCACATTGCCCCCGGTTCAAGCATCACCATCGATGCAGAAGTGACCAACATCGGAGGCTCAACGCCATCGATGTTCAAGGTGGCATTCTTTGCAGGCAATGATGAAACTCCGTTTGAGACGGTCGGCGTTGCAGGTATTGATGGCGGTGAAATTGTTGAAGTGAGCACAACGTGGTCGGCGGAAGATGTTGACCGCATTCGAGTAGTGGTCGATTACGACAACCTCATCGTTGAAGTGAACGATGACGACAACAGCGCTGAACATTCAATCGATATCGCCTACAGTGAATACTTCGGATGGTTTGATTCTCCACGCGAAAACCCACTGGCTTGGATATTCATCTTCACATCGATTCTTGTGCTCATCGGCGTTGCAACCGTAGCAGCTCGAACCACAATCGACCACGGTGAAGGTGCGTTTGCAGAGGATGACGAAGATTGGGACGAAGACGATTTTGATGACGATGTCGAAGATGATGACGAAGAAGACGATGACGACTATTGAAGCGTTGAACGTCCAATCTTGAGAACAAATCCTCAAAAGAGGTCGCCATGACACCACCCTACAGGGGTGGGGAGAGTATGTCGAATGTTTTTTCAAACCTTGACCCCCGCTTGTCCGCAGCGCTTGGCGCAAAAGGCTGGGAACCAACACCTGTACAAGTTGCAACGCTACCTGATCTGTGCGAAGGTGGAGACAGAATCATCGTGGCTCCAACAGGCTCAGGAAAAACGATGTCTGCAGTGCTTCCTGTCCTGAATCGATGCTTAACTGAACAGTGGAAACCGCTCTCAATTCTCTACATTACTCCATTGCGAGCCCTTAATCGGGATGTCGACCGGAGATTGCATGAAATTACCGAGGCAGTGGGTTTACGGGTAGGTTTGCGCCACGGGGATACAAAGCAAAGTGAACGCAGTCGACAGGTTCGAAACCCTCCTGACTTACTGGTCACCACACCAGAGACATTCCAATTGATGTTCACAGGTAAAAACCTACGAGAGTTACTGAAGCGAGTGCAGGCAGTCATCATCGATGAGGTTCACGATTTGGCGGCCAGTGAACGAGGATGGCAACTGTCGGTGGGATTGGAGCGCCTTGAGGCACTTTCGGGCCACCCAGTTCAGCGAATTGGGTTATCTGCCACCGTTGGAAACCCTGAGCAAGTCGCACAGTGGCTCTCACCTGGCAAAGGCAGAGCACTGCTCACAACAGGAGACAGAACCACTGACCTTGCGGTCGAATGTGCACAAACGCTCCCAGAAGATGAGATTGGAGGCTTGGAATTGAGCATTCAGCCCCGGGCGCATGCAAGTTTCCGCAGAATGGTCGAGATTTTGAGAGCCGAGCCTCCATGCCTTGTTTTTGTCAACAGCAGGAGCGATGCTGAGACCATCGCCAACAGATTGCAATCAATGGCACCCGACGTGAGCATTGGCGTTCACCACGGCTCACTTGCAGCAGCAACGCGTCAAGAAATGGAGGACAAACTGCGAAGCGGAGAGTTGGCTGGTCTCGTATGTACATCCAGTTTAGAACTTGGTATCGATGTCGGAAAAATTCGAAGAATCCTGCAGATCAAAAGCCCACGTTCAGTCGACCGAATGCTGCAACGCGTGGGCCGTGCTGATCACCGACTTGGCGGTGTTGGCAAGGGACATTTGCTCTCATGGGATACCGACGATATCGCCGAAAGTGCCGTGGTCGGTCGACGCGCTATGCTTGGAAAAATTGAATCAATCGAATGGCGAAATAGGCCGCTTTCCGTCGCGGCAAACCAACTGGTTTTGATGGCGCATTCCATGAACGCTGTTTCCATTGACGAGGCTACTGATATTCTGTCCAAAGTGTCGCAGTTTGAAGGATGGGTACGAAACGATACAGAATCAATTCTGAGGGTTTTGGCCGATGGCTGGATTCTGCGGTTTACTCCCGAGCCAAGCGAAGTACCGTGGTACAGGTGGCCGAAAGCAGTCTACACTGTCGCTCGACAAGAAGCGGAAAAGAAGGGACAGCCCCTGCCTGAAGAGCGCCCGCTTTTTTCATTGCCTGATGAAGAAGTTCCAGATGCGTTCAAACAGCGAGATGTTGATGTGCCGTTGCCGTTCAAGGACGGTTGGTTTTCGACAGCTGGAAGAACCCGTCAGTGGGTCACAAACCACCTCTCGATGATTCCTGACAAGCAATCCTACCGCGTTCGTGATGCTGTGACGCGTCGAAGTTTAGGAAGCGTTGACGAAGCATTTGTTCTCTCCTTAAACGACAGTGGAGAAGACGATGATGGAAGCCGCCGTCAGTTCGTTATGGCCGGTCGAACCTGGTTGATTATTGATGCCGACCCGGAACAATCTGAACTGCTTGTAGCGCCCGTTTCAGACAAAGCAGAAGCCCCGAGATGGGTCGGAGAACTCCCTCCCGTTCCCAAAGCCATCGGTAGAGATATTGGTCGATTGCGGCAATTGATTGCGGATGATTTGCGTCTGTTTGAAGGGGCAAGCAACGGTGATGCAAACCTTGTATCCGTTGATTCGGAAGGGATTTTTGCCGACCGGCATTCCAAACTAAGTGAGCACCCGATTGATGAAGAAGCGCTTGCAGTCATGGCTGAAAGCATCACTGCTCATGTAGAAGCGACAGAACATTTGCCTACTGACAGGCTCATGACGTTGGAAAGGCGTGAAGATGCAATCGTCATCAACTCCTGTCATGGCTCGAGAATCAACGAAGCTCTCGGCCACTTTCTCATGGCTATGGCCACCACCAAAACCGGAAAATGGGGGAGATTGGTTGTTGAGCCAACTCGAATTGCTCTGCAAACAGGTGCTGTGCAACCAGAGGAGATTCAGGGGTGGCTGTTGGAAACACCGCCCGATGCGATTGAGGGTTTGCTCAGCGTAACCCTCCCGAATTCTCGTCAGGTTCGTTGGAGATTTGCTCAGGTGGCGAAGACATTCGGCATACTGCGACATGGTGTTGATCCAAGAAAAATCAACCTGCAAGCCTTGTTAAGGAAATATCGAGGAACGGTCGTCATGGAAGAAGTATTGTCGAAACTGTTCCATGAGCGAATGGACGTCATCGGTGTGCGAGATGTCATGCGTTCGATTCAAAGCGGAAACATTCAGTTGAAAATCACCGCATCAGGCCCAATCGGGTTATCGAATCATTCCAGTCGAGATATGCTGCTGCCCAATTGGGACAATGCACAGGTACGGAAACAGTTGAAGGGAAGGCTAACCAACGAACGAGCGGTCTTATGCTGCCTAAAATGTAAGGCAATACGACGTTTTAGAGTTGCTCGGTATCTTGAGATTGACGGTATAAAATCATGCTTGAAATGTAGAGGCTCGATGCTTGCCTGCGCCCCTGAACGTATGCAATCAATGCTGGTTGGTTGGGTCGAATCTTCGGACGAAAAGGACCAAGCCAGGATGATGAAAAATGCGTCCATCGTCCAATCAAGAGGCTATGAGGCCGTCCTCAGCCTCATGGGGCGCGGTATCGGTGAAGCGACTGCACAGCGTGTGCTTCGCAAAGTTCAGAGAAACAACATGGAAGGATTACTCGAAACGATACACAATGCGGAAATTGAGTATGCACGGACGCGTCGGTTCTGGAATTAGTTGAACCATGTGGCTCGACCAAAGGGTAGGCACTGAAAAGACCCATTGCAAGCCCTTTGAATTGTGAATAACCGAGCAATGGGTATTCGGATACACCCTCTGAACAACTTGAAATAAACGTAATTTATTGCTCATTCTTTATTGTTGAAAGGAAACTTTCCATCCTTTATCATCTTCGATATAAATTCTCGCCGCTGCTCAAAAAAGCGGTCGAAACAAGTACACTCCCCATAATCTACACAATTAATGTTTGAACATTTACCGCAACAACTTGATTTCATGCCCAATTCGCCTTCCCTTTCAACTTCATTCGTTTTTTCGTCGAATTTGAACCGAAGTGAATTACATTTCTCACAAAAAGAAACACTTGTCATGCTAGTATCATTGCACACATTCGTATAATCGCTTCGGAATATACTT
>JAKMGM010000141.1 GCA_022424925.1 Candidatus Poseidoniaceae archaeon | reverse complement strand
ATAAGCAACCACTTGACAGATGGCAGAAGCGATGTTTAATCGGTCAACTCGCTCTTGGCTTAAGACGCCGTCATGTTCCATCAAGAATGTGTAAATTAAGAAGTATATTGCTTGAAAGGGAAGTGATGCAGCGATGATTGCAAGAGCAATTTCACGAATACGTTGTGGATTGGCCTCCTGCTCAATACCTTGAAACAGCATGAAGGCAGTATTGGTACCAAGTAAAGCAGCCATGATTGTCCAACGTTTGTCTTGTGACGAGGTTCGACTCTCAACGTTGACCGATTGGTCATCCATGAGACTTCGTCAGTTACACAGGGTTTGATGTTTACCGTCGAAACATGCATTGGCGTTCGTTTTCTAAGCCATGCCTCGAGGGCGAGTTTACAAGAAAGCGGAGACGATTTTTATGAGGGCGCCCGTAACAGTTGCCGCTCCGAGAAGGACAAACAGCATTGCGAGTGGGCCGTATTGATTTGAATCGCCAAGTACAGTCGCAAGGATGCCATCGCGTCGAATCGCCTCGCGAAACGACGCTGCTTCGTCATAATCAGGCAAAGGGCGTCGGGGAATCCGCTCGCCTTCTCGAACCACGAGGTCGTCGCTCATGGTTGTGTGAAGGAGAGGTAGGCGATGAAGGTTGCTGATGAAACCATCAGTGAGGAAGAATCAATGATGTGTTTGGACAGGGGTTAATCATGGAGCGATACCGATTTGAGAAATCAAGTGCGAAAATTCACCTTGCTGTCGAAGGAAGTATCGGAGGTACATCCCTCGGCCTTCACATGGCGACCGACGTGATTGAGCGCGGAGGTAGAGTACTTTGGGCATCACCTTTCATGCCGGATGGTGTCCGATTTGGTCAACTTTTTTCGCATCTATCATTGGCGAACTCTGCGAAATATCACGCGATGAACATCGGAGGAGATTTCGACCAGGCAGTTGAAATCCTCATTCAAACATCCAATTCTCTGCCGAGCGTCGAACTCATTGTCATGGACGATTGGTGTGAGCATTCAGGCCGAATCTCTGGTGAGAAAATTAAGGCAGTAGAAAAACTCGCCACCCAAACGACTGACGACATTTGCGTTCTGCTCATCAGTAAAGGCAGCATCGATGCAAGTGGCAACGCCACAACCGCAGTGGTCGCCCGTGCGAAGGATGCCATGAAGTCTGCTGGATTTGAGATTTGGCGACTCGAGCGCCCAAAGGATGGTCCGCATCGCACTTTGTCTACCGAAAAGGACGTCAAAAACCTGCGGCTTGAAGAAGAAGGGTTCGTTCATTGATCGTCGTCATCTTCGCCAAGTAAGTCGGCCATCTGTTCGAGTGCTTCATCGTCAGGTTCATCGAATTGGCTCGGGTTTTTGGCACCGCCTTCAAGCGTGTCTTCGCCTGCGATTTTCGGTGCTGCAGCATCGAGCATGGTTTGACGGTTTTCGCCCGCACGTTTTGCAACAAGCCTCGCCATGGCTACAAATACGAGGATGAGAACAATGTATGCGATGTTCTTGGTGAGTTCTTCATTAGCCATGAAACCGTTAAGTCACGACATGATATATCTATTTCCCCAAGAGAGACGTTCCTGACGGGAATTTACCATTCAAGTGGTTTAGCTAGGTGCCTTCTTGCATCAGCTGGAGGTTGCACCCATGAGGGATACGGAGGGAGACGAGGGTGCTCATCCCATGCATCGACGATTCGAGCCTTGCACGTGGGGCATCGGCAGCCTTGACCGGCTCCCATGGATTTCATTCGCACATTGCAATCAACGCACATCGGACGTCGAAGTGTTGGCGTAGCCGATAGAAGGCGTAATTTTTCAAGATGCAGCACCTGTGCATCCGTCGTCAAGCCGTAACCCTCAATTTCATCACCTGGTTTCAGCCATTGCGCAAGCAACTTCACGTCGCCGGATTCTTCAAACGCCAACCACATGCCGTGGTTGGTTGAAATTCTTGTTGTCCCACGAGAGAGGATTTCGACATGCTCTACAGTCGCCTTGACGGGGGGGTCTACAAGATGGTCATCCGTTGCCTGATTGGTGATAAAAACCCGTAAAGCGACCGTGCTTTCGGTCGCTTCAGCAAACCGCAAACGTTCACCGGCTATTCTGGCAGAGTCGGCGTCACGGGCGCGTACCCCAAACAGAACTGGACACGGACCTCGTGGAGCAATCAGTCGAGTTCCTTTGCGAGGGTCACGGGAAAGAAAAGTCGAATCCATGGCGTCGATGCTGCGAAGGGTTGACTCGCATACCCGCCGTTCGCTCTGGCCGTGGCGTTCCTCACTTCGCCAAGCGATCGCTTCAAAGGTTGTGCGATGCTCATGCCAAGCAACTGCAGCCGTAGCCCCGATTCGACCTTGACCACCCCATGAACGAGATGCTTCAGGTACTGCTGAAAGTTGCACTTCGTGCTGAACGCAAGCCGTGTAGAATGAAGCAGTGGGTGGGTCAGATGAAAACCAAACCATACCAGGGTCTGAAGGATACTGGCGACGTGCATCGTGTTGTGTCGTAGAGACTTGTCCAATCGTAGGTACTACGTGCTGATTCCAAAATGTGTCAAGGTAGATGAGCAATCCGTTTTCATCATCGGTTCGAAGTTCAACCGCAACCGCAGCATTCCCCCGTGTGCGTTGTTGAGCAAAGGGCCATAATCGAACCAGTCTGGGCGAAGTTGCTTGGACATGGTTCGGTAATCCCTCAAGCAGTTTATGCAACGTATAGGTCGTACAACCTTCATCCAAACTGTCCGTATCGTCGAGACCGAGCCAACCCATGCCATCACCTCACTGGATTGAACGCATCGCCTTCATCTGAGTAGTCGAGTATTCGATGCATTTGAGATACAATTCCAATATCATCGGGCACCTGGAAGAGACGAAGCCCCATAGCCCATCCTGCGCCCATGTCGCTGTTGCGATCACCAACCATGCAATCATGGTCGTGAGAAGCGGTGGGTTTCGCACCCCACCAATCAACCGAACCATCTT
>JAKMGM010000138.1 GCA_022424925.1 Candidatus Poseidoniaceae archaeon | reverse complement strand
GTTTAGCAATCACGTTTGTCATTGCCTGTTTGGCACTTGGTCTGCTGATTTTCTCTGCTGATTTTTTCATTGAAGGCGCCAAAGGCTTGGCTCGGAGAGTTGGCCTTCCCGAAGTGGTGATAGGTCTTACAATCGTATCGATTGGTACCTCACTTCCCGAAATACTTGTGACAACTACCGCAGCAGTGGATGTCCCTACGTCGCCCGAAGTTGCAGACTTTGCAATCGGTTCCATTCTCGGTTCAGTTTTTGTTCAAATCACCCTCATAATGGGAATTGTAGTCGTTAAGAATGGGCTTAAAATCCGTGAATCATGGCTGAAGCGTGATGGATTGATTATGCTTCTTGCGGTGCTTATTCTCACTTTCTTCCTGCTCACTGGATACACTCTTGAGCGTTGGGAAGCAGGGATTTTAGTCAGTTTGTATATCATCTATATCGCATGGCTTCTCAAACACAGAAAAGTCATCCAAATGGAGGAAGAACAAGACAGAGACGAAGTCCAGGTTCGCGGTTCCAATTGGAGCACTGCAGCCTACATTGTCATGGTTATTGGAGGGCTTGCTTTCGCTATTTTTGCTGCACACCACCTCGTTGAATATGCAAGCATTCTGGCGCTAGAATTGAACGTTCCACAAGCGATTGTCGGCACCACTGTCTCCGGAATTGGAACCTCATTACCTGAACTCACCATCGCTTTGATGGCCTCGAAGCGAAGCCAAGGCGTTGCTATAGGCACGTTGATTGGTTCAAACATCACTGACCCTTTACTCTCAATAGGGCTTGCAGGATTAATCCATCCCCTACCAATCTCATCCACTGGTTTTGATTTCATTGTGTTCATCCTGATTCCATTCACCGTTCTCGGGTGCAGCATTGCGTTACTCATGATGCGAACCTCTTACGAGTTTAGAAAATGGGAAGGGTACACAATGATTCTGATTTACCTCGTTTTCCTGGTTGTCCTTGAATCATACAACCGTAGTTGGATTACATTTTGAATCAATGAAGACATAAAGGGCGGCTTCTTGGGTCGTTCATGGTGAACTTTCAACTTGACGAAATGCAAGAGATGCTCAAGGAACTTGCCAACGAGTTTGCTGTTGAAAATATCCGTCCACATGCGGAACACTGGGACACAGAATCTGTTTATCCAAAGGAAGCAATTCAAGCCGCCCATGAAATGGGGTTGCTCAATCTACACATTTCAGAAGACTATGGCGGACCGGGTCTCGGCTCGATGGAAGAGGTCTTGGTGAATGAAGAATTAGCGTGGGGTGACCCCGGTTTTGCTACTGCGGCATACGCAACTTCACTGGCATGTGCACCAATTATCACTGGTGCCACCGAAGAGCAAAAGCAAAAGTGGCTTCGCATGGTTTCCGAAGAGGGCAAGTTGGCATCGTATGCTGTCACTGAGCCTGGTGCAGGTTCTGATGTCGCAGCTTGCAAAACGACCGCTGTGCGCGACGGAGACGACTACGTGATCAACGGTTCGAAAATGTGGATTACAGGAGCGGGTTATGCAGATTTTTTCTTCGTTCTTGCAAAGACTGATGTTGATGCAGGTTACAAAGGCATGTCTGGTTTTATCGTTGAGCGAAATGCTGAGGGTTTTTCTCTGGGTAAGAAGGAATTAAACATGGGCCAGCGCTGCTCAGACACCCGTTCGATACAGTTTGACGATGTTCGCATTCCCGCTGACCAATTGGTCGGCAGTTCGGAATCGGGCGGATGGATGAATGCCATGAAGGCTTTTGATATGAGCCGTCCAAACATTGCTGCTCATGCAACAGGCCTTGCCCGGGCAGCCTATGAGCACGCTTTGCAGTATTCAGGTGAGCGTACGACATTCGGCAAACCATTGCACAAGCACCAAGCTATTCAGTTCATGCTTGCTGACATGAAAACCAAGATTGAAGCATCTCGAATGTTGACTTGGAAGTCCGCCGCTGATTTTGATGCAGGAGTCCGGAACACGGAATCTGCTGCGCACGCAAAACGATTCGCTGCAGATACCGCCATGGAAGTCTCAACCGATGCTGTACAGGTCTATGGTGGCTACGGGTACTCCGAAGAGTATCCAGTAGCACGTCTCATGAGGGCAGCGAAGGTAATGCAGATTTACGAAGGTTCATCTCAAGTTCAAAAGATGATTATCGGTCGAGAAATCACCAAAAACCTATGACATTCTATCGTAAAATTTGTCGATTTCAGCATCCCAGTGCGATGTTAACTGTTGGTCTCGCAATATCCTTTTCCTTTCGAGTTCTTCTGCCTTGGCATCGATATCATCCAGATTTTCGAAGTCTTCGAGTTCTATTCCTTCCGCAGTAGGATGCATGTGTTCAAACAGCGCTTCAAAATCGAGCGTTTCGTCTTCGTCAAACGAAAACTCTTCATGTTCTAAGTGCCCGTTCCAATCGGAATCCTCAACCATATCTGTGCTCACAATCATGGTATCTTGGAATATCATGATTTTCTTGAGCATTTCCCGCTTAGCAACAATGAATTGTGCAAGCATAGGGATTTCCATTGAGGTCTGAATGTCGTTGGACAACGATAGAATGAGCGTTGCGATATGGTCTCCAATAGGAAGGTCTTGGTGATCGGAATGGAGGCACAATGAAGCGCAATAATCAGTGGCATAGACGAGATCACTCTCTCGTCGACTACCGTTAATACTGGTGTTCCATTCACCATCTTCATCACCAGAATAGCGCTCATCAAAACGGGCTTCAATTTCATACCAACGCTTCGATTCACCTTGAACGCGTATCTTGATATCGGTATGTGTCAATTTGAGTATGTTGGCAGAAGTTGATTCCACAACTCCCTGCATCAATTCGACAGAACGTAGTTCAGGTTCAGTCATTCGGTATTTGTGTCGCAACATAGACGCTGAACGCATCGAGTGTATATCAAGGCAAAAAAGAAAACCATCGTGCTCGTGAACAAACCATGGTGCGACCCTATCCTGCAATCATTCTTGCTGCGGGTGCAAGTCAGCGCCTCGGTCAGCCAAAATCGCTGGTGAAAATTGGAACCACAACGCTCGTCGGACTTGCACAACAAAAACTGATCGCAGCGGGTTGTTCACCCATCGTCGTTGTTACCAGAAGTGAACTCATGTTTGATGTGATGAAGGCGACGATGGGAGCTACAGTGGTCGCCAATGCAACACCTGAAAATGGCCGAACGGGAAGTTTGCAGTGTGGTTTACTCAGTTTAGCAGGGGATACGGGACGTCTCCCGAGAGGCGTAATTGTGGCGCCTGTTGACCGGCCAGGGTGGGCTGTTGAGCACGTCCGATCACTCCTTGAATCATCCTCTTCCTCTACGTTGTCAACTGGACAACGCAGGGGCCACCCACTGTTTTTGGATTCGAAGGCAGTGAATTCAGTTTTGGCTGCGCCTGCGGACGAACCGCTCCGTGACATTATTCAGTTTTCAGAGCATGTCGTGGAAGCCCCTCATTTAGGGTTAAACATTGATACCCCTGAAGACTTGCGATTGCTGGCATCAATTGAGAATCAACTTCTTGACATGTCATGAGTCGTTTAGCGTAAAGCGTATGTGTGATTGCCTGCAGCGTAGGGCATGACTGCAGCGGTTCTAGCATGGACGCTCGCGCAGTTAGCCAAGGGCCAGCGCGTGGTTCTTGCCAGTGTCATCGCTACTTCGGGGAGTGTGCCAGGCAAAGTCGGAGCCAAACTCGCTGTATCAATGAGCCATGAGTGGACGGGTACCGTGGGTGGGGCAGGACTGGAAATGAAGGTTCTACAACGATGCAAAAAACTCTTGCAATCGAGGCACCAACCGTTCGGTGAAGTTCTTCGATTTGGACTCAACAAGGGTGCGAAGGGCTATGAAGTAACGCCCCTTGATTCACTATGTGGGGGTCAAGTGACCCTTTCGATAGAGGTGATGATACCGATGCCACATGTATTACTAATGGGTGGCGGGCACTGCGGCCAAGCAATTGCTGCTTCCCTTGACGCACTCGGCTGGCAACACTCGGTTCATGATACTCGCTCGGAGTTCGCCGATACATCGCTCTATCCACGTGCTGTCGAACGCTCAAGTGCAGCCGTAGAATCCTTTTTTGAGAACGAATCGATTAAGTCACTGAACCGATTTTCAGACGTGCTGTTGTTGGGCCATGACTGGAGTGAAGACCAGCAACGCTTGCTCAAGTTGTTACACATTTTTAACGGCGAAAACCTTCTCCCAGACGGCATCGAAGCTCCTCGAATTGGCGTCATAGGAAGCCGTTCCAAATGGCAGGCTTTTGAAAAAACATGCACGGCTGAAGGCATTTCTCAGCACCTCCTTGATGCAGTCGTGTGTCCGATTGGTTTGAACATCGGTGCGGAATCACCCGAAGAAATTGCCGTGGCAGTCGTCGCTCAGATTATGGCGTCGTACAAGAGCGTGGATGTTTCTGCATCTACTTGGCGCGTGTAATCACGTCGAGTCAACAAATATTTTCTCTCGAAAGAAACGTAATTCCTCTATGGATTCAAGAATGTCATCAAGCGCGAGATGCGCTCCTTTTTTCTCGTAGCGTCCGACGCTAGGATACCAACGCCGAGCCAGTTCTTTGACAGTTGACACGTCAATCATCCTGTAGTGCAGATAATCGCTGAGAAGCGGCATTTCCTTTTCCATGAATTTCTTGTCGTTCCACACGCTGTTTCCACACAACGGAGCAGTGCCTTGGGGCACCCAATTCTTGAGGAATTCGAGTGTCTCTTGTTCTGCAACAGTGCATGACACACCTTGAGTTCGAACACGTTCCACAAGCCCACTGGCGTGATGATGGGAGGTATTCCATTCATCCATTTCGCCGAGCAGTCGTTCTGAAACGGCTATTGCCAAATTCGGGCCTGTAGCGAGGATATTTAGGTCACCATCGGTAACAACCGTAGCGATCTCAATGATGGATTCTCGCCTGACATCAAGGCCAGTCATTTCGAGGTCAATCCAAACCAAGCGTTCTCCTGCTTCACCCATGATTCATCCAGGTGGGTTGAGTTTTTCAAATGGGCGTAGGGTTCATGAAGTGGTCGTTGGAGGGTAATGTATGGCCGATGCTCACAACGACGAAGCCTTCGTTGCTGAATTGGCGCCATCATCCTCTCTTGACTCGAAAGCATTGGTTGCAGTTGGGCTACTCACATTCCTCCTTGTTTTTTCCTTTTTTGCAGTCTCTTTGACCGGTGAATCTAGCGTTCCAAAATCGACTGAGAATCCAGCGTCGAATGATGAATGGCGTGCCTTTTCTGTCGTTGCTCCAATCGACACTGGGATCAACGTATACCACGACCATTTTCGAACCAATGAAACATATCCACAATGGTTGCTTGACGATTTGGGGGTCAACAAAGTGTGTGCCCTGACGTTCGAAGGAACCTGGCAAGAGCGCTACGACGCTGACAAATCATCGTGTTGGGACATGCTAAGTCCGACGGATATTGTGTACTTTCCAGGCACGAAAATCATTGGTGCTTCACCGGACGGTGACAGCGGCATCCTCATTCTTGATGACCCGAATGATGGACACGGTTCTGCTGTTACCGGGGCTGTCTTGGACGCAAACCCGAATGCAGTCATTTTCTTTGTTGAAGGGTTCAGTACCGAAGCAGTACTCGCGGCTGCAAATCAACCTCTCGTTGATATCATTTCAACCTCGTTTGGCGCTCCCGGTTCAGTACCTGTTCCTGGGATTGAACGCGGGACTGAAGTAGCCGTAGTCGAGTACGGCAAAATGCATGCAGGTGCTGCTGATAACAGTCCTTCGCCTGCAATTCAAGATGCCACTGCTGGGCCCCCTTGGTCTATCGGAATTGCCGGTTATGCTGAAGAGGGTGATGACCAAAAAGAAATCATGTCAGGTTCCTATCCAGATATTTCGGCAGATTGGACGCAAGTTCTCCCAAACCATGACGACACCGATGGCTATCACGAAACTTCAGGGACTTCTTTTGCAACGCCCCGAACAGCAGGAATTCTCTCGTTTGTTTTGGAATCACTACGCTCTGAATTCAACGATGACGGCTCTGGTGCATCACCCGATTTACGTCAAGGTATGCTCGTGAATGGAACGGATTCCCAAGGTAATCCCTTCATGGTTGACAATGCTGATGTTCGTGAGGCACTCAACCGTTCAGCTTGGTATCCAGACCTCAATTGGGACCCCACTTCCGGAACCATGCCGATTTCTCCTGTAGCGCCATGCACTCAAACTGGGTGGGGGTTGGTCAATCTCTCAAACATTGTACCGCTCATTCAACATTTGAACGGAACAGAACTTCTGCCAGACCGAGCGGGTGATGTTGTAGCATGTATGAACGCAAATCAAGAGATGCGTGAAGCCTACTGGTCGGCCTATCCCTCAGTGCCTCAGACTTCCTCACTCGACCAAGTCACGGGTAGCGAAGGTGTCGAACGCCGGTTATACT
>JAKMGM010000125.1 GCA_022424925.1 Candidatus Poseidoniaceae archaeon | reverse complement strand
GGGTTGTGATGTTCCAGTCAAGGTCAGTATTCGTTTTCCAGTAACTGACTCTATAGAGGAGAGCGTGAGGTGTGGTGGGGCGAGTAAACCGTCTTCATCGAGCGTTGCTAGCGGGGGGAGCGAAGTATGATGAAGTCGTGCTACCTGCTTTTCGATGTGGCATGAGTTCAGTCCTTCAATAGCGACCTTGCCGACGTTACCTACGCCTGGTAGTGCGAACAACAGGATATCGTGTTCACCGATTGAATTCGATGCACTTCTCCACTCGATATTCAATCCCATAGTCGCTGATTGTCTTGCGCCGCGCTATAATGTTTGAGATGTTGGAGCAGCAAAACGTTCGAATTTTGATGTTGATGAACAACGGCATCATTCTTCTTCAGTGGATTGACGTTCTGTTTTCATTTCCTTCAGTGAAGGCAGAGTCGCTAATCCAGAAACCCATTCTGGAGACTCCACTTCATACATTTTCCGTCGAATGGATGCCCGATGATCTTCTGGAGACCATTTCAATGGGGCTGCAGCCTGAGCTTTCGAGCCGCAAGCAGGGCAGGTTGTTGCCAACGTCCACGCTCGGCATTCAAGGCATTGTTGCAACAGTTGTCGTGCCATGAAACCACCTGTCACGCCTTTGCTTATGATTCACGCGCTTCATTCACGGAGAGAAGTTGCTTCTCCACCTGCTGATGTAACATGCTCAAGCGTCGCTTTTGTGGCGTTTTCCCAAATGCTCTCTGCAGTTTTAAAATCAGGCGCTTTCAACTCGATTCTGTACTCTGGGGCTCCGTTATAGTGACAGGTGACTTCAATCTCTTCCTCGGTTGAAGAAAACGATTCGGCAGCAAGAAGTGCTTCTTGAATCACTTCTACGCCGTTGATGTCGTTGATGCTAAGTGTGAGGATGCCTCGGATTTCAACGAAAGCAGGTATGATGTTCTCAATGGCCATTTCGATGAATTCTTTCAACCAGTCTCCTTCAAATCCGGCGTCACTTAAGGCTCCTTCATTCATCGCCGCTTCTTCAAACGCCGTATACAAGCCACCGAATGCGTCGGTGAGTTCCTCTGCTGAAGATTTGATTTCAGTTTCATCCCAACCGACTTTTTCACCAAGTACTTTCAAGAGTTGGTGAGCACGCTGTTCGTTTTTCCATTCCTGAAGGCGCTCTCTACGTCGTTCCTCTGAAACAGATTTGAGCGAAAGTTCGAGTGACGTTCCATCTTTACGTGTCCGCATTACTTTGCAGATGAGGCGTTGACCTTCTCTGACGAAAACTCGAATGTTCTTGACCCATCCACTGGCTATTTCTCCGATGAAGATGAACCCTTCAACGCCTTCGAACTCATCGAGTTTGACATAACATCCGTTTTGTTTTACGGTCGTAACCGTCACAACAACCAGTTCGCCTTCCTTTGGCGTGTTCGTGATGTTTGACATGGAGGCTCAGCCCCTCATTCAAGTGCTTCAACTACGGTGCATCCGATCAAGTCAGCTTTGCCACCCGATGGACTGGTGAGCGTGGCTCCGCATACCCCGCAGGATATTACGGAGGTAGCACGTGAGTAGATTGTGGTTTCATTGCCACAGTCTTTGCAGGATACTTTGAGGAAATTTTGTGCCATGGTGTTCAACTCACTTGTCAATCAATTCGAATTTCTTTGCACGACGGCATGGCGCATAGTGTGCCTTTCCGGTTTCAGTGCAGCGGTAGAGTATGTTGACGCGCTTGGTAGGCTTTTCACGTCCATCAGGTTTCGGACGTGGGAAACCACGGTAACCGGCCATAACACGGCGGAAACGTCGTTGACCCCAGCGGAGTTCAGACGCTCGTCTCTTCTTGACGCGCTCAATAGTATGCATGGTATGCTTACCAGCCGAGGGGCTGTAACGCTTGACTTGTCGTGGCATTTTCACCATAAGAGCACCTTGAGCGTTTGGCCCACAAGAGTCGGGTATTTATGAGTGCCGCATTCAATGAGTCGCTTGAATCGGGCGACTGTGGGCAAAACAAGGGGATAGATAATGAACATTCATCCAGCAAGGGTGTGTATGGACGAGATGCTTTTGGCCTTCTTGTTGTTTTGGCTACCCGTCGCTGTGGTGCCTTTGGGAGGTTGGATTTACCTTTCATCCTCCGATGAACGCTCCAAATCTTACGGTCGCCTACTCGCCTTTATTGGGCTGGTATTGGTTTGTATAAGTCCTTGGACAGTGCCATCATCCCCATCCACCGCCGCAGGTCATTTGCTTGGCGCTATTATCGGGCCTGCGATGTTGATTGTTATTGGTATCTATCTTGTCTCTTTCTCGGGCCATGTCCCCGTTGGACGCCTTTCGAGAGGTGATAGAAGGCTCGGAGTGGTCATGTCAATCTTCGGAATTGCTTGGTTCGCAGGAATGCACTGGTGGATTCTAACGCCACAAATGTCGAAGGGTGATGTCAATTCCTATTGGTTTGTGTTCTGGCCAGCATTCCTTCTTTTGACTTCATGTCTTTCGTCCTTTTCGGGAATCGCATTGTTGACGATTGGTGATGGCCGAAAAGCAGAATCAAACATGATGTTCACGCTATCAGGTGCGGCTTTCATCCTGCTCTTTTTGGGACTCAACTTTGACGGGACTCTTGTAAGCTCAGAGGATTTTCGTAGACACTTGTGGCTCTCAGTAGCTGATTTAGCAGGTCTTGCTGTGGGAAGTATATTGTCAATTATTGTTTTCGCATTGGTTATTTTTGTTTACGAAAAAACATTACCTTCACCTTCCTCTATTCAAGCCCCAACTGATGTTGAACTCCAACGTGTTGCGGACATCATCACTCCACATTTAGGCGGTGGTGAAGAATGAACGACTCACGATTGGCTCTGACATGGAGATTGATGGCTTTCGCATTTATTCTCCCACTCTTGCTAATTATTGCCGTTGATATAACATTATCAGCGGGTGTTCAGAATTTTGACACAGATGTATCCTTTACACGGTTTGCTAATGCAACATTAACTGGCTATACTCTGTTGTCATTCGTGCTTTTAGGGAATCTTTTCTTCTACGGAGAATCGAGAAACAGACCTTTGGCTCCGCTTGCAGGAATGTTGTGTGCCTCGTTGCTCGGCATCGCTGCTACAGTATTCTTAATCGGTCAAGGTCCATTGTTGCTGGAGGACAATGGTTCTGTACAAGCCCAAGCAATATACAATGTTGTCCATACATTGGTTACCGCTGGTGCAGTAGTGCTTGCAACAACCGTTTCATTGGGCGCTACGTTTTCGGCTGTTACATCTCAAAAACGCAGAATTCATTTCGAAGTGGAAGAAGAGTGACACTCGAGGTGGCGAGTTTCTTCGCCGTCGATTTCATAAGGGGGTGGTCGGTGGGGCGATTATACGGTGTTTCTATGTCGAAAGGTACTCCATCCATGGGTAAGCGTCAGAAGACAACTCATATTCGTTGCCGCCGTTGCGGCCGAAATGCATACCACAAGCAAAAGTCGGTCTGTGCATCATGCGGATACGGCGAGACTGCTCGCATTCGTAAGTACAACTGGTCCAAGAAGGCGCACCGTCCGAAGGCTTGAACTCGAAATCTCCCGAGCCGGAATGGCTACATAGCGTCAAGCACTCGACTGGAATGAGGCAGCACAATGTGTGGGATCATTGGTATCGTTGGACGTGAAAACGTCCATGTAAACCAACTGATTTACGACGGTCTCACCGTTTTACAGCATCGAGGTCAAGACGCAGCTGGAATCATGACAGATTACAAAGGGCAGTTCCGTCTACGCAAATCCAATGGTTTGGTGTCTGATATATTCTATACTCGACACATGCGCCGTCTCCAAGGCCATGTGGGCATCGGTCATGTCCGTTATCCTACAGCCGGCTCATCCTCTCGTTCTGAGGCCCAACCGTTCTACGTGAACTCTCCATATGGATTGGGCCTTGCTCACAATGGCAATCTGACGAACGCAGCAGAACTTCAGGTTCAGTTAACGGATAACCATCACCGACACATGAATACAGGCAGCGATTCTGAATTACTTCTCAACATGCTTGCTGTAGAACTCGACTCCAACGGCTCGAGCCTCTCGATTGAAGGAGCACCCCATTTAGACGTTGAGACGGTCTTTAGCGCTGTCAAAAATGTTCATCAGCGTGTTGAGGGTAGTTATGCATGTGTATCAATAATTTCTGGATACGGCCTTCTCGCATTCCGAGACCCGCATGGTATACGACCACTCATTTTTGGGAAGCGCGAAGTTTCTGGCCATTCTGAATGGATCGTTGCGAGTGAATCGGTAGCAATCACGGCTCTCGGTTTCGAAATTGTACGTGATGTTGAACCCGGTGAGGCTGTTTTCATTTCGAACTCAGGCCATTTTTTCAACCGACAATGCTCAGAAAGAGTCGAACCATCGCCGTGTATTTTCGAGCATGTATATTTCGCTCGCCCCGACTCGGTGATTGACGGAATCTCGGTGTATCATGCTCGCCTCAACCAAGGTGACGTGCTGGCGAAACGAATCATTGAACAGTGGCCAGACCACGATATTGACGCCGTTATTCCCGTACCCGATTCAGGTCGCATTGCTGCTCTACAGATGGCGAAAGCGCTTGATGTACCGTACCGTGAAGGCTTTGTCAAGAATCGATATGTAGGGCGTACATTCATCATGCCTGGACAAGCGTTGCGCGAAAAATCAGTCCGGCGGAAATTGAATGCAATCGGGCATGAGTTTTCAGGAAAAAACATCCTGCTTGTGGACGACTCCATCGTACGTGGCACGACCAGCGCCCAAATTATTGAGATGGCTCGAGATGTTGGAGCAACGAAAGTGTACTTTGCTTCGGCAGCACCACCCGTTCGCCATCCGAATGTATACGGAATCGACATGCCTGCGGTCACAGAATTCATTGCCAACGGGAAATCAATCGACGAAATAAATTCAATCATCGGGAGCGACCGTTTGTTCTATCAAACTCTTGAGGATTTGATTGATGCCACTGCCATTGGAGACAATCCTCCAACTCGTTTCGACACCAGTTGTTTCAACGGTGAATACGTCACTGGAGGAATAGATGCAGCCTATCTTGAAGCGCTTTACACTTCTCGTAATGATACTGCAAAAGACACCTCAAGTGAAGATGATGAAATTGTTGATATGCACAACGACACTGAAGATTAAACCTATATTTCAGCGTAATAAAACTGTGTGTCTCATGAGAACCCCTTGGACTGTCAATGCCGAATCCTTCATCGATAATTTTACACTGCCCTATCAGGGGATGGGGTTAATTGATTGCATCACTTCATCGGAGTATGGTGAGGAGCCGGCCGGTGCATGTCGCTTTTCAGCCAGAAGGCAAAGTGACATCACTTGTCCTCTCCAGTGATGGTGAATTCGCAGCATGGTCGGAAGGCGACGGGCACGTTTTTCTCGCTCGTCAGCAAGATTCGGTTTTCACAGTCTCTGACTCGTGGAAGGCATCATCACTCGTCCGGCGCATGGTCCTGCACCAGAATTCTTTGTATGTCTTAGATGATGAGTTTGGCCTTTCATGTCTTGATTTGAACGGGGAGCTCCGGTGGCAGCATGAACTTGGGGCGGGAGGATTTGAGTTGCAAGTCACGCCTTCGTTTGTGGCGCTCGTCGACGGGCTTGGGCGTTTGTTTTTGATTCGCCATGATGGGACGAAAGAGCCATTGAGCGTTCAATATACAGACATAGTTCGCATATTTTCCATCGGTGAATACATTGTATTGGCCTATGAAAACGGTACGGTACAAGCTCTGTTGAGCGGTTCAGTTGCGTGGACTCGCCCCGTTCGCGGTGAAAAGGGCGAATCGATCACGTGCATAGGTGCGGATTCATTTGGAAATATCGTCATTGGTCGTGAGGGCTATGCACTGGTGGCCGGTGATGAGGAAGTCCTCGAAATTGAAGTCTGGAACATCGCCGAGCAACGATTGGTTCATCGTCACGACGTTAAAAGTCGACTCGTACTCGCTGTTCCAAGCAATGATGGCTATCTTTCTGGGTTTGATGATGGTACAGTGATTCGCTCGTCAACCAATTCAACCGAACACAAACATGAGGTTCAATTG
>JAKMGM010000093.1 GCA_022424925.1 Candidatus Poseidoniaceae archaeon | reverse complement strand
GGAGAAGTCGCTATCCAGCCGCCGTAAGGGTAGGTTAGGGTTGTCTGTCTACCGAAGCGATAGTTCGACAGACCAACAGCGCCAGTCACGATTGTCGTGATGGATACTCCATGAAACACGCGACATTCAATGCCGTTTTCTATGGCTTGCAATTGCAAATCAACATGCGTTGTTGCTTGAAGCGGGTCGCCTACAACCAAGAGAGCAACCAGTGTGTTTTCTGCCAGTCGAAACAATTCTTCCGGATGCTCAACCTCTGGGCGCATGATGCGCTCAACTCGGCCAATGCGCCGTTCGAGTTTTTCTAATTCCTCATCCGGCCATAATGCAGTGTAGGCTTCATAGCGGCGATGCGTGGCTTGCTTCGCTGCTGAAAGAGCCTCTAATGTCATCCCCGAAACTGTACCGGGACCCATTCCAATGAGCAGCAAACCAGTCTTTGGGAGGTTTTCCAAGAGAACCGTATCTTCCGCCATGCTCAAACCTCAGACTCGCTTGGATAGAGCGAGTGTCATGCGTCATTTGAGTGTGCCGAGCGCGCAAACCCAACGTTGGTTGGAATTGTGTCGGGCACACAACTGGTCCAGTAATGAAGCCGGAGTGACCCGGCTAGAAGGAGGCCGAAACGCCCTCCCACTCAACGATTCTGCACCAGATGCGACCCATCAAGTATGGGAAGGAAATCCACATGTCGAAGTTTCTGTTCAGCCCAAAGAACCGAACCATTGGCTTAAACACCTCGACCCCGAGTTAACTCTTCAATTCAAGGATTTTTGGCCTCGCTCGTATGAAGTTCAAGGCGATGTTTTGATTGTTAAGATTGAACGAGAAGTATGGGATTATGGAGAAACCATCGCTGACGCTATGCTCACACAATTACCGAACGTGCGACTGGTGTGCGCCGATCTCGGCGTTAAAGGCGAGTTCCGGGTTCGTGACCTTCATCCATTGGCCAGTCGAGACGGCACGGTTACAACCAGGACACGGATTAAAGAAAATGGGTACTTACTGTGGGTTGACCCATCGGAGGTCTACTTTTCATCCCGGTTATCAAACGAACGAAGAGAGACATTGGAGACGGCTAAACGATTACGGGCGCGCCTTGAACGGCCGCTGGTTGTGTGTGACCCTTACGCCGGCGTTGGCCCAAGTATGGGGGCTTTGCTGAACGAGAACGGTTTGGTCTCTGGGGGGCTTGTAGGGGATTTGAATCCACAAGCTTTCACCCTTCTAGAAATGAACATAGCTTACCTTTCAAGTCGGCAAAAAGATGCTAACGGCAATTCGATGCCTGCACTCAAACCGATGGTAGTTTCGTGTCAAGATGCTCAAGAATGGGCTCAAAATGCAGACCATATCGCAACTGTCGATTTGTTACTGGTCAACCTTCCGCATCACAGTATCGAACACCTGCCCGGGGTTCTACCGCTCCTAAAGACAAACCAGACGACAGTTCTCAGAGGGTGGGCGATCGTTGAGACAGCATCGACCGACATACAGCACGACGAGATTCATAACGCAATACATGCTTTGGGTGGCATCATCGAGGCGTTTACTTTCAAAGAAGTGAAAGGATTTTCCACCACGAAGAGTTTCATGTGCTTCGAAGTATGGCTGAACCTTCCTGCCTAAGCGTTGAGTTCATCAAGCCGAACCCCGTCCGGTCAATCATGGAGAACTCCGTTACCTGTGTCTGCGGCGTAAAAATCGATGTCGCTGGTGCCACGCCCCGTAAAGACGGAACCAAAGTTTGGTGCAAGGTTTGCGGCACTGTCTCGGTCCATTATCGCAAGTGAATTCATCACTTGCACTCATTACCTGAGGGTTCAAAGAAAATCCGCAAGAGAGAGTTGCTTGGCTCGGTCGTTGTTGAACAAGGAGTCGGCGCTGTCAGCCAACCATTCCACATTTTGTTTTGTGTAGGTGTCGACGCCGTACGTTGCCATAACGTGCTTCGTGACTTTGATGTATTTACGAACCGCTCCTTCGGAAACGGTCAGTGCAAGATTTCCTCCACACAATCCACCTTCGGTTTTTGCCACGCCAACGCTTGACAACCCTCGACCAGTTTCCTTCTTGGGTTGTATACAGCTTCCTGCAACGGGCATTCGCCGGTATGAATGGGCGCATTTGAGGCAACGGATTTTTTGGCGAGCATAGGCGTTGAGATTCCCTCGTAAGTCTGGCAGGAAATGTGAGCGTACGACGCTCGAGGCAACAGTTCGAACATCTACGCCCCGTAATCTGTGCCCAAGGTCCAACTGTCCGTTCATTTTGTCAATCATGGTATCAAGTGTTTTGTAGGCTGATAGCGCAGGGCCTTGGTCTAATGCATGGCATCCGTGGGTGTACCCATATCCTCGTACAGCGGCGATTGAACCCAGTCTTCGTTCCACGAAATCCATTCGTTCTGCACATTCTTTCGGATGAGGCTGAGACAATGTTGTCTCGTAGAAATCACGACTGTAAAACCAACCGGAATCGACATTGAGCGCTTCTTTATCCACTTCGGTCGGATTGAGACGTGTCGTCAAAACCAGAGGAGCATCCATTAATCCACCTCGATTAGCAGGTAAAATTTCCCGACTAAAATTCAGCAAACCGTCCATTAACAGCATGATGGCATCCTCATCGCCGTCGCAGTTTCTTCGCTTTGCTGCATGGAACAGCGGGTGCGCATACCCTCCTGAGCAGTCGGCCCAGCCAATGATTCGGCTGAGTACACCGCCAGAGGTGTGGGGTGCCAATGCGCAGATGAGGTGGCCGACTAAATCGTCAGGCGTGTTAACGTTGTAGTAGGGTTCGAGTCCGTAGTACCGTACGAGTAATTCATCAATGAACTGCGCGGTACGGACAAAGAATTCACCGGCGTTTTTGCTGACGATGAAGTCTTGAGGGAAGATTTCCAACATCTGTTCATCGCCAGTCAACGCCGCGCCTTCAAAATCATGCGTGTAACCAAGTGAGTGCAGGGTCTGCCAAGGCACATCGATTTCTCGCGGCGTGAAATGCGTAACAGGCACATCACTCATATCGAAACGCACCGTTCCGTCACGGAACACAGGGAGTTGGTATTTGGCTCGCAGCAACCCCTTCTCAATTGCTTCCGGCGTTTGATCACGGCTCGCAATTTTCTTCATGCACTTGACTTGACGTGGGATTCGGTCAATGCCCAGCCGAATGCGGGCATCCTCAATCATGGTATCAAGTCGAACCGTTTGTATCTCTCCTCGTCTACGACGCTTTGAATTTTCATTTTCCCGCATCGAAGTTCTGCCGCCGCAGGTTTCACCAACGCGCTCCAGTCCATCTTCATCGACCAAACGATGGTGACAGAGAATAAATGGAGACTCTTTACCGCATTTTTTGCATGTTCTCCGCCCCATCTGGACGCGAATGCTCTGCTTTTCAGCAGCGTTTGCTAACAGACGCTGGTTTCCACCGTTTAGGTCGATTGGAAAAAGCGCATGCGTCATCGGATTCATGATTCGGGGTGCGGCTTTTTCAGGTCGCCCCATCCTGCATCCTATTCGGACCGGTGCAGCGTGCTCCCAACGCAAGTTGGATATTTTCCGTATTTGGAGCATGATTCCATCGACCGCGTGGTCGTCTTCATGAATTTGAGCAGCAAGGTATTGTTGAGGGTCTGCAGGACCAGGGTCTTCGACTTTTGAAGCCGCTTGTCGGCCTACTTCATCCGTTTCAGCGATTCCAAGCCCTCGCTGACGAGCATCCGTTTCAGCGGCAATCCTGACGGTAGCTCTTGCCTTTCCAAGTTCAGCGAGGCGTTGACGTTCCTCAGTCAACGTTTCTTGGCACTCGCGAAGTTGTTGAATTCGCTGTTCAAACCTTGATTTTGCATCGACAATTCGAAGTGGTTTTTCCCCTTCATCGCTGAAACCGAACGCCTCTAAGACCGCAGGCCATCCTGCAGTAATCACCAAATCGTTCCCATCATGGTGATGCCTCAGTCCAAGAATCATTGCTGTCGCTTTCGCCAATCCGTGTTGCAGGTACGTCCAAATTTCGGGTGTTTCTTGCGTAAAGATTGATGTAACAGACTCACCACTGCGACCTGGAATAAGGTATTCTTCAAGGTTGTCAAACGTTTCTGGACGTAAAATGTCCATCGACTTCGAAGACCAGTTCTCTACGCCGTGAGCGATACGAAGTTGTCGCGACTCATTTTTTGGTTGTGCCTCAAGGTGTTCTTCGGTTTCTGGAGTACTTACGACACTCGTTCCAATCGGCTCAAGGCTTGCTGCTTCTATCATGTCTAAAACCGCAGGCATCCATTCGATTGGTAGGTCGAGAAACCAAGGATTGAGTGGCGCAGGAATCGATGTTTTGAACCGTTTAGCTACACCCTTTACGTGTTCCCAATTGAGATTACAGGCTGCCAGGTAAGCGTGCCATTTCCTTCGGATATGGAACTGGGCATGTTGGTCCTCGGCGTCTTCTGGGTGAATGCCAGGAACGCCCTCGGGAAAACTTGAGCGAGAAAGTTCAGTGAGTTCGGCAAATTCATCAAGCGTTTCAGAAGTATTCAATTCCTCAATGAGGTCACTTGCCCACCAATCACTCGTGTATCCGGCTGGAACCAATTTTTTGTTGTTCTCCATGAATTCGCCATAGCCGAGTACCAATTCTCCATTGTCCCAAAC
>JAKMGM010000079.1 GCA_022424925.1 Candidatus Poseidoniaceae archaeon | reverse complement strand
GTGCGGGGGGCAGGATTCGAACCTGCGAACCGATAAGGAATGGGACCTAAACCCACCGCCGTTGACCAAGCTGGGCGACCCCCGCGCAGACTGATGGCGTAGCCACTTGGATTTGAAGGAAACGCTTGGAACGGCTGCACTCGTCTTTGCGGGGCGATGCTTTCATTCCTGAAGCGGACTCCACCATCGCAACAGAAGCGAGTTGACCACTACGCTGAGTGACGAGAGTGACATGGCGGCGGCAGCAAAGGCTGGTGGAAGAAGGACGCCGGTTAGCGGCAATGTTACACCCATGGCGAGTGGAATCCCTACAACGTTGTATACAAACGCCCAACCGAGGTTTCCTCGGATACGACGCATGGTACTTTTTCCAAGGTTCAATGAAGACACTGCATCGATTAAATCGTTTCTCAACAGCACGAAATCCGCAGCGTCGAGTGCGATATCTGAACCGGCTCCCATGGCAATTCCAATCGTGGCCGTAGAGAGCGCAGCTGCATCGTTAATTCCGTCACCGACCATCGCCACATACCGCCCTTCCCCCTCAAGAGCGGCAATATGCGCCGCCTTCTCATCCGGTTTCACCCCGGAAAGTACGGTCTCAATGCCAACTTCTTGGGCGACCGCTTCCGCTGCTTCTTTCCGGTCGCCAGTGAGCATGATGACATCGTATCCTGCACGCTTGGCTTGCAACACAGCAGTTGAAGTCGATTGTCGAATGCGGTCTTTGGCTTCAATCCAACCAAGCAGATTCAATCCTTGGCTCACCAAGACGACGGTCACGCCTTTGGCTGCAGCCTTCGCAATGTTGCCACGAACCTCTTCATCAACGGTTACCCCAATCTCGTCCATCAGTTCAGCGTTGCCAATGGCGACCAACGTTCCGTCTTTTTCGCCGACCATGCCCATGCCAGGCATGGTTCGAATCTCGGAAAGTTGAGGTCGGGACGTGGTGACGTTTGACCACGATGTGATGATGGCTTTTGCCAGCGGGTGGGTTGATTCCTCTTCAAGAGCAGCGGCGATTGAGAGGATTTCTTTCACCTCGCAATCAAACAGTTCAATGTGACTTACACGCGGTTTTCCGGAAGTGAGTGTTCCGGTTTTGTCAACCACCAACGTATCGATGTCCGGGGTTCGTTCAAGTGCCTCGATTCCCTTGATGAGCAGGCCGTTACGAGCACCGACTCCTGTGCCGACGATGAGTGCTGTTGGCGTGGCTAAGCCCAGAGCGCACGGGCAAGCAATCACAAGTGTCGAAACCAAGACCATTACCGCCAGTTCGGAATTTGAACCCATGGGGTTGTAGGATGAAGAGCCAGAATAGAACAGCCAAAACGCCGATGCGAGTAGTGCCAAACAAATCACGACCGGCACAAAAATTGACGCAACACGATCGACGAGCCTTTGGATTGGAGCCTTCCCCATCTGCGCCTCTTCGACCAACTGAATGATATTGGCAAGCAATGTATCCTCAGCACTGTGCGTGGTTCGAACAAGAACGGTGCCGTCAAGAACGAGCGTTCCCGCTGAAACTCGGTCGCCTTCGCGCTTAGCAACAGGATACGGCTCACCAGTCATCATCGAAGTATCGATGCTCACCTTGCCTTCATGGACCACGCCATCCAGTGGTATTGTTTCTCCGAGCAAGACCTTGACAAGTGCGTTCACTGCAACTGCATCGACATCCCTCATTGCAGTATGTCCTTTTTCTTCATCGGTGACTAAGCGTGCTTGTTTTGGTTGCAAGGCCATTAAACCATGTACGGCGTCTGTTGCTTTCAGTTTCGCACTGGCTTCAAGCCAATTTCCGAGCAATACAAAACCGATGATGAATACAACACCATCAAAAAAGACATGTGTGGCGTTGGAAAACACTGGGGGTAAAGCGGAAACAAGTGGGGACAGTGTCACAAGGCTTGACCATACAAAGGCTACAGTTGTACCGAGATGTATCAATACATCCATGTTTGCCGTTCCACTACCCACTGACTTCCAAGCGCGTGCATGAAAATCCCAACCCGCCCAAACATACACCGGAATCGTTGCCAGCATGGCGCACAACAGCCGGCTGTTGATGTCGTAGAACGTTCCAAAATCTGCGGCAAACATACTCAGGTATAGGGTAGGAAGCGCGGTCAACAAAGCGACTGCGACCTTACGGGATTGACGTTTGACGTTGTCTTCTGCGTCCTTGGTACTCGCACCTTTGGAGCGTCGTTCACTGGCCTTGAAACCACCTCGCTCGATTGCTTCAATGACGCTCTTTTTGGTTGTAGCAACGTTGGTTTTCGAGGCGATATCAACCACAGCTCGCTCCAGTGCTAAATTCACGGATACCCGTTCAACACCTGGTACGGTGGATGCTAATTTCTCGACCGATGCTACGCAGGAAGCACACGACATGCCACCAACATTCAGCGTGAACGGTTCGTTGGACATCTCGTCACATCCAGTTCAGCAACACGAGTTGTCTTGGCAACCAGTGAGCGCCCATTCGCCCTCGTCCATAGCGATGCAGCCACAGCCGCATGTGCACATCCAACCGACTTGATCCCAGCCTTTTCCGCCTTCGGCACGCGTGTACAATCGCTTCATCTTGCAATCGCAGTTGCACATTGCTGCCTTGATGCGAGCCATGGCTTTTGCACCTACAGGACTACTATAACGCTTGTTATTGACTACAATACTACTGCGGCGCAAGGTCGAGTGAACCCGCCCATACATCCAATCCACGCAACCTGCAACGGAAGATTTGACCAAGCTGGACGACTGGATTTTGCTCACCCCGCACATCAGGTTCAGCAGGTATGACGGCAAGTCCATGCTCATCAATACTCATCTTCGTGCTCCCTCCAATTTGACTCAAATGCATTCGACCATGAATCGCACCATCGTCCGCTAAATCGAGAAACACCCAAGGTGTTCTCAAGCCGGTGATTCGTGCTGCCCATGACGTGTGTTCAAGCGGTGTAGAGTCTGTCGAACTCTCACCACCAATGCTGCCACCTCGCAAAAGGTGCAGGTGATAGGCGTTCGCCACAAGTTCCCATTCCATTCGTTTTGCTGTGTGGCCTTGTTCGCTGCAATGCTTCGCGATTTTTGCCGTTTCTTCGAGCGAGTGAACCCATCGTTCTTGCCGCAAATGGGACTTCAACTGTCGATGCGTCATCAGATCTGGGTACCGGCGTATTGGGCTGGTGAAATGGACGTAAGCATCCAAATTAAGGCCAAAATGACCGAGATTTTCTTCACTGTAGTTCGCCCGCTGCATGAGGTGAAACAACCCTTGGTCGACAACCCTGCGAACTGGACCTTTGAGTTGTGATGCTTGCTGTTGTGCTCTGTCAAGCGCATCGAGAATGTCCTGTCGTGCTTCCGGGTCAAGAACGCTGTCGAGATATGCTGGCGTGTCAGCATCGTTGGGTTCGACTTCGATGCCTGAAACATCGATTTCGCCACCAGCCCAACCAGCCAACAGTTCTGCCAGTTCACCTTCTTCAGACTGGCCGTGCTTACGGTAACTGGGTAAAGGCAGTTCGATATGTACGCCAAGCGCGATGAGTTTGGCATTGAGTTCCTCGACTTCGATGCTGTCGGGCGGCGTGTGGCACCGCCAAGGCAACGGAGCCCCGGTTTTCCCCAGTAAATGCCCAACTGATGCGTTGGTGGCAACCATAAATGATTCAATCATTCGAGTGGCAGCATTTGGCCATTTCACCTCGACTCGAAGCGTGTTTTCTCCGTGCAGCCTCGGGCGCAATTCCGCATTTTGGATGTTGAGTCGGATTTCTTTTTGCTGCCATGAGGCTGCTAACTCAAACATATCGGCGAAGCGGGGATTGTCCAAAGCGTCTTCATATGCCATGTTTTCATCGACCCGTATAACCGCTTCATAGGCCGTACATTCAACGATTTCATTCTCATCATCAATACGCATTGAAACCACCATTGCCAGCCGGTCAACATCGGCACGGAGTGAGCAGAGGTCGTCGGCTAAACGGGGCGGTAGCATTGGAAGAACCGTGTGTGGTAGGTAGACCGAAGTTGCTCGAGCACGAGCCGCAGAGTCCAAGCGCGTATCCACTTCAACATAATGGGCAACGTCAGCGATTGCGACCCAAAGTGTTCGCACACCGTTTTCGTTGATGAGGCAGACTGCATCGTCGAAATCTTTGGCATCATGCGGGTCAATTGTTACCAGCGGTAGGTGACGAAGGTCTATTCGTTGCTCGGATACTTCATCGTCACCATCGACTTCAGGAAGCCGTTCAGTATACTCGACTAAGGCTTGGTCGTATTCACGAGGAAAAGGATTCCACCCACCTTTGCGTTTGTTTTCAAGCCGTAAATCGAGAAGCGTTCGAGCGTTCAATCGACCCGAGCGAATTAGCAGCAAGGCCATGCTCGGTTCTGCATCTCGGAAGCGAAGTCCTGAGCGCCGGTTGGCAATGAATCTGGCTTCTTTGACCAGATCAAATCGACCCCATGAACGCAATGTTTCGTTCGAGAGAAGTGAGAAAGCATCTGGATAATCTTCGCCTTTCAAATGTGCGTGCCATACGTCTTCCAGCAGCGCATACATCTTTGCATCATGTTCAGAGGTATCTTCCGGCGCTTCTGGTCCGTTGAGAGGTGGCATTCCGTGCAGGCCAGTCGAGCCTTTTCTGGCGTGAACATCGGAGAATGCTTGCCAGTCAAGTACGGCATCTTTGATGCGTTGAATCTCGTCAGGACTTCGAATTCGAACCAGCTTGTCTTCGATGACAACGAAGTTTTCATTTTTCGCTCGAGCGTGTGCCATTGTCTCATCAATTGAACTACGGAAGACGCGTTCTGGTCTCGTATCACCGGCAAACGATTGACCCAACTTCTCTCGTTCGATGAGGAATGAAGCAATGTCATCACTGCTCCAGATCGTCCCCCACAGTTCGCGGTTCGTACCAAAATGGCTTGCAAGTCGTTTCCACAACCGTTCAGCATCAGAGAGTTGTGGGCCTTTCCGGTCGTGTTTCGAGCCGCGACGGTTGCGTTTGCTGCCCTTACCCATGCGTCCACCTACAATCCAGACTTCTTAAGATTCTCAAGCGCCTTGATTTGTGCCTTCGAAAGTTGGTCGTAGTCGGGAAGTACGAATTCGAGTTCCAAATCGCCACCGTCGTAACCAGCACCTGCTATTCGCAACCTGTCTCCAACCATTGTTTCAGGCGATACCGTGAGCATTATTTTCTTATTTGAAGGCAGTTGAATCTTCACCTTTCCACCGAGCATGAGCGTGCTAAACGGGGTTGGTACTTCCTGAACCAGCATGCTGCCGTCCCAAAAACGACCTTCTCCGAACTGTATTCGTATGGTGAGCATCACATCGCCAGCAACGCCTTCAGGGTGGTCGTGGCCTTGCCCCTTGAGTCGAGATGTTGTTCCGTGCTTGACGCCCGCTTTGACTCGGGTTCGAAGCGTCACTGAAGCGGGCTCCATCGTCCCGCTTGCATTGGGTTTGAGGCGCTTGAACGTGAATGGGAATTGTCCGCCTTGTTCTGCCTGTTCAGCAGTGAGTTCGAGACTGACGCTGATGTCTGCTCCCTTGGGGCGCTGTTGGCGAGCCTGTTGTTGACCCATTCCTCCAAACGGATTTCCTCCTCGTGGACGACCTCCGCCGCCGAACATTTGTCCAAGAATATCTTCCATGCCACCGCCGCCGAAGGATGTTCCACCACCGCCGCCGAACATCGAAGACATGCGCTGCTGTTGTTCGTACTCGTTTCTGTCTTTGGCCGTAGCAATTGACTCGTAGGCTGCTTGCACTTCCTTGAATTTGGCTTCTGCCGCATCGTCGCCCTGGTTTCGATCGGGATGAAATTGGCGTGCTTTTTTCCGAAAAGCGCGTTTTATTTCAACATCGCTGGCATTTCGACCAACGCCCAAAACCGAATAGGGGTCTTGCTTCGCCATTGACTACGCTTCAACGCCACCCCCACATCAACCCTCGCTCTCTGTTTTCACCAAACTTTACGCCCGGAGAACTCCAACATTCGCGACGGAGTGGTTATATTGGGACGGTAGGTGGCACTGAAAGCCCGAGGTTGTACCATGTCTGGTGAGAATGCAGAAAATCGCTCATTTGAAGATAAAGTTCAGGACCGTCAAGACTGGATAGAGTCCCAATTCCGTCGAATCTCGCGCGGTTCGTGGGCACGTATCATCCGCATGGCTCGTAAGCCTACGCCTCAAGAATTCAAGCAGACATCGATTATCTGCGGCATTGGCCTGTTCGTTCTGGGCGCAATTGGTTTTGCCATGCTCGTCCTCATGGACAATTTCTTCCCTTGGCTTTTTGATGTGTTGAACATTGGCAACTGAGTGAACTGGAGATGATGATATGAGTGAAGCATTTGTAGCGTACGTTCGATTTGAAGAAAAACTCCTTTTGCTGCGTCGCAGCAAGTCTGATGGCGACTTCCCAGCATTGTGGGATGGCGTTTGGGGACTCGGAGATACGCCTGAAGAAGTTCTGGCTCGTGTCTCAGAATCGACAGGCATTCCCGTTGAATCCCTCCACTATCAAGGCTCAGGCCCTGAGCGTGGCGTCGACATGGGTCGCTCGCTGGTGGATGTTGTTCCTGTCTTGGTCGTTTCCAGCACCGATGAAGTAACGCCAACTGGCCGATACACTGAATCCGAGTGGATTGACCCGGGGACACTTCAGAACTACAACTGTATATTCTCGAATCTCGATATGGAAAACAACACCAAGTTGTTCGGCGAAATGTACGGCTCTGTCGGCTCGTTCCTTTACATCGTCAAGACGGCGATTGGCTCAGAACAGCGCGTCGCTGACGAAATGTACAACCGACTTCACGGCAGCGGGTCGTTGACTTCACTGCTTCCAGACATCATGTCCATTCTTCACCCTACAGGTATGCGAGGTTATCTTTTCATCGAGTCCAGTGCATTGCATCACGTCGAGAAATTGATTGGTCGCTCCGGTGGCCGTGATCCGGCTGCTCGCAGAGGATTGAACCAAACGCCGCTCAAGAACGCAAAGACCGTACTTCCTGGTGAAGCACCTCTTGCAGATATTCTTCCTTACCTCGAACCAAAGGCCGTGACCTCTGGAATCGAAGTTGGTTGCATTGTTGAAATCGTTACTGGCGCATTCAAGGGTGAGAAAGCTCGTGTTCTCAGCGTAGCGGAATCCAAAGAAGAAGTGAGCATGGAATTGTATGAACAACCGATTCCAATGACGCTTAACATGCGTGGCGACCACGTTCGTGTCGTGGAGCGTGTCGAGTGATTTTTGCGGCTTGTCGACGCAACCCCCATCGCACAGCGCGATTATATAGGGGTGTTTTGTCGGCTGAATGCCCACATAGTGAGCAATGGAGTTGAAACAATGCCGAAACCTTGGACATCCGAACTCATCAAGAAGGCTCTTGGTGTAAAGAAGTGCAACGGCAGTCTCGAAGCCGCGACCGAAGACCTCTCTCTTGAGAAAGCAATGGATGTTGCTCGTGACAAGAACGGTCAAGGTCACCTGACCGGAGCCGATCTCAAGGCGCAAACCAAAGAAATCATTGGAACCTGTGTTTCAATGCGCGTTAAGATTGACGGTCATTGGGCAAATGACGCCCTCGAAATCATTAGCAAAGGAGAATGGGACGAGCGGTTTAATTGAAACTCACGAGCCGTGGTAGAGGCGTCTTCGAGCGTCTCGCTGACCACAGAGGTGATTAAAAATGGAAGAAAAAATTAACCAGGCAATTAAAGGGGCACTTGAAAGTGCACCAAAAAGAAAGTTCGTCGAATCGTTGGATATTGCATTCACTATTCGTGACGTAGATTTGAAAAACCCAAACAACCGTATCAAGGAAGAAATTCGTCTTCCATCTGGTCGCGGTCGAGACATCAAAATCGCAATGTTTGCTTCAGGCGAAGCTGCAACCAAGGCCAAGAGTGCTGGCATCCACGTCATCACACCTCAAGAAATTGAAGACCTCGGCGGTAACAAGGGCAAAGCAAAGAAGATTGCAAACGCCTACGACTTTTTCCTTTCTGAAGTCCCTCACATGGGATTGATTGGACGATACCTCGGTGTTGTTCTCGGTCCTCGGGGTAAAATGCCTCGTCCAGTTCCACCAACCCTTGACCCAGCGGTTATTGCTACCGGTCTTCAGTCAACGGTCGTTGTCAAATCAGGTGACAAAATGACGTTCCAAATTTCCTTTGGGACGGCAAGTCAGTCCGAAGAAGAACTCTATGCAAACGCAATGGAAGTCTACAACCGTGTCATCTCGAAACTCGAGCGCGGTATCGGAAACATTCGTTCTCTTTACATCAAGACAACGATGGGTCCTTCACAAATGATTGAGGTGATTAATTGATTCCAAAGGTCGTTTCATGGAAGAAGGACACTGTTAGTGATTTGGTTGACCTGCTGAACAGCGGCGACACCATCGCTGTAATCGATGTTCACGGCGTTCCCGCCGGCGCAATGCTCGGCATGCGTGCATCACTCCGCTCAGACATGAAGATTCAGGTCGCAAAGAAGCGTTTGATGTCCATTGCATGGGAACGTGCAGGCTATGAAGACTCCAACCTCAACGAATTGTTCCAAGGCGCAGTACAACCTGCCCTCGTTTCCTCTGCCAACCTCAACTCCTTCGAGTTGTTCACTGAGTTGAAGAAGACAGAAGCAGGCCGTGCAGCCAAAGAAGGCGATGTTGCCCCTCATCAGATTGTTGTTGAGAAGATGGATACTGGAATGCCACCAGGTCCAATCGTTGGTGAACTGAACTCGGTGGGTATCCCTGCAAAAATCATGGGTGGCTCAGTCCAGATTCAAAAGCGAACCGTCATTCTTGAAGAAGGCGATGTCTTTGAAGGCGACATGGGTATGATGCTCTCGAAGATTGGCATCAATCCAATTGTGACTGGTCTACGACTGTGCGGTACGCTCGAAGGTGGAACCTTGTTCTCACCAAGTACGCTTGACATTGATTACGAGCAGTTCGAAACCGATCTCATCAGTTACGCTGCAGGCGCATTCAATCTTGCATGCAACATCACGTGGTTTACCTCCCAAACCATGCCAACCATCCTTGCAAAGGCCAGCCGAGAGGCAATGGCCGTTGCTCTGGAAGCTGCAATCGCAACTGCAGACACCATGCCACATCTCGTTGGACGAGCACACAGCGGCGCTCTCGCCGTTGCTGGACAGCTTGACAGCGACGCACTCGATGAAGAACTTGCCACCATGTTGGGCGCAGCAGCATCCGCTGCCGCATCCGCTGCTGCAAGTTCATCAGACAGCACTTCTGAGGCACCAACCGAAGCCGAAGAAGAGGAAGAAGAGGAAGAAGAGGAAAGCTTCGGCGGACTCGGAGATCTATTCGGTTGAACCAAATAATGAGGTGAAAAAATATGGAATACGTATACGCTGCTATGCTACTGCACGCTGCTGAAAAAGACATTGACGAAAAGACCGTGAGCGCCATTCTAAAGGCTGCTGGCGTGACTGCTGACGACGCCCGTGTGAAGGCACTTGTTGCTTCACTCGCTGGTGTTGACATCGCTGATGCAATGGCCCAGGCTGTTGCCGCTCCTGCTGCCGCTGCTCCCGCAGCTGCTGCTGGTTCATCTGACGCCCCTGCCCCTGTTGAAGAGGAAGAGGAAGAAGAAGAAGCAGGCGGTTTCGACGGTCTTGGTTCCCTTTTCGGTTGAAACAGGTATCGAGCTCCGCCGAGCACACTGTCGCGCGACATGCTCGCGCTCAGTAAAGCACGGTAGTCCGACTCGGTCCTCCCTGCGGAATACCTCGCCTGAAAGGGCGGGACTGTGGGAACACCGTGCATACAAGCGAATCAAACTACGAGTTTGATTGAAATCATTCACTGTGGCCGATAGGCTGCAAACATCACGCCTCTTCATCGGAGTGTTGATGCTGACCCGTCCATTGGAACGACCATGGTGCGACGTGCGACTCAGGATTTCGAAGTCAGCGTTTCACCCGTACAGTCAATCAAGGCTTTCCGATTACTTGCTGAAGAAGCCGGTTGGTCGATGGAACGCCACGAAGGCTCACGAATGGTCGACCGTTTCGCCATCATCATGCCGATGACACAAACCACCCGAACGCTCGGTCTTCGAATTCTCGATGGTCCTCTACGGGGTCTTGAAGTCACCAGTTGGTCAGAGACTCGCGGTTCAGCCGGTGCTCTCAACATGATTTCTTGGGTTTTACCTGGCGGGATTGAACATCCGTTAACCGTCTCTCTGCTTCAGCACTGGGTTTCTCGACTTCCCCGATGCCCTTGGCGTTGGAGTTTCGGCGAACGCTCAAAAATCGGCTTTTTACTGCCGGTGTGGAAAAAGTCGAGGAAAAAGTTCGCAAAAATTGGTTTCTCAGTCGGCGTTGGTGATTGGCCGAACGCACCTGACGAGCCTTGGCTGAGCACCGAAGCGGAAGAATAGCGTCATTTTGGGTCTTCAAAACCCGTACGTCTGCTCTTGACAACAGACCGAAAGTCATAGAGGTTGAGTCAGCATCGGTGTGGTTGAGGGCGTACAGTATGATTACGTTGGAAGACCTGAAAACCAATCGCGACACCCAAATCACTGTCGTGTGCATCGCCTTTTTCCTCCTCGCTTTCCCACTGTATTTTTCAATCGCTGCCAGTGGTGTATCCAGTATGGCTGGTACCCGCGGAGTCGGCGATTACCAAATCAACGGCAACCTTTCCTACGTTCAAGTTCTAGACGGTATTGAGTACATTGAAGATGGCGGGACGTACATGGAGGAATTCAATACCGATTCTGTTGATGGAGCGGAAGATATGAACATCGTTGGCGTCAGAGTCTTGATGTCGTACGGTGAAGACGAATCCTCTACTGCTGGCTGTGTTATTGGCGGAGATGGTGCAGACTCAATATCAGGTACGGCCATGCATGCAGGTTTCAACGGCACTGCTGACGGCCAAAACAACGGTGGAGGCGGCTCGCATGAAGTCGTAGTCGAATGGTTCAATTCGTCGATGGTCGGTGCAGAGGTGTCGGGTCTTTCCGAATCCGAAATCATCAGCCAAATCGATTCAATGGGTGCTGGAATGGGCGACTATTCGATAGACATAGGCGTCATTGCAGAGACTGGCGGAGAAACTCCCCTTTTGTGTACACGCTCTGACAACGGCGAAGAAGTCACCTTTTCTGTCGAATTGATTGTGTTCGATTATTCGATTGCACCAATCTTCAATGA
>JAKMGM010000074.1 GCA_022424925.1 Candidatus Poseidoniaceae archaeon | reverse complement strand
GAGATAGTTGAGGCTGCTTATCCGCTGATTGAGACACATATGCAACCACGATGGACCCCCAACGACCCAAAATTTAGTGACCAGTGGCACCTTCAAAATACAGGCCAAACAAGTGGAACGAGTGGTGAAGATGTCAATATAACCGGTGCATGGAACACCTACAAAGGAACTGGAATCGTCATTGGAATCGTCGACGACGGTCTTGATTGGAACCATCCAGACTTGAGTACCTATTACGAATCTTCGCTGGATTATGATTACTGCGGCAACGATGGCGACCCTACTCCAGCGTCAAACAAAGCGCACGGTACAGCCTCTGCGGGTGTCGCTGCGGGAGTTGGGGACAACAATATCGGCGTTACCGGAGCGGCGCCGGAAGCCGGATTGGCCGGTTTGCAACTTATTTCATGCAGCACAACAGACATTCGAGAATCGTCTGCACTCGCTCATGAGCGACAAGACATTGATATCTACTCGAATTCTTGGGGGCCAAGCGATGATGGAAAGACACTTGAAGCTCCCGGACCGTTGATGCTTGCGGCAATGGAGAACGATGCGCTACTTGGCCGCTCAGGCCTCGGCAACATCATCACGTGGGCGGCTGGAAACGGTCTTGATGACGATGACAATTCGAATTATGATGGGTACGCCAACTTGCGATACACCATCGCCGTTACTGCCGTAACTCACAAGGGTGTTCAGTCATACTACGCTGAACCAGGAGCAAACATTCTTGTCGCTGCGCCATCAAACGGCGACGGAGAAGGTATAACCACAACCGACATTGAAGGCTCTGGTGGATACACTTCAACCGATTACACGGATACGTTTGGTGGAACTTCTTCGGCAACACCCCTCGTATCTGGTGTTGTAGCGCTGATGTTGGAGGCAAATCCAAACCTTACATGGCGAGATGTCCAGCATATCTTGGTTCACAGTTCACGGCAAAACCATGCTTCAGACCCCTCATGGGGAACGAACGGTGCGGGTCTTGACGTCAGCCACAAATACGGCTACGGCGTGGTTGATGCGGGGGCTGCAGTCGACATGGCTGAAGGTTGGACTTCTGTCGCTGCAGAAACCTCCACATCTTCGGGAACGCTCCAATGCGTACAGTGCGCCATACCAGACAACAGTCCCAACTTTGTATCGGTTAACACAACCATGACCGAACCTGTTCGTGCGGAAAACGTCGATGTTATCGTTAACATCACCCACGAATACCGTGGTGATTTAGAAGTGATATTGACGAGTCCTTCAGGAACGCAAAGTGTTCTCAGCGAAAAACACGAAGATGATGGCGAAGACTACTCGAATTGGCGGTTTTCGACGGTTCACAATTGGGATGAGGATGCTCGTGGAGAATGGACGCTCACCGTGGAAGACCAAGGCTCCTCGGACACCGGGACATTGGATACATGGGAACTGGTTGTGTACGGAACCGAACTCGACACGGATACGGACGGCGACAATCTTACCAATGCAAACGAGACCAATGTTTACGGCACTGACCCTGAAGATTTTGACAGCGATGATGACACCATTGGTGATGGTGATGAAGTGCTCTTGTATGGCACCAATCCATTGCTCAGCGACAGTGACGGTGATGGGTTGTCGGACAGTGTTGAATTGTTCATCAACGGAACCAATCCTCTGGTCGTTGATACGGATGGAGATTTGCTCAGCGACGGTGCCGAAGTCCTTGTTCACGGTACAGACCCACTCGTCGCAGACCCCAATGAAGATGCTGATGGGTTCTATTGGTTCAACGATTGCAACGATACCAATCCGATGATTTACCCCGGTGCACCTGAACTCTTGAACGGCGCTGATGACAACTGCGATGGACAATGGGATGAAGGGTTCAATTTTACCGATACCGACAGCGATGGGTTGTCGGACTTTGCTGAATACCATCTTTTTGGCACCAACAGTGCGGTTGCCGATACCGACAACGACGGTTTGATTGACGGACTTGAAGTGTATTCGTATCTCACCGACCCATTGGTACAAGACAACGATACGGACATGGACGGGTTTTATTGGTTCAATGACTGCAACGATTCGAATGCAGATATATCACCGAATGCAGTCGAAGAGCTCGACGGAATCGACAACGATTGCGATGAAGCAATTGACGAAGATTTTATCGGAACTGATACTGACGCTGACGGCTTACTCGATCTGTTTGAGTTCAATGAACTGGGCACAAATCCGTTTGACAAAGACACCGATACTGACGGTCTCACCGACGGCTTTGAGATTCTATCCACCCTTTCAAATCCGCTTGTATACGACGACGATGCAGACCTGGACGGTTTCTACTGGTTCGATGATTGCGACGATAACCAAACCACTGTTTCACCGAATGCGAGTGAACTTTGGAACGGTTTAGACGATAATTGCGACGGTGAAATTGATGAGTTTGTGGACAAGCCTGCCGCCATTGTATCGTATCCCTCAGAACCTTATGTCATCCTCAACGCAACAAAAGACCGACTTGAACTTGACATATCCTTTGACATGACGAAAGAGACGGTTGAACGACTTGGACTCACAGTGCAATGGTATCAGAACCAATCGCTACTGGGTCAAGGCTTCAGTTTGAGTCAAGAGGTGTTCAATTGTTCAGTCCAAAGCACCCCTCTGGCCATCGACTTATGCTCCATCAACGGCACTGCCGGGCCGTTTGAATACAAGGCAGTTGTCTTCGAAGAGGATGGTTATCATGTCACCACTTGGATGGTATACTACAACGTCTGGAATCCACCACCAGCGGTCGAAACCGAAACTACGGTCAGTGAAGGAGAAACTGCATCCCCGCTGCAAGATTTTGCATTACCGCTTGCTTTAGCAACACTGGTTGCTCTTTTGGTACTGATTCTGTTGTATGTTCAAAGGGGTTCGAACTCAACGCCTTCCGTTCCAAAGCACGCACCTCAAGGTTTTTCATCGCCGATGACGCCTCCAGCATACAGAGAAATTCCCTCAGCACCTACGTTTTCCCAATCCAGACACTATGTACCACCCGCCTCCAACCAGAGGGGGCAAGACCGCTGGAAGTAATCACGTTCGAGACGTAATAAAACTCCAACCGATAAGGCGTCCTTCCTCAGCATCAGCGAGCAAATTCAGTTGTTTGGACATCCCGTCTTCATCCCAATTTTTTGACAAATCGATGGTAACAGCGCCTTCTCCACCGTCGCCAATTTGCGAAAGCAGTGAACCAATGTCATTCCCCGGAACGGCTATGAGGTAACCCACTTGAATACCTTCTTGATACGTGCCAGAAGAAGAAAAGAAGCGCTCATCACCGATGAGAACAGCATAACTTGAGGCGTCAGAGAGCCTTGTTTCAAGTGAAGTCAGGTTGAGGGTTTTGGGTATCGAATCTCGATTGAAAGCGGTAGATTCGAGGTCACCACGCTCCTCGTATTGGCAGTTCTCTTCGTTTGGTACGCCAGTCAGATTGAATTGCACCCAGCCTGCTTGTTCATCCGACGCCACCCAGGAAAGATTCCACTTGGACTGAGAAGATGATACGGTTTCTGTTGTTCCTCGCCAAATGTACCCTTCACCTTCGAGTGCATTGATTGCTCCTGGCGCAACCGCATTTGGCCAGTGGTCAAAGCACGAGAGAGCATCCTCAAATGTATGCTGGCGGAGTGTGGAGTCATCTGGCATGTGGAGGTCGTAGTCCCCCCATGTCTCCAACTCATCGCTGGAGGGGCCAAGTTGGTTCGCCATCGGAATCGATGCATAGGAGCGTCCGAGGTCGAGTTGTTTCTGACCTCGTTTGAGTGAGGATTTGGTAAATGTGTGATGCAATTCCAATTCTCCTTCTGGCAGAACATAATCGTTGAGCAATTGAGAGGTCGGTGAACAATCGGACTGGCTGGCTTGGTTTTCAGAGATGAAGACATCAACCGTTTGTTTGGCAGCCCAAGGGTTTCCTGATTCGACCCACAAATTCATGGTAGCCGTGCCTAAACAATATGCCTCAATATCGTGGTGTGTGGCAACAACTTTCCACACCGGATTTCCGTTCAGTTCATCGATACCAAGAACCCTCCAATCCCATCCAAGGTTGCTTCCAGAAGCACCGTTATCTATGAGGTCGTTCGCAAACAACTCCTGAATCTCAACCGGTTGTAGCATGAGCGCTAAACCTGGCGCAAGTGTCTCAAGACCTCCGAGCAAACCACCTACCCCATAACTCACCGTCGTACCTTCATACTTGCCAATAGGAGATGGTAAATCGAATCCCCATTCCAACTGAGTGGCTTTGACATCTTGGTTTCGAAGTTCGGTATACGTTGTGGATGTGAGGTCAGCGGTGCCCGAAGCAGTTATTGCTCC
>JAKMGM010000072.1 GCA_022424925.1 Candidatus Poseidoniaceae archaeon | reverse complement strand
CTTTGGGGCCTGAACTGATTCTGTTTGTAGGTATGCTCCTGCTCATCATCATCCCGAACCACGGCAAGGGAACTTTCCGAATTCCCGGGACGCAGATTCGACTCCCCTGGCTTTTAGGTGGTCAGCGTTTCAAGAGTATCAGTGACCCTCGTCTTCCTGCTTGGATTGCCACCTTGACGCTTGGCGGAGCGTTCCTGAGTGTTCTATACGGCTTCAGCGAAGGACTTGACCGCGTTGCCATCGTCAGCGAATCTGGCAAACAATTGCTGTTGGTAAACGGCTTCAGCCGAATCTTTGAACTGATTTTCTTCGGAGCGCTCGCTCTTGCAGCGTTCTCGAGCATGAACCGCCTACGAGTCGACGGCGTTGGGTCCAAGGTCTCGGAGACTGAACTGTTCAACAATCGCCGTCAGGCAGATTTCTACATCTTGATGGTGACCTGTGCGCTTGGAATGTCCGTCGTCGCTCTTGCCCAAGACCTGTTCGTATTGTTCATCGGTCTTGAATTGGCATCGTTCTCAACCTATGTTTTGGTCGCTTTCCTCAAGGAATCCAAAGTTGGTGTTGAATCTGGAATGAAGTACTTCATTGTCGGTTCAGTTGCATCCGGTGTTGGGCTCTACGGTCTTTCGATGCTCTATCTCTGGGCGGGTTCCTTACAATTCGATGTCCTCGCTGTCGCTTTTGCTACTACCAGTTCAACTGAGATGGCCCTTCCTTTGATCGGCATTGGCTTCGTTTTGGTTGGATTTGGATTCAAAGTTAGCGCAGCACCGTTCCACTTTGCCGCACCTGATGCTTACGCCGGTGCGACCAGTCCAGTTGCAGGCGTTCTCGCAACTGCCAGCAAGGCTATGGGAATGATTGGACTTGTTCGTATGCTGCTCATTGTTGCAGCTCCTGAGACCGGCGATGGTAGTGCAATCTGGCTTGTCTGTCTGGGCGTGCTTGCTGCCGTTACCATGACGTGGGGC
This sequence comes from Candidatus Poseidoniaceae archaeon, assembly GCA_022424925.1. Classification (GTDB taxonomy): domain Archaea; phylum Thermoplasmatota; class Poseidoniia; order Poseidoniales; family Poseidoniaceae; genus MGIIa-L1. The sequence continues at coordinate 15,749 of JAKMGM010000072.1, read as the reverse complement.
AATCTTGCCGCACTTGGCAGTGATAACCCCAAGCGAATGCTTGCTTACTCTTCGGTAGCCCATGCAGGGTACATGCTCGCAGCACTCACTGCGGTTGGCGCTTGGAATTGGGATGCTGCGGTCGCAGGGGATGCAGGAGCCGCTGCAGTAGCCGTAATGACAGCTGTTATATTCCACCTCTTGGTTCTGGTTGCGTTCAAATTGGGCGCGTTTTTGGTGCTGTCAATTCTCGAATCCGAAGGCGACGCTTCAAGCCTATCATCGCTCGGTGGCCTCGCAAAGCGTGAACCACTTCTTGCTGTTGCCATGTTTATCTTCATGATTTCACTTGCAGGTGTCCCACCAATGGCAGGTTTCCTCTCGAAACTCCTCGTCATTATGGGAATCGTTCGTGTCGCTGTCGGTGATATGGGCGCAGAACTTGCAGATGGCGGCATCTATGCACTCGGTGACATGCACTGGGTTTGGTGGCTCGCACTTCTTATGGTGCTCAATTCAGCCATTTCGATGTTTTACTACCTGCGGGTTGGTGTTGTGATGTTCTTCGACGAACCCGAAGAAGGTCGAGAAGGACCGCTCCCATCCGGATGGCAAGTACGTCTTGCAATTTTCGCATGTGTTCTCACGACCTTGTTGATTGGTGTCGCTGGCGACGCAGTACTGCGTGTTTGTGAAATGGCCGCTCAAAGCCTGAATTACAATTGGTGAACACATCACCCTCCTGTAAACGCTACATTGCGTGACTTTCATTGACCGTTAACGGGTGCTGTATTCAAGAAGGGTCGGCTGTTGGAAGGAACTGGTGAGGCTACTTGGGTCGGCGTTATGAAGAAAAAGTGGATGTAGAGGAGCTTGCTCGTCTCGAATCAACTGGCGACGCAACCGGCGGTAAAATCCGTGTCAAGATGCCGAACCGAAAAATCAACGAGATGTTCGCCTTTGCTGAACAAATACTCGGTGGTCGGCGTGTCACCGTTCTCTGTGAAGACGGTGAGACCCGCATGGCTCGAATACCGGGGAAAATGCGTAGACGGCAATGGGTTCGTGATGGAGATTTGATTATTGTTTGGCCATGGGATTTCCAAGACGCAAAGGCCGATGTTAAACACCGTTACACGAAAACACAAGCCATGTATCTGTCTCGTAAAGGCGTTCTACCGAAAGAATTGGATTTCTTCGGAATGAATACAGCTGCTGATGACGACGATGACGAATTTTCTGATACGTTCGGTACTGTTGACGAGCCCGAAGAAGACGAATCCAGTGACTTGTTCTCTGACAGCGGTGATGACGACGATGAAGACTTGTTTGGCTCTGCTGATGATGACGATGACGATGATTTATTCGGCTCAGATGATGATGACGATGAGGATGACGACCTGTTTGGCTCTGACGATGCTGATGAAGAGGAGAAAGAATCCCCAGAAGCAGAAGTCCCCCATGTTCCTGTTGAAGAATACCCGTCAGAAGACGACGGCGATGATGACGACGATGATGACGATGATTTGGAAGCCTTGTTTGGCTGAACTGTGCAGAGAGCCTGGGTGGGCACATGGCGAAAGGTGACGATTGGAACGACGAGTTGGGTTCCAACAAGCGTCAGCGTAAACGTCGCAGACAGCACAACCAACCACGTAAAAAGAACAAATCAGAACGCGGCATGGATGCAGATTTTGCCAAGAACGAACAGGATCATTTCCTCAGTAACCTCGAGGCAAAATCCGGTGCTTTCAACTGGATGAAAGAAGACCGTCACAAGCGGATGTTCAGAGATATTGAATCAAAAATTCAAGGCGCATTAGGCAAAGGGACATACGATTGGGTTGACCGTCGAGTTTTCGACCAAGTGTTTGACCGGATGACCTTGATGTCGCTGTACAAACTAATGAAAGCAGGTACGATTGACACCCTTGATTTTCCAATCGCACGCGGAAAAGAGGCCCATGTTTTTCATGCAACTGACATCGATGGACGTGTTGTAGCCGTCAAGATTTTTCATACATCCAATGCAGTGTTCAAGAATCTCATTCAGTACATCGAAGGTGACCGAAGGTTCGGAGGACTGCGCCGCAGACATCGAGACTTGGTTGATATTTGGGTTCGGAAAGAGCACCGAAACCTTTCCCGACTTTGGCGCTGGGGTTTGAATGTTCCACGTCCACTTGGTATTCACAAGAACGTGCTGGTCATGGAGTATGCAGGAACAAAGGTCTCCGCATCACCAAAATTAAGAGAAGTACAGATTGATGAACCGGAGCTGGTGTTTGATGATTTACTTGAATTCTTAGCCATTTGTTGGCAAAAAGCCAATCTCGTGCACGGAGATTTTTCGCCTTACAATATTCTCTGGCATGAGGGGAGAGCGTTGGTTATCGATGTAGGCCAAGCCGTGATTCAAACGCACCCAAAGGCGCAGGAATTTCTCGTACGGGATGTAACACGGCTTGTCGAATGGGGCAAGAAGAACGGTCTTTCTGTAACCCTGGCAGAAGCGATGTTTGAGGTGCTCAACATGGACCTTGGGCACGTACAGCAACAAATCTTTTCAGAAGAAGAGTAGTCATTCTTCTTCCCAACTGACTTCTTCATCTTCAGCCAGTTCCATCATTTCAACGACGGCTTCTTCATCTTCCGGGTCAACTTGTGCTGCTCGCATACGACGATTACGCCGTTCCGAAAGGTCAGAAAGGCCGGGTACGAGACCTTCAAACCCGTCTGACGGAACAGCAATATCGTCACGAATCTCGATGGTATCGAGTTGTCTGTTAACAATCCGAGAACGGCGCCGGTCTCGTTCAAGGAAGTTGAGTACGGTTCCATGCTCAGCACCACCAGCAATCATTTCGACTGCTTGGCGTGCAGCAGACAACCCTTCTTCTTCTCCAACGAGAACAACGGTCGAATTGTAAATGGTAATTTGAGTATCGGTTAATCCTTCGATGAGTTTGCGGATTTTGCCCTGGCTTCCGATGATACGCCCACGTATCCTTCGTTGCTGATTCGACCTTTTGCCGACGAACTTTCGAATATCAACCAGTTCGAAGAAGTGCCCATCTTCCAGTAACTGTATGGCGGCCTTTGGAGCCATTCCTCTCCCAATTGCTTTGATGACGTTTGGGAATTTCATGGCCTTGACAGGGTCGTATGTGCCCGGTTCACCCCAAACAACTTCGACATCGCCGGTGACTGAATCGATGTTGAACTCCTCGCACCCTGAAGCGTGACGAAGGGACTTTGCTGTCGCTCCTTTCGAACCAATGAGAACCGCAATTCGATTCATCGGTACACGAGGCAAGGGCTGGCGCATGGCCTTGCCTACAGCCGACCTCTTTTCAATCTCTTGTTCTGCGCTGAAGTGCACTTATGGCGAATCCAACGAGGAGCAGGACGAGGACGGATGGAGTGAATGAGGGAACGAGTCCGGGTGAGCCTATCGATGCACCAGTCACCACCATGTGGTTGTAGTTGTTGCCTTCATCGTATTCATCTATCACATTGACATAATCAATAACGAGGCGCAAATCGAACTGACCAGTCTTGGGTACGGTGTAGTTCCAAATCATCAGTTCTTCACGGTCGGCTAACGAATTGGTTTCCAATGTTCTCGATTCCATGACCGTCCAAGAGACGGATGCAGTTCTGTCAGCAGGTGCTGATTCGAGGCGTACGACTACGCTTCCACCGTAGTCTTGATTTGTTTCAAGCAGGCTGGTGATCGTTACATTTCCGTCGGCCTCACCCGGGCGGACAATGAGGCGGTCGAGGTTCGTTTCCGTTGCGTTCCAATACAGGTCAAGCCCTGGTAAAATCTGGTAGGCGCTGGGGTTTGTCGTGTATTCATTTCCAGCGTTGTCGACCACGACTGCTCTGAACATCAAGTACTGACGAGATTTCGTAGCCCAACTTGCAAGGCCTATTGAGCCGGTAAGCCCGGGTTGGCTCATTTGCAGCCATGTGCCGGAAAGGTCGGGGGTTTGGCCGACGCCGTTCGAGTCGAAACCGAATTGCAAATACGAATTTGATGCGTCAATGCCCGAGCCGTCATCAAGTGCATTGAAACTCACGTTTGCCGGACCGATTCGACTGGTAGTCAATTCGTCAACCGTCCAACCAATGGCTTCGGGAACCGTCTCATCGATGCGGATATCGACTTGAACCGTTGAGCCAATGTTGCCAACCCTGTCAACAGAACGCACGGAGACTGTATGTGTGCCTTCAGACAGTGTCAACTGAATTGAATCAGAAGTCGTGCTGTTCCACACCACGCCATCAAGGGAATACTCCGCAGATGCAACGCCACTTCCCTGTCCATCATCAGCGTTGTTGAGCAATCCGCTTAACGTGACTTCACTTGACTGCTGCCAGTCTGAACCGTCACCAACCGTAATCGAAGCGAGCGAAGGTCCTGTTCTGTCAATGCCGATGAAGAGCGTATCGGTTGCAGACAGACTTGAACTGTCGTACACTGTTAGTCTTGAATTCCAGGTGCCTTCATCCATGGCACCGCTGCTCCAATCCCATCCATAGGCGATGTTATTCGGTCCGTCGTTTGATGGGGCACCCGGGCCGGGGACATTGGTGAGCGTGGCGTAACTCAAGTCGTCATCGCTTGCACCCCACCTGTAGGCGATCACACCATCGCTTGCGATGCCAAACCACGCACGGTCTGAGGCCGAGGTTCCGGTTCCAGCAACTGCGTTGAGTGCAGTAAAAATAGTGATGATTGGAACTTGATTGACGATGTTGAACGAACCGGAGGTGGCAACAACTGGTTCATTGACATCATCGTCCCATGCTGTAGCGCGGAGTGTGTATGAGCCGTTGGCATAACTTGTCGAGTCAAAGTAAGTGAGCCATGGAGTCGAAGTGAGGTTGGTGAGTGTTGCCCAACTGTTTCCATCGCTGGAGATTTCGATAAGCAGAGACGAAACATTCGCATCACCGCTCATAGAAAAGGACAGGCTTAGCAATCCAGTAACGTCTTGATTCTCTGTTGGTCCGTTTGAGAAACCGAGCGTCAAGTCCGAAGTGGAAGAGAAACGTGCAACAGTATCGTCAAGTTCCATGTTGACCGGGGGTGTGGTGCTCAAGCAAATGAGAAGGACAGCAAGAACTGCGCTCGGCCATGTCCTTCCCATGAGGCTGTGACATGCGAGGTTATCCTTCAATGCTCCCCTTCAACCGGACAGAATCACGTCCAATGGCCCGCTGCTTCACAGCGTCGGTGAAAACGGGAAGATAGTGGAAGTGAACAGTTGGGCCATTGAAGCACCGATTTTCTCTTTAATTTGAGATGGGTTCAAGTGCTTCGCAGGTTGTCGAATACTCATGGCCGTTGCATGGAAGCCGATAGTTGCAATTCTTTTGCTCTGTGTAGCCTCTATTCCGATGCCAACCAGTGCTGAGGAAAGTGGCTCGATTCAAGCCAGCCCGAGCACAGTTGCACTGGTTCCAGCCAATCCTGTAGCGGGCGGTTCGGTCACGATTAATTTGCAATTGTACAATTCTGGTAATTATGCCACAGATGTTCAATATACCTTCTATCGAGATTCGAGAGGTCCAGACCAACTTCTCAAAGAAGCAACCGTTGATATCGATACGGAAACATTCGCTGAAGTTTCAGCTGTTTGGAACGGACTCACCGAGGGTGATCACGAGATTCACATCGAGTTTGAGTATCCGCGAAATTCGGGAGACATTGCCCATTTCTGGGTAGATTTCACCGTGACAGGACTTCCGAATCTTAGGGTGACGCAAACTGAACTTACACCATCTACAGGTATTTTCTCAGGGGATTCAGTTCTGCTTTCTTCACTGGTTCGGAATGTGGGAAGCGAGCCTGCAGCAGCAAGTACGCTTCACGTTGACCTTCCGGGCGCCAATGACATTGAAGTTGCGACCCCCGAAATCGCTGCGGGCGCTTCAGCATGGGTCAATACTACGTTCACCGCTCCCGAGAGCGGTTCGCATACGCTACTCGTAACGCCGGATTATCAAGACGCTGTCCAAGAATCATCAGAGTTCAACAAAGTCGTGGACGTACCTTTCACGGTCGATACCCGGATGGATGTGTTTCACATTGGCGAACTTACCGTTGAAATTGAAGATGGCGCACTGGAAGGTCCATGGATTGTATCCGGCAAACTCGGCCGAACCAACGGAACCGGAACATCCGTTGTGCCGCTTTGGCTTCAAGTTTCGAGTGTGACGGGTGAACTGGTAACGACAGCGCCGTTCAGCGTTTCACTGAGCGGAACCGGATACGCTGAAGCCACTTGGAGTCATTCACTGACTGCTGCGGAACTCGACGCTCTTCCAGCAGGCATACATACGGTTACTGCGAAGATAGACCCGTTTTCCAATGCTGCATTCATTCAAGAATCAACATTAAACGATGAACTCACTTCAACGCTCTCGAAGTTCGAGGTTCCTGATGTCTTTGTCGATGCAAATGCAATCGCTTCATCACCCTCGGTTAATTCGGGAGATTCAGTTGAATGGCGCATCAGTATGGTGAACACCGGCGATATCCGTGTTTCAGGTAGGTTGCAATACACCTGGGAAGGAACGACCGATAACTCCCCAGTTATCTATTTGGATTCAGGTCAAGATTTTACTTGGAACGTCGAATTGACAACCGCCCTTGGCGCCCATGAGGCGCAATTTGAGGCACAATGGGTTGCTTCTTCGAACAGTTGGGACTCGAACCCACTCAACAGCGTGGCTACCGGCAAGGTATCGGTTGAAGCGGAATTGCGTCTTGACTGGGCACTATCGACACTTGAAGTTACCAGTTCCGACGGAACTTCATTCGCATTACCCATGACCCAAGGTCTTTCGTATTCACTTTCGATTGATTTGACGAGCACGGCAACAGGTTCTGTTGTCTACGACTGTGTTGATGGAAACGCCGAAGTCCTCAGCACGATTGAAGCCGAAGTCGTCAACCTCGGGGATAAAATATCACTCCAATGTGACTTTGAGGCCGTAGCCCCGTCAACCGTCGTTCGGCTCATACCGTCAGATTCCACCATCTCCAGCACGTTCACGCGAACCTTTTCCACGGTGATGAGTGGTGAGGACCTCGATGAAATCAATTCCAATTCCGAACTCGGTACGTTCACGCTCATCGGAATTGTCGCACTTATTCTTGTTGCAATTCTAGCCATCTCGATTTATTTGACACGTGAATCAGAAGACGAAGTTGAGCGAGACATATTCGAATATTGCCCAGCATGTGATGGGGAACTTGAAGGCGACGAAGACCGTTGCCCTCACTGTTCGTTTAACCTCAAAAAGGCGCGAAAGCAATTCCATGACTGCGACGAGTGTGGGGAATCTATACCTGATTTGCTGGATAACTGTGTGTACTGCGGTGCAGAACAAGATGTTTCATCATACTTCGAAAAGCGAGAACGAAAGGAGCGCACTGTCAAGGAGATGGTGGCGCTTCCTGAAGAAATAGATGAAGATGCAATTGTTACAGGTACTGAGAATTTCGCTCAGGCTGTGAAGGAATTCGGGTACGATGAAGACCAACTTGAGGAGGAATGGGATGAGAATATCGTTTCAGCCGAAGCAGAGGTTGAAGCAGCTTATGATCGTCGAAATGCCGAGGAAATCATGCAAGAGGACATGACCGAAGAAGAATTAGAAAGCTATCAAAACACGGTTACGACCACGCTCAAGAGCATGAAAGACCTTGGCGCTGAATCCAACGATATTGACGCGATTCTTGCTTCCAAGGGTGAGATTGTTGCTCACAAAGATGACGGTAAAGACCTTTCAGCAAGCGATGCAGATATTCGCGGCCGCTTGTATGAGATAACCGGTGAAGACGGCATCATGCCGGGCGACAAAGTGAACGTAGGCATGCAACTTTCGGACTCTGCATTCGCAGGCAATGAAGTTTCAGAGACGACTTCCGACTTCACGGTTATCGATGATGACGATACTCCAATTGCGTTGGTTGATGAATTATCACCAAAGTCAGAGAAGCCAGCTCGTCGTCGCAGTCCTCGTCGTAAATCTACTGAGGCATCTGTGCCAGAGGTGGCGGAGTGCGGAGCTTGCGGCGCGGACTTACCGGTTGATGCCACCGAATGTGGAACCTGCGGCGCTAAGTTTGAGTGATGTCCGTCGGCTTTCATAGGGTTCGTCATCGCAGGTGCTCGGCAACCACAGGCGTCATTCGGACATCGTGCCCTGCATCGCTCAGGTTTCAAACCCTCGTATCAATATGGCATTGTATTGATATGTGGGATTGACTTGGGCTTTTTGATGAAGAGCCAGTGGAGCATGCCGGTACTGTTGGTACTCACCATTGTCCTCGGTTCGTTCTCAGGATGTTTGGGTCTTCTTCAATCGAGAGAACTTCTCGAGGATATGCGTGACCCGCCGACTTTGAAAACCGAATCATCAAGCGTCAGCGAAGTGAAGGTATTCACGAACTTGTTTGAGTGGGAAGCATACACCAATTCGACATTCATTCCGATTGATGAGTCAGTGATTGAAATCTCGATTTATCGAAAAGTGCAAATCACTGGTACATCTGACATTGGCTGCTTCGAGAGTTTCACGCGATATGTGCGTGCTGAACTGTACACTCCATCCAATGCATTAGCATGGTCCATTGATGTGTGTGAAGACCTCGGTGCATCCATTGACCCCGTGACTATGGAGGAAGGTTCGACGACTTTTGAGACCGGGAACTGGCGTTTGGTCATTGATGCGCGTGGTGGTGGATTGCAAAACTCCGCTCTTCAAGACAACTTCCACATCGATATCAACATCAAGCGGGCGTGTCTCCTGTACCCGCTCGAAGATGTATGTGAGTGATTCAAACCAGCGAATCGTCACATGCATAGCGACGTGAGCAATTTCGACATTTTCCGGGGCGTTCGTGGTTTCGTTCCGCTCCACCTTCTACCATCAGTTTTTGTACTTGTGAAACAGCGTTGAGAAGTTCTTGTTTCGCCCCATCTGTCCATGGAATCTGATGGAGGTTTTCACTACCGTATCGCAGTACTCCATAAGGTGCGCTTTTCTTGGTATTCGTCTCAACCAAGTGCAAGTATGCAAGCACTTGCATTCTGTGGGATTCGTGCGGATTAGTTGGGACTTTACCGGTTTTTTGTTCGACTGGAATGAATTCCCCGTCGACAATAACAATCTGGTCGGGTTTGCCACGTAAACCAATGCGGTCGTCCTTGAGAAGGTTTGAATCAATGTCGTTGTCGGAGTAGGCTAATTCTTCACCTTCGTCAAAATCAATGTCTTTCTTAATGTCCTGAAGTTCAGTATCGGTGAGCAACATTCGTTGCAATTGCCACGAAGCAGCCAGCGTCCAAGCCATTGCCGTGATGAACAGTATGAACGTGGCCTGGTCACGGTCATCCGCTGCGGCTAGAGCAATGGCATGGAGGCCGATTACTATTGACCCAAACAGTAAACTAGCCTCAATTCTACCGGCCTCAAACCAACCCCCGATGAATCCCTTCGGTTGCCAAAAATTGTGCAGGTCATTCTGCTCTTCGATGAATTTGTTTTTTTGCCGAGGAACGGTTTCGACCAACCCAATCCATGACCGCCAAGGAAGTGAAATCGCTGCAAAGCCGATGACGAGCATACTTGCGCTCCACAACGCGAGATAACGAGCCATGTACAGCGGTGTCACCACATCATCGATGTATCTGAACGCTATTGCATCGATGGATAGGGCAATGATGACCGAAAACCACCACGTCCATATCGTTACTGAACGACGCATCCGAGATTGTACACCCTGGAATCCCTTCATTTGAGCGTGAATTTCAGCGTGTTTCTTAATTCCGGCGACAAGGGCTTCACCTTGTCCTGAATGTCCTTGTCGGGACAGTGACCACGAGAGTGGGCAGTATGCATGGCGTTCCAAATCACTGGCGCTCACTGGCAAAGCGTTTCCTTCATCGTCACGCCAAATATTGTCTTCACAAAGCGTCGCATTCAGTGTTTGATCTCGAACACCATTTGACTGCATGAACGACCGCCTCTAACCAAACTCATGGTTTCTCCACTTGAGTTCTTCCTAGGTATTCCCAATAATTTTCGTCGAGGAAGGGAAGTTTTTGACTCCGTGCCTCTACGAACCGCTTTAATATGGAGTACAAGTCGGACGACTGCTGAGGAATCACCATGTCCGAAGAATCGAACTTACTCTTGCCCTTCGAATCCTATGAAGAGAACGCAGTCAACATCGGAACGCAACAGAAGAGTGCCGACATGGCTCGCTTCATCGAGCGTGTTCGTGAAGACGGGCTGTACCTTCTTGATGTGAACATGACCGACTCCCGAATTCGTTCCATCGCTCAATTCCTCAACAAGTATGACGCTGGACGAATAATGGTTGTTTCCGCTCGTCAATACGGCCAACGACCAGCCCGTCTTTTCTCCGAAGCAATCGGCGCAAACGCAGCAGTTGGACGTTTCATTCCCGGTTCACTCACCAATCCTGTTCTTCGCTCCTACGTAGAACCTGATGTTTTGTTCGTTACCGACCCGGCTGCTGATCAGCAGGCGCTCCGAGAAGCGGTTAACTCCGGTTTGCCAATTGTCGGAATTGTTGATGCGAACAACAATCTTCGAAACGTCGATGTTGCCTTGCCGGCAAACAACAAGGGTCGCCGCTCACTTGCATTGGTGTATTGGCTTCTTGCTCGTGAAGTACTCAAAGTTCGTGGCCAGACCACCGACGAAGACTGGGCCGCTGCCCAAGATTTGGAAGACTGGCAATCAACATTCTGATGTGTACCACCGATGCAGGTTACCTGCTACTGGTTCACTGAAAGGTAGGTCGAAATGGCTTCTGCAAATGCTTCAGGGTTTGGTGCGCCGTGCATCAAGTTCCTGATTTTTTTAGCTCCCGGCAAGCCCTTTGTAAACGCAACAGCATGACGCTGCATCCATCGTGGTTGCAAGCCTACGCTTTGATGAGAATAATCGATGTATTTGTCCCAGCACCACTTACGCGTAGCAAATGCGCGTCCAGTATCCGAGCGTTCATACCATTCATCGCCGAGTTCTTTTATCCATGGTAACTCTTCCTCTTTCATCCACCCCAGTCCAACTTTGATGTCTCCAAAAACCGAGGGTCGCCCAATCGCCCCTCGTCCAATCATCAATCCTGCTGCATGAGTGGTCTCCAAGCACAATTTTGCACTTGTTGCATCAACCACATCACCGTTGGCAATCACCGGTGTTTCGACTGCGTCGACAACCTTCCGGATATAGTTCCAATCTGCTTCACCCGAGTAGCGTTGACGCAACGTGCGACCGTGTACGCACAACCGGGAGGTTCCAATGTCCTCTAATTGTTTACATATTTCCATGGCATTATGCGCTCCTTGTCCGGTTCCAAGACGCATTTTTGCCGTAACGGGTGTGTCCACTCGTTGTATAATACCGTCCACCATAGAGACCAGATTTTCCGGTTCACCCATCAACGCCGCTCCAGCACATATTTGGGTGACCTTTGGGGCTGGACAGCCAAAATTGAGATCGATTACATCGGCACTTTCTGCTAACATTTCAGCCGCTGTAGCCATATCGCCCGCATCACCGCCAAAGATTTGGGGAATGAACGGGACTTCCCTTTCATGCGATTCCATTTTTCTCCACGACATCGCCGCTTCTCTCGAAAGGGCTGTACTGTTGGTAAACTCCGTGATGGTTACATCAGCGCCACAATCTTTGGCCACTAATCTGAACGGCAAATCTGACACGCCAGCCATCGGCGCAAGAAACAGCAAACGTTCTTCACCTTCCCATTCGCCGGGTTTTGCACCGATGTGTTCGCTCATTCGAGGTCCTCCTTTGTGCTGCTGAATTGGTTCATTCATCGTTGAATTCCTGTTCAAACAGTTGGGCTACCCGTCGCATTCGGCGAAGAATTTTGTCGATTCGTCCAGCGATTTCTCGATGGACCTCTGATGATGAAAATCCAGCCATCTGGTGGCCAAGAGGCAGCCGGCCACCGAGTAAATTGAGCAGCAACATCTGCTCCTCAGGTGTAGTGTCTTTCATGTGTTCTTCAACATCTTCTACGGTCAAGTGGCCCGCTTTCATTTTTGCAAGCACTGCAGATTGTTGTTTGGTGCTAAGAATGCGCTGAAAACCTCCTTTTTTGAGCAACCAATCTTCACCACGGCGCTGGTACTGTGCCGTCATTGCAGTCCACAATGCGACGTTCAGGCGATCAATTCTCGGGACCCTTTGGACCATCCCGGTGGTTCGAAATCGCTCAAGTATCCTACCCAAGCGTGGTTTTTGCTCATCGAGTAGTTGTTCGGCTTCATCGAGAGAAAGGGGGGTATTTCGAGCCAACAATATTTCGAACAATTGAACAGAAATAGATGCAGCATGCGCTTCTTTGCCAGGCCGTTCTCCGAGCAATCCGAAATCGCCCATCCACTGCGAGAGTACGCTCTCTTTGCTGTCGGAGAACAGTGGGCGGTGGTCAACAATGCCGATGGTGAGTGGCGGCGCTTCCGTAGGGAGGATTGGAGTCAGTGAACCGCTCTTTTCCCGACTCCAATGCGCATCAAGAACAGCCATGCGCTGCTTAACGATAGCCTCACATTGAAGTGAAAAAAATTCAACGGCGTTGGTGAGCGAACCGCCCCTTAGGAAGTACCGACGCCAGCCCTTGCCTTCATTGGAAAAACCGATGATACCAGCTTCGACCAATCGAGTCAAGTGGTGGTTTAGAGAAGCGGGGGTAAGTGCCAACTCATCAGCGAGCATTTTTGCATCCCAACTGATGTTTGGTTGCGTGAACAGGTACTCTCGCAACAGTCTGTGTACCGGTCCAGCCCTGCCGAAATCAGCAGTAACCTCGCCCCGCTTTCTCACGAGGCAGAGTGTATCGATGAACCAGCCAACCAAGTTATCCAGATCTCGCTCACTCGCAGGCAGCGATACTTCGGACAAGCGGACACTAAACATGACACTCAGCAATCGTTTCTGTCGAAGGTCTTTGAAGCCTATGGGTTAAATGCCGCTCAAGCGGCGAAAAAAACTGCACAATTCACCGTTCATCGTGCCACTCGTAGTCGACACCTTTGGTGCCGTGCCATTCAATATTCATGTCAATATGCGGCATCATTTCGATTCGGTCTTCACGAAGTATACCTCGTCGACGCAGAACTTTGACTGCGGAGTGAACCGTGGCTCGTGAGCGACCGATTCGCCGAGCGAGTGCCGCCTGTGAACGTGGAACGCCTTCCTTTTGGATGTCTTCGATGATGAGTTTTTGGACGAGAGACAGCCCAATTGGCAGTGCACTGGCTGCTCGCTCTTCTGTGACTGCAATGCCTCGCAGAATTTCGACTTGGCTTGGTGCTCCAGCAAAATAGCACGTTCTTCCGTTCACTGGAAGAACGGTTACGCTCCTGCGCGTTTGTAAAACATCGAGGTGGTGACGCAGCGTTCCGTTTGCGGCATTCAGGGTAGACTGCAATTCACGATAGCAGAGTCCAGGGTGATGCTCGAGTGTTGCGAGTATGCGTCGGCGAAGCGGATGTTCATAGGTGCGAGATTTCGTTGAAACGCCTCCCACAGCAAGCGCACCAACTGCACTTGCAGCCGCTGCAACACCGCCGGCAATGCCGACAACACCTCCAGCCGCACCTGCCAATCCAGCTGACAACCACGGCCGTTGACGGACCCATTGTGCAAGAAGAGGCATGGTCTTCACTCAGCGTTCTCCTTTCTTAATTCATCCCTTTCGTGAGTCGAAGATGTCAATCGTCTTGGGCGACGACTGTTCCAAGGTGGATTTTGAGATGCGCCACGAGCGGCGAGAGCAGTCTGCCGCATGTACGTCCATGTTCGGTGAGCAGGTAAGAAACGCGTATCGGTGGGCCTTCAGTCACTTGGCGATGAACGAGTCCTTCATCAGCAAGGTATCTCAATTTGTCAGACAGTGTTCTGGATGAAATCCCCTCGAGCAGATTCTTCATTTGATTGAATCTTCGAGGACCAGCAATGTACAGGGCTGAGAGAATTTCAATGGTCCAGCGTGAACCGAAGACGCCCAGCGCCTCGCCAGCCCTACACACTTCATTGTGCAAGTCATCAAGCGGGTTCAATTCTTTTTGTGCTTCAAGAATCCCTCGTATGTCACCGCCAAGCGATATAGCACTCTCAATGGAACTTCGAACATTGTTGTAGTCATTACGCGAAACTTTGAGCGGTGGAGTTACCATGTTGCCATCCCGGGTAACGCTGGTTGTTCCACTACTTAATTCCATTTTAACACCGAAGTATTGAGTAAACACTGTTTTTTTGATATCCGAGTCTCACCTTTGAAGAAGGCGTGTCCTTACGCACAGTCATGACCAAACGGGTGTTGCTGGTGCGAGGGGGTGCTTTGGGCAACAATACCGGTATTGGGAGCGCACACCACAACCTCGCTGCATCGCTTTCAAGCGGCGACATTGCTGGTTGGTCGACTGACGCTTCGTGTGAATACAAAATTGGAAAACGAATCAACCCGTTTTCTCGGTTGTACAAGCGTTGGTTTTCTCACCCACGCAAGGTCGAACGCTTGACACGTGGCCAGAACGGTTTCAATGTCGTGCACATCACAGACCAAGAACAAGCCCACTTGATTCCAAAGGATGGTCCTTTACCGTCAGTTGTAACCGTGCATGATGTCTTTCACCTTTTCCCACAACGTATCACGCTCGGCGAGGAAACAATCGATGTCGGCGAACAGAAACCGGGTTGGTTTCGTCGCAGAGATTTGCAGAAACTCCGCGATGGATTGTCACGAGCCAATCTTTTGGTATGCGACTCGCAAGCAACACTGTCCGCTTGTCAAGAACACTTTCCAAGCGTTCCGTCTGTATGTGTCCCTCTTGGCCTCAATATTGCCGCTTTTGCCCCCGTGTCCCAACAAGGTACAGAGATTCTCTCGCCCGCACGTGGCTTCTCAAAAATGTGTCACTTGTTGATTGTCGGAAGTCATGCACCCCGCAAGCGGCTTGCGTTCATCTCGAAGGTTATTGGTGAACTTCCTGATGAAGTAAAACAGCACATCCATGTCCATCATGTCGGAAACGATAGCTGCCCTTACGGGGGCTTATCCGCTTCTGAACTCGCTCGCAAACATTCGGTAACGCATTGGACCTCGCATGGCGGCAAGGTTTCCAACGAGGCATTGATGCATATGCGATTCGCCAGTGAAGCATTGCTGTTTCCGAGTGCAAGTGAAGGGTTCGGTTACCCACCGCTTGAGGCAATGGCAACAGGTACGCCAGTACTTTGTGCAGACTTACCATCGCACAATGAACTCATGCCGGAGGAATCGTGTTTACGCCCCGAAGATAGAGAGGCTTGGAAGGAGGCAATTCTTTCGGTTTATTCCAACTGGCAAAACAGGACAAAAACCGATACTGAACATATGTGGCCCAAACCTCGTTCGGGCTTGATTGAGTTTGCTACACGTTTTGACCAGAGTAGATTCTGCAGCAGAATGGCAGATGTTTACGAATCATTGTAAACACTCGCGATATTTTTGGCAAACTATATTCACAAGGGTCCCCTTGTAGACGTACACAAGCACGAGGTAGCGTTGTGAAGAGCCCACTGCGAACCCATGTATTCGTTTACAATGTTCACAAGGGTGTTATGGCGTGACCCTTTGATTCGCTCCATTCCAATTCAAACGCGTCATTGTTACAAAAATGACCTTTTGCACTGTATTGCAC
>JAKMGM010000068.1 GCA_022424925.1 Candidatus Poseidoniaceae archaeon | reverse complement strand
TGAGCACACCGTGCATGGCGACTTTAACCGCTTCATGGTCCAAAACATTTGCACCCCCTCCCTCATACGTGACTACTGGAATGTCTTCAGCGATGGCTGCTTTTCGAAGCGACCCCGATGGAGGTTTTGAATCGAGAATGATTTCAATTCCAAACGCCTTCGCTAAGATATTTGAACCAGCATGGGCGAGATTTGCACGGATTTGTGGCATGTTGGATCTGCCTTTTCCTGCACTGTGCAGGTCAACGATTGCATCCACATCGGAAAACAAGTATTTCCACGTTTGCGCTGCGACACGTCGAGTGGTTGAACCCTTTGCGTCACCGGGGAAATTGCGGTTGAGGTCACGACCGTCGGGAAAATACCTCGACTTGGAACGGTAACCTGGTAAATTGACAATCGGCACAATTCGAAGCGTACCAGCCATTTTTGATGGATCTAAGGGCTTACCTTCATCGGTGAAAGCGTTCGATAAAAGGTGCGTACATGTGGAAGGTCCAGTCAACTCATCACCGTGAACGCCTCCAAGTATCGTGATTGTGGGGCCCGGTCGACTTCCATGGAGTATCGTTACTGGAATCGGCCATGAGTCTCCAAGTTCTGCTTCCAACAGCGGAAGATAAACTGTCCGCATAGTGCCGGGTTTGATTATCTTGCGATAGAAGCGAGTATTGCCCCAGTTGGCAGTACGATCCCATTCGGGGCGGTCCTCAGGCATGTGAGCATCCATTGCTTCTCGAATCGCAGTTCTGCGACGTTTCGGCAACTCATGCGCAACACGAACTTTCGTCTTCGTCTTTCGACCCTTACCTGCCATGGTTCATGCATACTCCCCCCCTCAATAAGAATGCGTATCGAATGGTGTCATTGAGCAAAGAAAACAAGTGCTTGAAGGTTGTGCCAGTGGTATGGAAGAGACCAGTGTGCAGCGGTTTTACGCCCCCAGTTCAATTTGTTTTGGCTGTGGTCCAGCGAATGAGAAGGGTTTGCAAATAAACAGCGTTCGGATTGAAAATGGGCTTTCTTTGGATTACACCCCTGAACCTCATCATCAAGCCTTTCCGGGAATGATGAACGGTGGAATCATAGGGACATTACTTGATTGTCACGGTAACTGGACCGCAGCGATTGCCCTTATGGATGCGAAGGGTTTGACTGAACCGCCGTGTACTGTAACTGCGTCATACAGCGTTAAACTACGCCGACCCACTCCGATGGATGTGCCCCTCAAGGTTACAAGCCAAATCAAAGAGCTTGGTGATGACCGGGCAGAAATTGAGTTACTGCTGGAGGCAAACGGGAAAGTCTGCGCCACCGGCACTGGATTGTTTGTGGCGGTCAAAGAAGGTCATCCTGCCTATCACCGGTGGAGTTGACTTCTTCAATGGCCAAGCCGAACGCAGAGCAATCTATGCTCTTGAATGAACTTCGTGACTTCGTTCTCGAGGTTATGAGGGAAATGCCTGAGTGGGTCGGTGCGAATGTTGAACTGTTAAGCACCATACAACTCGGGGTTTTGCGAAAAAATGCTACGCAACGACACGGCGTTACTCGATGGAGGCGAGGAGTTGATGTCAATGATTTGAAGCCGGGTGATGTGGATGTCATTGACCTTCATCCGGAACTTCTTGTTTCTGAATGGAAGGCATATTCTGCATTTGTTCTGCATCATGAATACATTCACGCCTTCGGTCTACGAGCGCATGATTCATCGTTTCGCAGTTTAGAAGCATCTTGGCCGGGTAGTAAAGCGGGGCAACAAGGCATAAAGTTCACCGAAGCCTTGCGTCGAAAAAGAGCCTCTTGGCTCTGGTGCTGTTCCAAATGTGGGCGTGAATATCCGCGTCAAAAACCATCCAATGGCGGCTATCGTTGCAGAACATGCGACATGAAACTCATCGACCGGAAAATCACCACACTCACATAATCTGCCGCCATTGACTTGAAGCATCATGAAATGCTGCGATGTGCATGGGCAGGCGTTCTTCATCTCGACGCTCATTGTCTGTGACTCTGATTTTGATCCTAAGCTTATTTCTTCTCTCGCTTTTCTCACCTCTGGTCCAGGCGAACCTTAACGAATCAACAGATGGCGGTAAGATGTTCTTGTCCTGCATCCAAGACGACGAATGTGAACTTCGTTCGGTGGCAGGTGGAGAGGAACTCGTTTCCGATACCGTTTTTGCGTCACCTGCTCAACCAGAAACAGTGACGATTGAATTTGAAATGCAGCCTCAACAGCGTGAATTGGCTTTGTTGCCCACGACATTAACATCTTTGGTTCTTGATTTGCGCTTTACTGGAGATTTTTCAGGTTACACTAAACCTGAGTTAGATGTTTCACTCATTCTTGGTTCCTCGGTTACTGATTGGAGTTTTGACGCTGATTTTGTACCCTCCTTATCCGAAACCAGTCCATATTCACTTGAAGATGAACCGCTAAACCTGAACGGTGAACGGGTTCTATGGCCGGAAGACCCAGTACGACTTCGGATGACTTTTGTTCTTGACCGACCGGGTACTTGGGAACTGTATCTGCGAGGTTCGTCGTCCATGGAATTGCACATACCTTGGTCTGAAGACATCAATGACCGAAACTCGGACGAGCCATCCAGTGATCTTGAACCCCGTTCGACTGAGTTTGAAACCGTTCATTATGGTGCATTGTTGGAAAATGACCGAGACTGCTGGTCTTTCTCTATAGAACAGAATGAAGTGGTCAATATCTATGTGCAGTGGGAGACGGTTCCTATCGAACTTCAACAGAGTCATGGCTTGCCCGATTTGATTCAGCCAAACGGCCGTTTGTCAAGCGCTCCGGAGGTCATCGTTCGTGATGACGATGATTCAACGCGAACAACATACCGATGGCGAGCACTCCCTGTCGGTGATTACATCTTTTGCTTTGGTGGAACAGCCGGTAAATTCCAGCCTTACACGTGGACAGGTCAACTGGCTTTTGAGGGCGCAGGGCCCGTTACGCCCGCAGATTTTGATGGCAAGGCGTTTTACCCAGCAGGTAGCGGAATCATCGGTGATGAAAGTTCACCCGTATCACTTTCGAGGTACTCCTCTGGCTTCCTTTTCATCTCACTCATTCTTTTTGCAGGATTTGTTATTGATGGCCTTCGCCATTCGACTTCGTCTCTTCTCCGGTTTGGCGCATTCACGCCCGGTGTGCTCTTTTTGCTCGTGGGTGGAATTCTTCATCCGATGTGGGCCTTGTCCGATGAGGTGCAAGTTGAATCTGAAATTCAATTGGATGAACTCATTGAAAACCGTTTACAACAACTCTGGGATGCATCGTATCCGGGAGTTCCCGAAAAGGTGCTCGTCACACATACGGGTGCAACATGGGGAATGCTTGATGGAGAGCGTCTCGAAATGAGACTCGAGGTCGATCAAGCCATCCCACTTCCTGATGGCAGGTGGCAGTTGATTGTTCCCGAATTACAGGAGTTACGTTTGGATCAAGCTATTTTCTCTCAAGTTAGCAGGGGGGGTGCTCAGACAACCGACGACGGAATGTTAGAACAGCAAACCGTTCGATTCATTCTGCTGGCTGGCCGTTCACTTCTTCTCGATTTATTGATGCTTGAAGCAATGATGATTGTCGATGAAAAGCCCACTTCTTCCGTTTTCCATGTTGATTTTAAGATGGTCGATGTCCCGGCTACCGGTTCAGTTTCGGTTCCTGCTTGGGGTACTCGTCCGGTATCAGTAAGCGAATATGACTGGTTGTCGCTGCAGAGTGCACTTTTCCCCGAGCGTATATCGGTAAGTTTGTGCGATTGTGACCTCGACTTGTTGGATGTACGATTTATTGCCTCTCCAGGCTTCGACACCAACGATGTGCCTCCTTTCATTTCGGTGGAGAACGCATCGGGCCTCGTCCCGTATGCAACTCCAATTGGTGTACTCGGGTTGGTGCTCTGTGCGGTATCGAGTCGGGGTGAGTATACTCGGAGATTGAAAGCAAGAAACCTCGCTTCCAAGTTGTTAACTGGAAACACGCAGTGGGATTGAGTTTCACTTCTTCCCTTTCTTCGCTTTGGTTTTAGCGTCCTTGATAGCCTTTGAGGAATCAACGCCTGCCTTTTCCGCAGCCGCTTTGATGCTCTCTTCTTCATCTTCGGAGATTTCGCCATCTTTGGAGGCGGACTTCACAACAGCTTCGACGTTCATTTGGGCAGCCTCTTGGTCGGAGATGCCCAGTGCATCTTGGAAGGATTTGAGTTCAGCCAGTTCCTCTTCGGTGATGATGCCGTCTTCCCATGCTGCTTCATACGATTCAAGCAAGAAAGAGCGATATGCATCTGGGTTAAGTAAGACATCGCGGATGAGTCCGTGGTTCGGGCCGTCATCGGATTGGGCCATGTCGAGAATAGCAATTGAACGACGAACTTCTTTCACCGCCATGTCTTTGAGTCCGTGACCTGCCCAAACAGCCCCGGCTGCTATAACGGCTGCTGCGAACCATCGCATGACATCAGTGTTGACAAATTCCCAAGGTTCAACCAGATGAAAAATCCCGAGAACAGCCATTGCTGCGCCGCACATTACTTCGACCCAGTCGTTTAGGTCAGGTTCATCTTCGAACACAGAAAGTCGTTCTTCTACCATGGACTCAACATCATCGGCCATGATTGGCACATGAGAAGAGGGGTCTTATGGGTGTCGGATTGAAAGTTTACGAGCGTTGTCCTTTTGGACTGTTGACGCAAACAGCACAGCATGGAGGGGGACGAGCGAGCGGTCATGCGGTTGGATTTGCCCCAAAAAGCACTTCAATTTCTCACGTCCGAATGGGGTATTGAACGACTTCATCCTCCACAGTTTGAAGCCATGCCAAGTGTTCTTTCAGGCTCCAATACCTTACTCGCAATTCCTACTGCCAGCGGTAAATCACTCGTTGCATACATTGCCATAATGCGACGTTTACTTCACGATGAACCCGGTTCAAAAGCTGTCTATATTGTTCCCCTCAAAGCACTGGCAAGCGAAAAACATGAAGATTTGGTGGCGTTCGGTGGAGCAGTTGGATTAACTGTTGGGCTTGGCATTGGGGATGCATCTGGTGAGGCAAAGAAAATAGATGAATGTGACATACTCGTTTGCACCTCAGAAAAACTTGACTCTCTTATGCGCAACCGCTCGGAGTTGATGGCGAATGTATCGATTGTAGTTGCCGATGAGTTTCATCTGATGAACGATTCAACCCGTGGACCAACGTTGGAGATTAATTTGACCCGTTTGAGATATCTTCGACCAAAGGCACAGATTATTGCTCTCTCCGCTACAGTTGGAAATTGCAATGAATTAGCAGAATGGTTGGATGCAAATCTCATTCTTTCAACCTGGAGGCCTGTAGCGCTGGAATACAGCACCTTTCATGATTTACACCTTGAACCCCGTTTGGTTCAATCTTCTGGAATGTCTACACAAGCGGATGTTCTTCAACCGCCACGAGACCTTGACGGGCCCAAGTCACATCCGTCATGGGCCGTAGTTAACGACGCCATCGACCAGGATGGCCAAGTCTTGATTTTCGTTGGAACCCGGCGCAGTGCACAATCGGAGGCATTGAAACTTTCAAAACGAGTTTCAAAACGCTTGTCGAAAGAAGACCCCGATCGAATACAACGGCTGAGTGATTTTGCCGATTCTTTGGATGGTCGCCGTCAAACTGCGATGGCCGAACGGTTAGCCGAGTCAATTCGTGGCGGAGTTGCTTTCCATCATGCAGGTCTCACACATGGCCAGAGAAAAGCAATAGAAAAAGCGTTCAAACAAGGTCTACTTGTCGGTTTGACCGCTACCCCTACTTTGGCTGCTGGCGTGAACCT
>JAKMGM010000063.1 GCA_022424925.1 Candidatus Poseidoniaceae archaeon | reverse complement strand
GGACTGCACAGTTATCAGGACGGAATGGTTCTCGACGGAACAACACTCGTCATTGGTCTAATGGGCAGCGGTGGTTCGGCTCCTGGCGTCCAACTTTATGACCTGCAGACTGGTTTTGGGAACGGTAAACTGATTGGTGGGCTGCCATCAAACGCAATCAATAATTTCGCAGCGACTTCAGATGTACTCTATATCGCTACAAACGGTGGTGTAGGACGATGGAACTACATCCAATCGGATTGGTTGAATCCACTCACAACATCGGACGGACTTCCGACAAACATTGTTGAAGATGTTCTGGTCGAAGGTTCGACGCTTTGGATGGCTACCCCTGCTGGCCTTACGAAAATGAACCTAACCACGAACGCTACGATGACCTATACTTCAGCATCAGGCCTCATGGGAACTTCGACCAAATCACTGACTTCCTATTCACCTTCTACACTGTCTGAAACATTGCTGTTCATAGGCCATGATGGTGCTGGAAACGAGCGACCTGCGGTGACCACCATCGGGTTGACTACGAGCGATTTCATAGGACACGAATTCGACCAACTGCCCTCAAACAATGTCGATGCCCTTGCAAGCGACTACTGGGGCATTCATGTTGCCACTGATATTGGCCCAATGGCTCATTGGAACAGCACATCTGGCATCTTTGAAAGTGGTATACCTTCATTCCAAGTCTTTGGCTGGCCCGTTCAAAAGATGGTGAGCGATGGTGAGCATGTCATGATCTTTGGTGGTAACGGTGTTTCCATCATCGAAGCCAGAACTCCATCGCATCAAAACATCAAGATGATTTCAAAGCCAATGCTCACGGGAGGCACGATTTCCCCGGACTACCTCTGGTTAACGACGGATGACGACGGGTTGTATGGATTCGAAAATACACCCCAATATTCGGAGATTGAGCGCGTCTCTGTCCGATATGCGAATCCGTTGAACATTGGCTTCAATTTAGTAACCCAAGATGTCACCGATATGACGCGTCCAGGCATGAACATCACGCTTGCCGACCTCGATTCCACGGTCGCTCTTGATTCCACGCAAGGCGTGGCAGGAACCAACGGTGTACTGTTCCAAACAGTACCGCTTGCATTTACCTCCCCGGTGAACAATGCGGCGACATGGGCGCAATCAAAGAGCCTGAAATACAACGCAACCATCGAGCTCAACAACAATCCGGATTTCGAAACGAGTCTCCAATTGGCTTTGGATAACGGAGTTATTGTCAACGGTACGCAATTCCTCCAACTTTCACTGCGCTCTCCGTCCAACGGGTCCATGCATGTTCGCCTGATATACGACTATGTTCGAACTGAGACACCGATTTCTCTTACCGAACTCATTGACCGACCTGACGATGGTGGTAAAGCACTGCTTGCAGATTGGTCGCTGGTTCATGATGAAAACTTCGCCCGATACCTGGTCTATGTGAATGAAGGGCCATTCCAAACCTCAAACGGTTTGCCTGTTTCTGCCGACGACCTTACCAGCCGTACTGTCGACAAGGCAATCTCGCTTCACAGTCGCCTGTCGAGTGAAATAACAACGGCAAATGGACAACCACTTGAAGATGGAAAGGAATACTATGCTGTTGTCGTGGTTGAATACGATGATGGACACCTCGGAAAACCTTCTGCAATCGCAGGTCCAGCCTCGCCTTCCAATGAAATACCACTCTCGCCACTGTGGGCCAATGCTGGGCCACACGAAGGTGGTGCAGACGGAGACCTCGAAATTGAATGGGCTCGGTGTACGTCTCTCGACCTAGTGAGTACGAGAATTTACACATCCACCTCCCCGATTACAGATGTGTTGGGCTTGCCTGCTGAGGATGAAATCTTGAAACAGGAAGGCAACACGACCGTGCTGTCGCTCGAGGCTGGACAACCGTATTGGCTCGGTCTAACGTGTGTTGATGAATCCGGTCAAGAAGATTTGATGAATCCACTCATCATTGGTCCTGCTGTACCTACGGGCGGTCTAAATGACAATACGCCCCCACCAAAGATGGAAAATGTCGCTGCTGAAGACACACCTGATGATGATGGAGGAAGAATTACCGTTTCATGGGATGAAAATCCTGCCGAAGACTGTACATTTTACGCCGTATTCATCCGAACTTGGGACGATTCAGGCATACAAAGCCCTTCATCGGTTGAAGGCGATGAATTCAGCCAAGCAAAAATCATTGATGACTGCTCAGAGACCTCAACCACGGTTACAAGCATCGATGGAATAGGACTCGAAGACGGTCGAACATACGTTGTTGGTGTTGTCGCCTACGATGATTGGCTGAACGCAAACTTGCAAGTTGTTGACCTGGTCCAAGTGACGCCTGTCCGGAACACGGCAGGAAGCGGTTCAATACCCGACAGAGTTGGAACGATCAACGCATTCGACCATCCTGATGACGACGGAACGGCTGTCGATGTCGTTTGGTCCATTTCAGACGCTGACGACTTTTCACACTACATTGTCTGGGCAGCCGACCAACCAATCTCCGACCTCTCGGTTGCATGGGCTGCGTTTGGTGACGACACCACGCAATGTGCGTGCTTGAAAATAAACAAACAGTGGATTGATGAAGATTACAACCCAATAGAACTCTCAATTTCAACGGCGCTTTACGGAGGCGATTCGATTTTAGATGCATCACCTCAAATTATCAAACCCGGGATCGAACTGTTCGTTGTCGTGACCGTACATGACCTCGCTGGAAATGTCCACCTTACTGATTTACCACAAGCCAGTGTCATCCCAGTCGATAACCTGCAAGATGTGACTGCTCCACTGCCGTTAACCGCTTTGGAACTGTCAGACCGTCCAAACGATGGCGGTGGGGCTCTCTTACTTGATTTTGAACTGAGTAATGAGAGCGATGTTGCAAACTACGAAGTCTATGCCGCCACATGGTCTTTTGACGCTGTTGGAATGGGCAGCAATGGACCTGCCACGCCAATTGCAGTACTTTCAAGAATGCCTGAACTTCCACTTACAATCGATATCGTTGCCGGCGATACGCCGGTCATTGCAGGTCAAGAGATATGGGCGGCAGTTGTGGTAAGAGATACTGCTGGTAATGCACAAGAAATCAATTTAGTCAGCGTTTCTGCACAATCTATTGATGACGGCGTAGATAATCTTGGAGGTTACCTCGACCCTATCGAAGACATTGCACTCACATGGAACGACGAAACCAATATCCTTGTTGAATGGACGCATTCTGCTGACTCCTCCGTTCGAGGGTATCGACTCTACATTTCCGACATCGATTTCGAATCAACCGAAGGTGGGGACTTCATTGTGGAAGTCAAGGCCTCAAATTCCTTCCTTATCACGCCAAGCAACTACCAACCACTGAAAAATACCTCAGCATGGTATGTTGCAGTCACGCCATTTGATGACGTGTTTGAACGAGAAGAAGTGGACCCAATCATGCTTGATTCGTACGGAAAAGACGGCGGGATTGATGGTGGACAAGATTCAAACAATGGAAACGACTTCTCATCGCTTCTTACAACTCCAAACCTCCTTGCTGCGGGTTTGTTGGTTGTGGCGCTTCTCTTGCTCGTTGCTATCGTCCGCTCACGCAGTGGACAGAAAAACCGCAACCGAACACTGGAATTGCAAGAAGCAACATGGGGCATTCAAGACGATGATTGGGATTCCTTTGGAACGCCAATGCCGCCACCCCCGATGCCAACAAAGCCAGTCCCGAACATCAGCCAAGGACAAGCGAACGACATCTACGCTGCTGCCCAACGAATTGAGAATCAAGACCTCTATGGAAGGCCAGCATACCAAGCACCACAGCCGGTGATGCAGCCTGTACAGAACAACGCATTGCTGAACGAGATGGCGGACACTGGCGCCCCTAAAGTTCCGCAAGCGAGTATTGATACCTCGTTCTTGGATGATTTACTTTGAGGCGTAGCAATGACTTCAGAACGGTCGAGCGGCCCACGCAGTGAAGTGTTCACGACCGCCTTGTGGGACGGAAACTATGCATTAGCCGACTGGGATCTACACTTTGCTCGCCTCTCAAAGCATGCAAAAGCCCTCCGAATTCATCTACCAGAGAATATGGCACAGCAACTTGAAGAACTGTTTGAGAAAGAAATGGACTTGGCAAAAACTCCACAATCAAACAGACCAAGCATGTTGATGCGTATAGGATGCAGCGATGGAGAAGTACGCGTTCAAGCACGAAAAATTGATTTGAGGAACGAAGAAATCGATGCCATTACGGTTGAAGCGCCACGTTGGGCTTCGAAAGTGAACGGTACCAAGCACGGTGACTGGGAAGCGTACCGTATCGCGCGAGGTGAAGCAGAAAAAAAAGGCAGTGACATGGCTTTCTTGGTGCATGACTATGCAATTGTAGACGCAGACAGAGCTACACCCATCGTGCTCGATGAAGACGGAGTGGCATGGATGGCTGCATCGAGTGAGGGTGGTGTTGATAGCATCACATTTGACATTCTCTCGAAGGAACTTCACAATGCGGGAATACCAATACAACGAGGAAGATTGAACGAACGACTCGTCGCTCGAGCATCCGAAATGATAACCCTAGGCAGCGGCAGTGGAGCGTGTAGAATCGCATCGCTCGACGGGGAACAAATTGGTGAAGGAACAAAGTTGTCTGCCATGTGCCAAACGCTTCTCGAGCAACACTACCTCAAAGAGGAAACTTGGTTTGACGTGAGGGTGCCTGTATGAGTCTTGAGATTCTTGCTCTTCAAAGCCACTTGCTCGAGATTGGGCTCTTAGGAGCAAAAGCGGTTCATTTTGGAGGCCCTGACGAAGCACTACTATGCTCCTCTGGCCCGCCATCACATCTCGCTGAACACTCTATTCTGTGTGGACCTTCACGCCGCAGAGTACTGATTCGACAGCCCGAGGCGATGGAAGCTGCACAACCGCACAGCCCACTACGAGGTGAAATCTACCTGCATCAGAACACGTCGAATTTTACAGCAGAGGTTGAGGAATGGAAACACGGATGTTGGTACCACTCCACATCCATTTTCGCTCAATCGTTGGATGAATTGTTGATGAAATTGCAAATGCATACACCAACGCAGACGTTTACTAACGCCCTTCAACCAAACCTACCGCAGAAACCATTCTGGGTCGGAGCATTGGCCTACGATATGGTCCAATGGACTCAACCATTACGAATGCAAAACCAACCCAATGCAGGTGAGGTTCTCACCGTACTTTGGCTGATTGAACGGATGGTGATTCAAGACCGTTCGAATGAGTCAATGCATGTTCATGCCCTCCCTGATGATAATTGGGCCGAGCAAGTAGCTGGCCATTTGAACCAATATGGGGGGCTTGAGGCGCTGCAACCTCTCGCTCAATCAGCTGAAACTAGTTCGCTAACTGATGGGCAGCATCAAGCGATTATCGAAGACATCCGAGAAAGTATTCGTGATGGACAGATGTACCAAGTCAACGTTGGTCGCTGGTGGGATGGACCCTTGAAAGAGCATCCAAGGCACATTTTTCAACGTCTAAGTGAGCAGAACCCTGCACCGTTTTCAGCCTTCATCTTCGCACCTGACATCGGACTCGCATTGGTGTGTTCATCACCAGAATCCCTCCTCAAATGCGACGGTGAAAAGGTGTTCACATCGCCAATCAAAGGAACAAGGCCGAGGGGTATTGATGATGAACAGGAATATGAATTGCGGGTGGAAATGATTGAAGACGAAAAGGAACGCTCTGAGCACCGAATGCTGGTCGACCTGATGAGAAATGACATCGCTACAGTAGCCAAGGTTGGAAGTATTCAAATCGAACGTTTTGACGTTGAAGCCTACGCTCAAGTCCAGCATCTCGTGACGCATTTATCGGGTCAATTGGAAGATGATAAGCACGGCGTGGAAGCCATACAAAATGTGTTCCCTGGTGGAAGTATTACCGGTTGTCCACGAACGGTTGTATGTGCGGCCATCGACGAAATTGAGCAACGTCCTCGCTCGTTTTGGACCGGGTCCATTGGATGGATTGATGTTCATTCCGGAGCGTGTTCGCTCAACATTGCCATCCGTACACTCATTGCCAAACGTCAACGAAAGCAGTGGCACGGGAGTGTCGCTGCGGGTGGAGGAATCACAATTGGTTCAGACCCACATACCGAAGTTGAGGAAGCGAAATGGAAAGCTGCAGCTCTGCGCGAAGCGTGTGGATGGATTGAACGTCGTCGCTCCAAACTGCCTGTTGGCACACTAGCGACGCATCCATTACGCATCGAATCGGCACCAGAAACGACCGCTAAAGGGCTGGTACACTGCATCGATTCTACCGAAGAGGTGGGTTCAAACGAAGTATTACTCATCGATAACCTCGACTCCTTCACACTGAATATCGCTCATGCTGTTGCAGGATTAGGATTGAATGTAAACATCTATCCAGCTAGAGACGGGACACTGCAAGACCAATGGAATCCTGAGTCTGTAAAAGCACTACTTGAGCATATGAACCCCTCTCACATTATCCTCGGACCAGGTCCAGGAAACCCAACGGATTCTCCATTGACCATGGCCATTGCATCGGCAGTACTCTCTGAAAACATAACCACACCCGTTCTTGGAATTTGCTTAGGTCACCAAGCCATTGGAATGGCTGCTGGTATGGCAGTTACTCGCTCAACTGATGGCCCAGTGCATGGCGCCCCACGCAACTGTGAACACCAACAAACCGGTTTGTTTGCAGGTATCGAATCACCCACGCCCTTTACCCGCTACAATTCACTGTGCGTTACACCTCATCAACCAACTGCGCTCATAGAAACAGCGCATGAATCGAACAGTGGGATGATTATGGGACTTCAACACCCAACATTACCTGTTTTTGGTGTACAGTTCCATCCAGAATCTGTTGGTTCCAGAGACGGGTTGAAACTGCTGCGAAATTTTCTCTCGATTGAAGCGGATGCTTGAAGAATCGGGAGCGTTTGGAAAGGCTTGAGGGAGTACTATGCCGACATGCCGACATTGTTCAAGCACCTATTCTCGTGACCAGTTCATTCATGGTAACGGGCCAAATGCACAGGTATGTGTGCGTTGTGGACTCGAAAAAGGACTCGTCACAAAAGAGCAAGCGGCGAACATGTATGACTATTCCCTGCGAAGTTCTCGTCTCCAAACCCTTGCTCGCCGATACAGTATTTTCCTGTACATACCGCTGCTTTGGACACTGTGGATTATTGTGCTCAGTGATGTTCGGCCGTGGGGCTGGTACTTCCTTGGACTACTGATTGTTCTAACGCTGATTGCACCTGTTTGGTTCATCTACCGAGGTGGGCATTACTCTGGAAGCATGGCGCGCCTTACACCCTCTTACGATCGCCCCAAAGGCCACTGATCACGTTTTAGCGTGAATTTTGAGGACGTCCCCATCGTTCATTTCGTGGTCTGAGCCAACAACTCTACGCGTCCTTGCGTCTACGCCTCGAATGAAACCATTACCAAGGTCAGTGTGAACCTTGAATGCCAAATCCTTGGCTTGTATGCCTGAAGGCACGACGAAAGCGTCCGGCAGCACCTTGCCGTCGCCATCCGTCCAATGCGACTCATCTTGAACCGGGTAGACGACAATGTGGTCGAGTTCATCAAACAAAACAGTGTCAATGAGCGAAGCAACTCCAGTACCGTTGTTTGCATCAAGACGCTCGAGCATGTGGTCGAGTGCCTTCAATTGGGCATCGGAAAGTGATTCAGGACTTTCGTAACTGAACGTCGATTCACCGGGGACATAGGTAATCAATTGTGCAGATGCTGCCCGCCGCAGAGCGAGTTCAACATCGGCCATGCACGGTACAATACACCCGTTGGCTTCGATGCCCTGGAGTACATCAGCAGGGGCAATATCAAATTTATTCGCACCAATGTGAATCGGGAAAAGGATTCGACGAACTTCGACAGCCAATGCTGTGATCACCGTTTCATCCCAATCCCACGGGCTTGTTAGGGAGTTCTGCCGCTTCTTGAATGCCTCGAAAGCGACTGAAACTGAATGTTGCGTTGCACCGAGCCCAGTGAGTCGCTCATGTATGTAACTGACTAACCCCTTCTCCCCTTCGGCCTGAACTCGGCGTACACCGCGAGTCCAACCGTCGGTGAGGAGACCGGAAATCCAAGCATCGAGTTCTATTCCAAGGAACTCAATCTCATCACGGATACGTTGTTGAGCAATATCTTTGGTTTGGTTTGCCCCTTGAGGGTTGCCTTCCAAATCAGTTGTTCCCGCAGCGTCAACCACCTGTATGAGCGCATCGCAATTCGCCAAATCGGCCAAAAAAGCATTACCACGACCTTTACCTTCACTAGCACCGGGAACGAGTCCAGCAATGTCGACGAGGAAACAGGGCACAAGTCGGCGATGACCTACACAAGAACCCGTACGCGGCTCGCATAAACTTCCCTCACGAGGGTCATCGGGGCGAACTGGCTCAATCCGGCCTTCTGATTCGAGTCGGTGTCGGATATCCTTGCACGGACAGGGGAGGCGGGTAGCGATGAACGCAACACCAACGTTCGGCTCAATCGTACAAAACGGATAATTTGCAATATCGACTTTTGCGAGTGTAGCCGCGCTAAAGAATGTCGACTTGCCGACGTTCGGTTTGCCAACCAGTCCAATTCTCACAGTGATCCCGCCATAGGGTGGTCACTCTTCTTCTGATTCAAGAATGTCGTTACGGATTTTTGAAATCATGATGTCGAGTTCAGGCAGATTGATTCTCCCGTCTCCGTCAAGGTCAATTGCATCAACCAAGCGAGTCATTTCCCAAGGAGGCAAGTCAGCAACATTGGCATTGGAAAGTGCCTCACGGAATTCAAACCCGTCAACTTCACCCGAATCATCGAGGTCAATGGAAGTAAAGAATTCAAAAATTGATTGCTTGGTCTGCTTGAGGAATTGTGCAAGCATCACAAGTTCTTCAGGAACTGGGTATTCAGTGATTTCGTCATTGTGCAGGTGTGCAGAGACACGAATCAAGGACGAGCCCCCTTCGTCTTCTTCCACTTCACCAATGGTGAGGGTTGTGTCAATTCCAACGCCTCGTCCGAGTAAGGTACGGATGGTTGTTGAGCCTTCAACAAGTGTGTACGAATGGATGTCGCTCTGTGCGGACAAATCAGCAAAGGCGGCGTTGTTTGGACGGCCGGTGTGAATCATTGAAAGCGCAGCCAAAATGGTTGAAACGGTGACGAAGTAAAACATCGCTGCTGATACGAGATAGAAACCATCGGTCGATGCAACAACATCTTCAACACCAGAGTTTGCAACAGCATGAATGGTAAAATCGCCAATCAATGCCGAGACAGTTGCTGCAACGCCCCCAATGGTGGTGAACCAAACCGCAAGTTGAGCATTGCTGGCTTTCGCAAGTTGCTTCTTTGCAACGAGTGGATACGATGAGAAGATGGCGCCAAGCATCATCAGTCCGCCTACCGTCGAGATGAAACCTGTATCAACGGTATGCGCCATCGAACCTAGTTTATCCATGCCAACAAATGTGTCCATACCCGTGAAAAAGCCTCCAACGGCATATATTGGCAGCAGCATCATTGCTGCAGTTGCTGCAAATGCACCTGGATTCTTGACGATGCGATCTGGACTTGAAGCCGCGGTTGCCACCATATTCACTGAACCAGCAAACAACGGTAAAAGACCGATGGCCATCAAAATCGCTCCAATGTTCTGCAAGAGTTCTCCACCATCAGCTGAAGAAAGGAAGAAAGGTGGAATGGTGACGAAAAGGAACAGCAGGTTCACTTTCTGCATGGATGCTGACCAGACAGGCTTGCCTGCAGTGAAAGGAATGATGTGATAAGCAGCAGCAAAAATGAGTGCCAGAGGAACCCAACCATTCAACATACGTTCTGCAACCCAAACTGTTTGGGTTGCTTCGACAAGATCGCCGAAGAAAATCAACAGCATACTCAAGATTTTAGCAACAAGAGCCAGGACGAGGAACCACGTTGTCGGAGACAAATCATCATGTTCTCGCTCACCGATAGTGATGAACACGTTGATGAGCAGAGCAAGGTGAAGCATTGCAGCAACCAGAAGCAGTGATATGTTCTGAATCGCTTCCAAGACACTCGCTTCATTGTCGAGAGTGATGAATGAAAAGACTGCAGGTAGCAACAGAGTAACCACGGTTGAAACGGTCAAAAGAACGGCGACCATGGATGCACTTGCTTCACTTGCAAGACGCCCCCTCGACGAACGGGAAACAGCGACAAGCGCTGCACCGACGAGAAGATAATTGAGTGCTGTTGAGAAGAATATCGCCGTGTAATCGGTTAACATTGACCCATCATCGTAACTCCATCCGACACTTGACAATGAGTTCAGAGCTGAAGGGTCGTAGCGGTGCCAAATGCCCAAAAACATGCCTAAGGCGGCCATGAAGAACCATGCCATACCGAATCGCATCCAGGTTTTGACGCCACTGCCTGCTTCGTCCTTGAACAAATCAATGAGGCCTGCAGGAGCCTTGTTCAGTAAAAATAATCCAATTTGGCGCAATGGACTTGCCATTCCTCCAATGCCTTTAACCATGTAATTTGCAACAAGGCCCAGTGTTACAGCAACGAGGCCTGCGGTGATGAAGACTGTTTCCATACATCACACCTCCTAATCGACGATGACCTCGCTGAGAAGCGAGGCAACAATAGCGCCAACGCCAATAAGAATACCAATCAAGTAATACCAAATTCCACTCCCACCGAGATTTCCTATGAGAGGTACTAGTTCACCGAGAAGTGGGATATTATCCCAGCCGAAAACGTTCGAAAATAAGGCAAGAAGTCCGAGAAGAACAACGCTGAACAATGTCAAAAAGACGCGGCTGCTCGATGGTTCTCCAGTTCCAACGGTAACATCTGGTAGTGTCGTTGCGTTTGTCATTACTCTTCACCCGTTCATGACCCCGTAGGGGTCAATCCGTCCACTCGCATTGCGGTGATAAACATTCACTCCTTACGAAGAGGATTCTTTCGATTGAAAATGGCCTACGGGGAACGAAGTCGGTCGAGTAGATTGCCGCGTCGGTGTTTAGAGATTCCAAGCGGAACCGGAAGCGTTTGTTCAAGTGAAACTTCTTCTTTCCAAGCCTGCTCACAATCACACGAAATCCCGTGGAACTCTTCCAGCTCACCGGATACAGCATACCGTTCAATCGCCGCAACAACCTGTGAATCGCAAGCACCACAATTGTGGGCTCCTCTGATTTTCCCACCGGCGGTTGGATGAATGATGAGGCGGCAGACCTGGTCTGCATCGCCGTTTTTACCACCTTCAGGATGAATGGTCGGATGAACTCTACGAATCATTTCGACAAGAGACCAAAGCCACGGTGGACGGTATTCGTTGTTTCGATGAAGTCGGTCGATGATGGTGCCACGTTGAATGTTCATTGGATTAACTGAGATTTCATCACTTCGAGAAGCGACGTCTTCAATCCATTTGACCCCGTGATTAAGCGCATCAGCCTCGCTCATGAACGGAGGTTTGAACATAAGATAGGTCTTCACTCGGATATCGAATTTTTTGAGATTCTCAACCGCTCTGTCCCACGATTTGGTTGTGAATCCTTTATTGACGTGGAATCGAAGCACCTCGTCATCGTACGCTTCAAGGCCAATTGCAACGGCAAAACTCTGATTTATTTTTGAAGCCCAAGCGAGTTTCTCCTCTGTCAGTTGCTCACACCGACTCTCAACAATCAGTTCCTTGCCAAGCTCATGGCAGTCTCTAAGCACAGTCTCTTGGAATGCAACTGGTATTTCTCTGTCTTCAAGGAGAGAGCCGCTTGTGTAGACTTTGACCATAGCGTGGTCTTTGAAATCCTCAAACCGCTCCTTTGCATACGACCACTGCGCATGCAGGTCTTCATTGGTGACATCATCACGCGTATCGTTAAAATAACCGCAAAATGTACATCCACTCGACCACCACCAATGGCAACCTTTCGTTCGAAGTATTACCGTCACTGCACTGCATGGTGTGCCATCTGCTAACGTTTCTGGCGTGTAGTAAACGGTTGCTGGCTCGCTGGCATCCCATGACTGCTGACGAGCAACAGCCCACGGTGTATTGGCCGGTGCTTTGACCAGGTCATGGATACGCGAACCCTTTGCGCCATCTCCAACAAGTGTTAGCGACTTTGGCCCGGCCATGGTATCCCTCAATGTTAGTCGCATGGCTTCGCCGTTTCAATGCACCGCCCATTTTTGGCTCACTTCACAGAAGGACGAAACAGAATCGATGAGCCCGCTTGAACATATTCGCCTTTGGGGTGCGCTGGATTTTGGTCTTCTGCCGAACATACAGACGGTTCAAAGCGTGCTGCAGGCACTCGTATATCGACTCGTGACCCGAGGCGAATCATGCCGTAACGCTGACCGCGACGTACTTCTGAATCAATTCCAAGCCAGGGCACTATTGTTCGGGCTAAAGCGCCAGAGATTTGGGTGACTTCGACCATGAGGTCCGCATCGCCTTTGAACACGCTCCGCACGCGCTCATTGTATTGGCTCTCTTTCTTGTATGCGGCTAAGAATGGCCCCCTACGGAGGCCTTTCCCAGAACGATGTTCCATACGATGAAGAACCCCGGAAAGTGGAGCACGATTGACGTGAACGTCAAGTGGTGACATGAAAACAGCGATACGAAACACATCGGTGTCCGACTCTTCGCCTCGTTGAACAGATTCAAATCGCTGTTCGGTTTCAAATTGAAGAGGGTTTTCGAGCGGTTGAGGATACCAATCACCCGTTAATTCGTCCGATTCGCAATCTTCAGAAGCGTATTCGCTTTTGCTCGGACGTCGCCCAGTGGCGCGTTCACGTCGTACAAACATGATTCGTCCGTCTGCCGGACTGACCACAACGCCCTCATCACGAGGAATGGGCCGGTCAGGGTCACGCCAGAAATTAGCGAAAAAGGCGGAAAGCATGAGGCAAAAGATTCCGAAAAGCGGAACAAGGCCGTACAGTGAATCAAGAGTAGCGCCGATAATCAGCGCACTTCCACCCATCATCAAAGGAATGAGGACTGGAGCGTGGCCACCGTGGGCCAGTCCTGCCATTGTATCGCCTCACTCTGCCCAAGGGTCGTCGCCATCAGCCCATGTGGCCGCAGCGGTTGTTTCAGGTGCTGCGGCTTCAACAGGTTCTGCATCTTCTACCGTTTCTTCTGAAACTTCTTCTGCAGCATCTTCTTCCTCCGCTTCAACGACTTCAATGGACGCTGTTGATTCTTCAGCGGCTTTACCATCTGCTTCTGTCTCAGCGAGATCTGTTGCTCGTGCTTCAACCATGTCTTCCATTCGCTCTGTGAATGCTCGAGCCATGTGCTGTGATTTGCGTTCAGCCTCAATAGCGCGCTCAATCATTTCATATCGAACCTTGATGGCTTTGTTGAGGTCTTCGAAAATTTGCATGTGGTCGACATACCAATCATCTCGAGCCTTCATTTCGACAACGGCGTGTTTCAAGTCGTTGTCAAGTTCTTCCGCGATACTGAATACAGTGCTTACACGGTTCTTTTCTCTCGAATATTTTTCTTCCATCTTCTCCAATTCTGGTTCGAGGTGTTCGACTTTCTTAGAGGCTTTAACTGCGCGAAGTTCAAGTTCACGAATACGTACTTCTTTTTCGGAAAGTAGGGCTTCCTGTGTTTCTTTTTCGATTTCACGCTCAATGATTTCTTTTTCCAGAACTTCAATGGTCGCAACTGCATCTTCGAGGTCGGATTGTGCAGAGGTGAACGCCTCATAGAGAACCTTGATTTGGTCTTCGTATTCTTCAGCGGATAATTTTTTCACAGCTGGTTCAAAGTCCTCTGGGATAATGGTTCCATCTTCGGTCATTGCTTCACCCGGAGGCAAGCCTCCGTGAACTCCCACACACCTCCACCCTATCAAGCCGACGCATAATAGGACTGATTCTTCAACAATCGAGTCACGGTCAGCGATACGAATCGGTTACGGATACGAGTTCACGAGCGATGCTGACTTCGCCCATCGAGTGACCGGCATCCGGAACAATGACCAACTGACTGTTTGGTACTGCTTTATGCAATTCCCAAGCACTGCGAGCAGGACAAACAACATCGTAACGGCCTTGGACAATGTGCATTGGAATGTGTTGAATGGTATCGACATTGTTGAGTATGTAGGCTTCTTCCAAGAAAATTGCATGAATGAAATAGTGGCACTCAATACGTGCAAAAGCAACAGCGAAATCGAGGTCTTCCGCTTTTTCCAAATACGAGTCGTCGGGGAAAAGACGGCTCGTCGCCATTTCCCATCGTGTCCATTCCTTCGCAGCTGCGCGACGCACATCGACATTTGAACTGGTCAAGCGAGCATAGTAGGCTTTGATGAGGTCATCCTGTTCCTCGGCTGGAATGTGTTCTCGATAGGCCTCAAATGCATCGGGGAAAATATGACTTGCTCCATCTTGATAAAACCAGTGCAATTCACTTTTCCTGCACATGAATATCCCTCGTAACATAAGACTAAGAGTCCGGTCTGGGTAATGTTGGGCATAAACCAGCGAAAGCGTTGAACCCCAAGACCCTCCGAAGACATGCCATTTCTCAATTCCAAATGTTTCTCGGAGCAATTCGATGTCATGTACAGATGCTTGCGTGGTGTTATCTTCCAACTCAGCGTATGGCGTTGATTTTCCACAACCGCGCTGGTCGAATTGAATGATGTTGTAGGCATTCGGGTCGAAGTACTGCCGATAGGCTGGTTGCCCGCCGCCGCCTGGACCACCATGAATCACAATGACCGGCATGCCGTTTGGGTTACCACTTTTTTCCCAAGCAATCGAATGCAGTTCTGAGACTTGAAGCATTCCGGTTTCATAGGGTTCTATTGCGGGGTAGAGTACCTCTTCTATTGTGGTCGTTACATCGAGCATGAATCGTGCATCGGTCGGAGAGAGTTGTTCTTTTCGGAGGAACACCTTCTTGGAATGGGTCGGCTCGTCGGAAACCATGGTGCAACGGGAGGCAACCGAAGTGTTCAGCGAATGGGCTGAAAAGGGCAAAGATAAGGGCATGGAAAGCGGTCATGCCGCTTCGGTTCACGCCATGTTGGAACTGGTCGGAATACCCCGCTCAAATGACTACACTGCTGTCGATGTTGGTTGTGGGAACGGCTGGGTATGCAGGCTGATTGGAAGCGACCCAAAGTGCACGCATGTGACTGGTGTTGATGGTTCAGCGACGATGATTGCTAAAGCCAAAACAATCGACAATGAAGGAAACTATCATGTCGCAAAACTACCCGATTGGAAACCCCCAACTGGATTTGATCTGGTTCACAGCATGGAGTTTCTTTACTATCTCCATGACCCAAAAGCCATGCTCAGATTGTTGCATGACGATTGGCTGAACAGCGGCGGCATGTTGGTCGCTGGAATCGACCATTACCTCGAAAATGAAGACAGTCTGAGTTGGCCTGAAGCTTTGAATGTACACATGACTACTTTGAGTAAAGATGAGTGGAAATCGGCAATGAATGACGCCGGTTTTGTCGACGTTGAATTGCATCAAGTCGGTAAAAAAGACGGGTTCATCGGTACACTGGCTATGGTTGGCAGAAAACTCTAATCCTTTCTGTCGACAACGCCCAGACTCGTTCCTTGCGGCCCGCACAGTCGGACGTCCCCGCGTGAAAACGGACACTGTTTGCAAATGTGCGATGATTCGACAGGTAAGCGTGGGGGTTCGACCAACGATTCGGGTGATGCTGAAAGTTGAGCCATCCATTCAAGATGTCCTGCAAGGGTTTTTTTCGCATTTTTATACTCCTTCTCCGTCAACTGAACCATACGTCCTGATGCACCAATAAGCAAAGCCGGTGCGAGAATTCGGCGCTGCATTCCTGCAGGCTTCTGTTGCTCAAGCACTTCTAACGCCATTGAATACAATGTCAGTTGAAGTCGGTGTTCATCCAAAATCGATTGTTCAGCCTCGGTCGAAGGATACGGAGACAACACATCACCATTGTATCGCTGAAGTAGACTGCCTGAACCTGGATGTCCTGGATTGAAGTGGTCGCGACATCCTCTGGTTTTCAAGTCAACAACCTGCAAACATCCGTTTCCATCATCGTCTCGCAACGCCAATACGAGGTCGGCTCGACCGTCAAAAATCACGTCAACATGGTCTATCTGAGAAATCGCTTGTGGCCCTTCGACTGAAAAGCCTGTTCGCATCAAACCATCGAAATCCACCTTGTGACGGAAATAAAAAGGTAACTCGGTACGCAGCCCTTCGGCCTTGAACCCGTAGTGATGTTCGCCAGCAGCATAGCGTCCAAGAAGGCCGTCACGAACCAAAGAACCCAACTCTGCAAGACGTTTACGGGTCGCAAGGAACTGGTCTGAGTCGCCGGCAACAATTCCTTCCTCGGCAAGAACGCGGTCAATAGTTGGCGAATCATCGAGCAAATCCTTTCCGTCGAACGTCCAAGCTGGCGGAAGTGGAACAGATGCGGGGGTGTTTGTTTGTGCTGGGTTTTCCAAACCGATTTCAACCAAACGGTGCATGAGCGTTCCAAATACGGTTGCAATTGGGAAATCAGAAGGTTTTCCTTGCGCCACTTCAGCGTCGGAAAACAGCTTCAGCGGTTCTGGAATCCACCCTTTAACCTCGGATAGCCAGTGCCTCCGAGGGCAGTCAAAACTCGTATCCAAGCCATGAGCGGTCATCCGCATTACTTCGTGCACAACGGGCAATGGAGTATCTGTCGGCTCAGACGTTTCGGTTACATCGAGGTGTGATTCGAGTTCCATCCATTGCTGAAGCGGCGTTTTTGCACTCAGTCCGGGGAAACATTGCGGTGAGTGGTACACATACAACGAACGAACTGAATCTGAACCCAATCGTGCATCATCGATGAATGAGGCGGGGTCAAGACAAAGTTTTGTTTTACCGTACTGCGAGAGCGGATGATCAAAATCATCGTCTTTGAGCAGCCATGGCGAGCCATCAATCCTGTGCTTATGCGAAAGACTGCGCAACCCGTCGAGCCACATTGCACCCATGGTTTTGAGCGAGGGGTTGCTGCTGAACTGTAGACATCCAGTTTCTTCATCGACCGTTGCTGAGTCACTAGGAGAGCCCACAACAATCAACCTGTTTTCCACGCGGGTCAAGGCCACATAGAATTCTCGCCGACGCTCTGCCTGTCGCTGAGCATGGTCCATTCGTTTAGCAAACTCCCAGAGCCCGTCGTCGGGACGGTCACGTGACGACCAAGGGTTGATTCTTCCTGCTACAACTTGAGGTGTTACCAATACATTGTTTCGTACCGCTAGAGAGGCATCAGATTTGCCGGCATGAAACATCCCTGCGACGACGACAACTGGCGCTTGTAGGCCCTTTGCACCGTGAATGGTCATGACCTGTACGGCACCACCTGAAGGCGTGATGATGGACGATGGGCCCCTACCACCAAGTGTTTGAAGGGATTTCATTCGGTTGAAGATTGCTGATGGTTCATGCCCCAACTCGTTTCCAATCGATGTGACAAGTGCACACCACGCCTCTGCATTTTGGCGTGAAGTGTCTTCTGGATAGGCGAGCAGTAAGTCAGAATGGTCGAGAAGAACGTCAAAAACATCGTGAATGGCACCCTGTTGCACCAATGCAGCCGTATGAGATACCAGTGATTTCACTGCGGCGTTCGGGGCAAAATCTCGAATCTTTTCCCACCAACTTACGGGGGTGTCTGACGACATGAGTTGATGAGCTTGCGCATCGTTGAAGCCAAACACTGGGGAGCGAGCAAGCGCAAGGGCTGCGTGGCGAGAGTGTGGGAATGCAATCAATTCCAAACACGCCATGAGTGGGGCAACGACTGGCCGCTGCAACAGGGCACCTTGTCGGTCGGCCATGACTGGGATGCCTCGGGACTGAAGCCGCTGTATCAAGTCTGGAATGTATTTTCTGGAATGGACAAGAACGATGATGTCTTCCGGCAAAACTGCACTCTGGTCAGCTTCAATTTCTCGATAACTGGTTGACGAGGCATCCCATACTTGGGTAGGGCGCTGTGCGACTAACGACTGGAGCCGAGCCGCAATTAATTCGTTTTCGAGATGCGCTTGCTTTGCCTCTGGGTCGGCGAATGTATCGACGCGCTGTTCCAAGTCGAGGCTCGGCGGCTCGACATCGATTTGAAGCGGTAAGAGCCACTCTAATACACCATCATCAGAGGCATCCCTCGCTGGAAGAAGTGATTGAGATTCGGCATGCCAATCTCCCGGGAGGACGTAATGTCGTTCGTTGAAAACATCTTCAAACATCCCGTTCATTGTTCGCATGAGGTTGTGAAGAGTACGGTGATTTGAGGTCAAATCAATATGACCCAATAGGCGACGTTCGCGACGGATATTGGAAACTAAATTCTTCACCGATTCTCCATCTTCGATTCCTACCTCAACGTGCTCCCAAGGTTTCGACTCAAGGGTTGCGCCTTCAATGTTTGAGCCTTGCATGAAGGAAGTACCTGCGCCGACTGGGCGCGGGTCTCTGCCGCAACCTTCAACCCGCAAATGGTGCAATCGAGGCTCAGATGCTTCAATCGAATTGGCGGATTGAATAGCAGCAACTGTACGACGCATGACCGTCACTTCTGCCTGTCTGAACCTGTAGATGCTTTGTTTCATATCGCCAACAATACAGATTGTAGGGTCCCACGGGCCAAGAGGAGCGTTTGGATCGTCAACCTCTAGCCTTCGTCGCCCCCATAGCCGGGCTAGTAATCGAAAGTGTGCCGGATTCGTGTCTTGATACTCGTCAATAATGAAAGCCCTATACTGGCGTCGAATGGTTTGCAGAGTGAAGAAACGCCGTTGCAGGTCTTCATAGCATGAGTTATCGTCACCGGCCAATACCATGGCACGTGCAATGTGTTGATCCGACCACGGTTCATCGCCCAAGCGGTCAAGCGCTTGAACGACACTGGGGGGATACGTATGACGTACCATGTCGGGACATCGAGCAAGCAATAAATCGGCCACTAGGCGTTGTACGTCGTCATAGTCATGCACGCCTTCATGGGCTTTACGAAGCGAAAGGATGTCTTGACAACCCTTGTGAACCACGAGCAAGTCATTGAGAACATTTGTTTGGAGTTCATGTGAGATTCGCAGCCGACCTTGGGGGGCAAGGTCGCTGAATGAAAGCGTTACTTCTTGACGTCGAAGAATACAATCCTCTGGTATGAAAGGAAGGTCTGATATCGGCGCAAGTAAGAATGCACTACGGCCCAGTAGACATACAAGTCTTCCGAACCGGCCGTTGAGATGTTTCCTCAAGGCGTCTGCTTTCTCAATTGAATCTGCCACTACTCTATCCTTTTCTCTCCCTGGAACACCCTTTGTTGCAGATTTTGAGAGGATTCCGGGGTGCCAACCCTCGGAATGATTGGACTGCGGGAGACCGCCTTTCGGGAAAAAATTCGGTTTGTCGTCTTTGAGTTGGTTGGTGGTTGTGGCTGCGAGAGCGACCTGCCATACCCATTGAAGGCACTCACCTGGCGACTCAGGTAACGGGTTCCGTGCAAGTTCAGTTAGGTGGTTGAAACGCGTCAAGGTAGTACCAATTTTCGATTCGCATGCGTGGATATAATTTGCTGCATAGTGGAGGTAGATGTTGACCCATTCATGCAGTTCAGATTTCAGTGCGGTTGCAAAGGCAACAACCTCATCGTGAACCGGTTCAAGAAACATGTCCATGAGTACTTCATGCGGCATTGGACCTACGCCGTTCCAGTCGTAACCAAGGGTTTGAGCGCGGGAAAGCATGGCTTGGTTGGCTTCTTCAACGAACAGCGATTTACCGAGCATTCCACGAAGCACTACGGCCGAACGGTCTTGGCCCCCAAGAAGGACAGCAAGACGGTTTCTTGCTTCGATAAAGGCGCCAATGTTACCGCGGACGCCTGCTTCATGGGCGTCGTCAAGTGTTCGAATACGCCATGCAGAATGAAGTGCTTCTTGAATTAAAAGAGGAGCTCGTTCCTCGGATATTTGCTCACGACTGGGGTGAATTGCTACCAAATCAAGATGCGGAGAAACAAGTTGTGAGAGGAATGCATCGATGGTCGAAATAGGGGCCTCGTCGAGTGCTGACATCAGCGTTTCGATATCTCCTTCACGTACGCGTGGATCAAAAATGCCGTCATAGTCGTCAGGGTCGACAGCCGTTGCTCGACTTTGACTCACACGATTGCGTATTTTTGCTTTCAACTCAGCAGCAGATTTCTTGGTGAACGTAATGGCTACCACTTCACTTGGCAACAGTCCTTTCCACTCATGAGGTGGAGTTCGTTGCCGTGGTGGGGCTCTCAGAAAGCCGCTGGCCTGTAGTGATTCACGAGGCCCAAAGGGCAACAAATGGGTCGCTCTTTGCTCTGAAGAGAGAAGATGTTGCACATACCGTTCGGCCATGACCGTTGTCTTTCCCGTACCGGCACCTGCATCCAAAGCAATGTGCTTGTCAAGGTCAAGCCCGAGACGTTGACTGCGATTGAACCGAATCATTTGACATCCCCTCCAAGCGTTGCAGACGGGCAAATTTGCCGAACCGAACAGTACGAGCAGTGTTTACCAGGGGTGGGGTTCACATGGCCGGAAGCAGCGGTTTGAATCGCTCTGTTTGCCGTTCGGAACCGTTCTTTCATCCATGAACGAAAACCGTTGCTTTCTGAAAAGTCTTCACCGAGGTTGCGATGATGGGTTTGAGTATACGTCGTTCGGTCACCCAATTCAGATGACCCTAGGTATTTCAAAATCGATGCATCCAATTCGACATAGTGAATCGTAGATTCTCCAATTTCAGATACACCGACGCCGATGACCCGGTCGCCGGGATGGCTTTGTTCCCAAGCTCGAGCATACAACCCGAGTTGAACCTCATCAAACAATGCCTTACGGTGGCGATTGCCTTTATCGGGGTGTTTTGGACCTTGTATCGTCTTCAAATCTCGAATAATCACCAATCGATTCGCTGCAGTCGGCTTGTCCAGTGCCAGTATGTTGGAATGTGATGTTGATGAAAGTATACCGTCCTGTACGGCCAAGTTTCTCATTTCCTTATTCAAGAGAACTTCGTCGACCCTGTCAACCCTGCCAGACAAATTGAACGTGGACGCATTGCCATCATCATCATAGCCGTCAATGTTGACATGATTCGCCTTTCCGTTTGAAAACTCCCATTCACAAGCGAGAGGGGCTGCTCCCGTCAATGCAAAATCGGCGAGAAGCATGCGGCCAATACGCCCACTGGGTTCGAGCTCAAGTTCACCCTCGAGGTATTGCCGCCACTCGTTTGGTGTTACGCCAATCATCTCTCTGCAGCGATGAACTGCCACTGCATCATAGCGCGAAAGCCAGGGGACTTCTGTTGACAGGTAGGTAAGTACCTCGCCCCAAGCGAGTTCTACGGTGTTTATTGGGCCTAAATGCAAAGGTAACGGCGCAGAGATGGCGTCCTGGGCAGTAAGGACGCCGTGACCACGCAGCATAGCCGCCTCGGTGTCGTGAATCAAGGTCCCGCGGGTTCTTGACTCGAGATCTTCGCCCAATACTTCGTCGGAACGCGCTTTCAATTGCGTGTCCATCCAAGCCTT
This sequence comes from Candidatus Poseidoniaceae archaeon, assembly GCA_022424925.1. Classification (GTDB taxonomy): domain Archaea; phylum Thermoplasmatota; class Poseidoniia; order Poseidoniales; family Poseidoniaceae; genus MGIIa-L1. The sequence continues at coordinate 1,435 of JAKMGM010000063.1, read as the reverse complement.
GCGCGGGCATTGAAGCCATGATTGTAAACGGCTTTGTGACCACTTCTCTCGGGTCATCTTTGATGATCGACGACCAAGTACTCCATTCAGTTCATCACTTGCGAACGCATAACCAGGTAGAGGTCTAGGGTCAATCGCAGGCCCTCTTGTAGTGCTGTTGAGTTTGAGCCCGAGATGAGGATAGTGCTGCTGATGACCGGTCCCGACAAACGCTTGTGACTTCGACGGTTGCAGGATAATACCGTCCGCACTAACGAGATGTTCTCGGTTCTGCCACTCAAAATAAACACCATCCTTGAGGTTCTTCATCACAGGCTGACGAAGGTGACGGTCGTTCTGAATCGGTAATTCGTGGGCGATGGCAAGACTGGCGTTCGACAGTACATCGGCATACGGAAGTCCCCCGGCAGCGAGTTCTAATCCAGCACGTTGCCGCACGTCGCGTCCACGGCTTCCGCCTCGTTCTCCAATCGCTTTCCCATCGCGCATCGACATGGTAAACGGGCGTGGTGTAAGCCAAGCGACGCCGACATCTGGTTTGGAAGCTGTCCAGTGCCAACTGCGGTGGGGCGCTCCACTCTGATGGGATTCAAACGGTAGGAAGGAAGGGGCGGGTTGGAAATCGATGAGCGTTCCGTCCGACCGGTTTTCGGCCAACCATTCTGCAAGAGGGGCGCTCGGGCCGCCACCTTCCTCTGCACTGGTGTCAAACACAATAATTTCCTTGCCAGCGTTGAGCAAATGGCGGAGATGATGTCGTCCTTGTCGAATCGTGATGTCTGATGAAAAGAGTCCAAGGCGCAACTGCGCAGGAGCATCTAACCAGGGGACTTTCGAGGCTTTCATTGGCCAAGAATTGACGTCAAGTCCAACCAGTATGACCAGATCTGCTTCTACACCCAATGCTTCACTGGGAGTGAGAACTTGAACATTCTTTCCACGAGAGCGAGACCGTGGTAGCGATGTGCGCCCGATTACTTGTTCGAAAAATTGGATGAATTGCTCCCCGTCTTTGGGTACAGTGAATCCTGCTTTCTCCAATTGCGCTACAGTAGATTGATACGCTTCATTAAGCGTTTGAAGGCCTGCAAGCGAACGGTCGAACAACGCTGTTCTACTGGACAAATCAGCCCAATTCAGCCGCTGGTAGATGATATCGAGCCATGCCTTTCCGGTTGTAAGACGTGGAGGGAGAGGGAGTTTCTGTAAGGATGAACAACCAATGACGGTCCGAGAAAGTGTCCGCTTTGCTTCTTCGTCAAGAAGTGGATACCACATCTCTGCTACGCAATGCAGCCACCATTGCGTTTCTTCAAGTGCTTGTCGTTGGCGTTCTGGATTCTCGCCAAGTTGGGGGGTGGCGTTCGATAAAATAGACAGCCAACGAGATAGGCTACCAAGACCCCCGCGCACGTGGAACGAACGAGCAATGTTC
>JAKMGM010000038.1 GCA_022424925.1 Candidatus Poseidoniaceae archaeon | reverse complement strand
GTGATGAAGGGGGAGGTGCCGCCTTGAAACTGTTCGAGTTCCATGGTCTCTCGCCATCGTCAAGCGGTGATAAGCCCTTGCTTCTCACTTGTCGCCAAACAACCGTCGCATTCTCTCTTCCCGGGTTTCTGGTTTGCGCTCTCCGCTTTCGATTTCGTCACGTAGAGATGCAAGGCGGCCAGATGCACTTACATCGCCTTCTTCATCAATATCAATGATTTCGGTTGTTTCCTCAGAACGTTCAACAGGTGATTCAATAACCTCGATCAGTGTATTTTCGATCGGCTCAAACGAAAAGTCATCAGCATCGTCAGTGTTTTCACCGTCAGCAATTGGTTCAGGTTGTGTTGACGCCACATCAGTCGTTGAACGCTCTTTCTTGACAATAGTTTCAGTGTTTTCTTGTTCATGTTTGGTGCTCAACATGCCTGTGAAGTATCCGAGAATCAGAAGTATGCTCGCAACGATGATGATTGTAAAAGCCTCGCTTTGTTCAACGATTGGATTCGATTTTGCATAAAATACAGCCGTCACGGTATCGTCTTCGGGATTGTCATCAATATCGTACGGTGCATCGCATTGGATCGTTGCTTCAAGCAGGTGCTTGTCCGTGATTCCCTGGGGGTTGCTGATGAAGACTACTGGGGCGTAATCGGAACTCACAATATCGACGATACGTGTTGTCGTCCATGAAGATTCTTTGTCCACAACCTCAATCCGGCATGTGACATCAGCCAACCTTTGATACTGCTCCCTTTGGATACTAATTGTAAGGTCACCATCTTCTGTAGTGAACGAGTAGATTCCAATGTTCCATCCACTGCTCCGGGCTACAGTTTGAAGCGTGGTTGTCACTAAAGTTCGACCGTATGAATCGATCACCATCACTTCAACGCCAAGAGCACCAGCATCCGGTAACCATGAAGTGATGTTAATATCGTAGACACCCGATTCATTGCCACCGAGTTCAATTGTGCTCTGCTCCAAAGGTATTCGCTCACCCTTCGAACTGGTCAGTATCATGGTAGCATACACATTTGCGTCGCCGGCAAGAATGTTACAACTGCCAACTCGCCCGCTGATGGCCTGTATGCCGAGTTGGCTGAATGCAGTACTCGAGAGGTCACAGTCAACTGCTACACTTGGCAATTGATAGCCGAACAAATAGAGTGAGAGAGATTCTGTAGAATCGCTGTCAGACACGAGGATTATTTCGTTCGGGTTTGAGCCCATGGTGACGAGTATAGAATTTTCAACAGTTCTAAAATCATCATTGCTTGTCAAATCGTTAGCGTTGAGGTTTGCATTCAGCATAATTTCGACTTCTTTATCGGCCATCGATTGAACAACTGGTGACGAGGAAAATCCGAACTTCCCCTTTTCCACTTCGATGCCCAGAACCTGAAGCCCAAGAACCGGGTGTGTTACTTCGAGCGTTGCGAGGAATCGCTCGCCACTCCAGCCCGTGTTTGGAAGTAAACTGAGCGGAATTCCGTACACTTGCCCAGGCGCAACAACAACTTGGTTTGGACCTTCAACTGTCCAGCCATTTGGCAGGCCGGATACTCCAAGTTGGAGTACCGCAACATCATTGCCCGAGTTTTCAATCCAGGCAGTTGGCAATCCACCCAAATCGTTGATTCTCCATATTCCTCTGGAATCCAGTGCAATGTTTGGTGCCTCACCCACTCGAACTGGTACTTCTTGAACGGTTGAACCAGAACCATCTGCATCACTTATTCGGATTTTTAAGATGCCGATTTCACCAGCAATCGCTCCTTCGGGGGGTAGTACAAAAACAGTGACGCTCGTAGATTCACCGGGAGCGACTAAGTCTCCGCTCTCCGGATACGATATATTCCATCCAGCGCCAGCCTTGTCATAGTATGGTGCACGTGGAGCGTTACCCCGCTGTTCGACATTGAGCGTGAGGTTTTGACCATCTGGGTGTATGGTCAGCGAAGTGTTTGCGAGATTGAAACTCCAACCAGACACATGCCGCACTGTGTAACGAAGGCTCACCGTGTCCACAAGGATGTCATCCGAGTAGATGCCTAAGGTCAAATTCGTAACTGAATCTGCCCACGCAGTGGTTGGCACAGTAAAGGAAAACGAATAGTTGTCAGATTCATTCACTTCCAGTTGCTGTCCAACAAACGTGTCACTTTCCCAGAGCGATGAGTCATCCCCTGCGTACTGGTACGAAAACGATGGCCGAATGACCAATGTATCGTTTGCATTGCCTGCATTGTGTGCAGCGAACGATACAGTAACTTCCTCACCCGGCGAGGCGAGCGAATCAATTCCACTGGTGATATTGATGTCCCATCTGTGGTCGGGTTCTGCTTCGACAAACAGTGAAACAGTGTCATGTACCGTTCTGTCGCCCAAAGAGGACCAGGTAAACTCCAACTCAAACGGTTCCTGTGCTGGAACTTCTTCACTGAGGGTGACTTGGACGGTTGCAATGCTCGACGCGAGTGGACCGAGTGTGCGTTGTTCCTGTGAAATGAATTCAAAGTGAACACTCGGAGCCGTTTCTTGCCCGAGAATTGGGAGTGCTGTGGCCGTTAGGAGGAACTCATCCACACCGTTGCCGGGGTTTTCGAGTCGTAATCGCACATTTTGAGGTTCGGAAACGTTCATCGAAACTGTTGTTTCAGACGCTTGCGGGAGCGGTTCAAGCAATGTTGCTTGCGAACGGAATATTTGCAGAACTTGCAGCGAAAAAGTGAGATTTGCATTTTCTTGAACAGTGTCACTGGCTGTGAAAAAGTGCCGTTGTGGAACAGAGTCCGGTGGGATGTAGAGCGTTAGCGTCCCTTCGGCAAAACCGTTACTCTGCCCAGAAATTTCAAGCATGGATGAATTGATTGTCAGGTCACCGCTTGATGACCACTGCCAGCCGTTCTGTACCATCTGAGCATCAAGTACGCTCCAACCAAGTGTCCCAGAACTTGGGACATCCGCCTCGACATGCCACGAGAGTGTTGAGTTTGGTAAGCTGCGTGTGTGCAACGATTCAACGGTTACTGCTACAGCAGCATAGCGTACCAGCAAGTCCTCACACAATGCATCATCACCGCTTCCGATACACAAGGTCAAGGTTGTGGAAGTACTCGACCCTAGCACAACATTTGCAGGCACATCGAGGTGTGCAAAAACCTCAATGCTTTCTTTGGGTTGAAGTGTAAGTGCGAAAATTTCGGTCCCCTCAGCCGTGTGGAGCGACGGTGAGCCCCCCCAAGATGTTGCAGTCCAGTCGATTGATGCTGTCGATTCTTGGGCGTTGCCAAGGTTTTCTACCACCAGCCAAGCCTTCGCCACATCTTGAATACGTCCATATCCATCGGTCGATGCTAAGCCGCTGGGACCCGTTACAGAGAGTCCGCGAGTGCGCAGTACTTCCAGAGGCATGCGAACAGTCGTCAGTATTGAGGAATCTTCGTCGTACACCAAAGTAAGGTCCACGTAACTGTTCTCATCGCCCAGTGCATTTCCGGGTATACTGGCGTCAAACACAACAGTCACTGGATTGTTTGGAACGAGATTTTGTTGTAGACTTGAAGGATTCTGTGGCGTGAATGACCAGCCATCAGGAAGTGCTGTGTCATCAATGTGCAGTGTCCAGTCTGCAGTTCGAGAACCGGTCGCTTCAAGTTGAACTTCTATGGTAGCGCTCGAACCCGGTGATATACGGGTGATGTCTGGAGGAATTTCAATTTGGGCTACATGAGGCTCAACGATTATGAGTTCTGTTGAAACCATGTTGTTATCTTCTCTTGCTTCGGTCAAGTTTTGGTTGACATCAAGAATCATGGTGATGTTGTGAACGCCGAGTTCAGCGAGTATCACCGTACTGAACGTGCGAGGACCGCCCTCACCTGAAGGGGCAACTGGTTCCACATCGTCAAACCGTTCGCGTTTGACTTCGTTACCGTCTAAAAGCAAGACAACATCAAGTTCATCATCGTTTTCGATTGTCCCGATATTGGAAAATTGCCCGGTAATGGTCACTTGTTGGCCAGGGTCCGGTTCTGCTGGGTTGAAACTAATGCCCCTCCCATCTGCTAACGGTGCGAAGTCAGCAACGCTTTGAGAAACAAGTACGTCCCCAACGAGGATATCGAGCGTACCATCACCATCCATGTCGGCAATTGCTGGGCTTGCCCAAACACGGTGTGGCATTGCGAGCGGTGAAGACCATGCGTTGTTGATATCTGCCGATGCACCCGTGTTACCATCGAACGCCCAGAGCCGCTGTCCAAAGGCCACGATTATTTCCGGCTCGTCGTTCCCATTGATATCCATCCAAATCGGCGAAGATACAGCGATTTCATCGTTGTCATTGCCAGTTCCTCGCTGCAGGTCTCGAGTCCACTCTTTCAGAGGTGTTTCAAGACTGATGTCGTGACAACCTAACATCCCTTTACGATTGAATGATATCGAAGATTCTGAATACCAAGTGACCCAGCACAATCGGTCGTGAATGCCGTCACCAGTTGTGTCAACAGGCAACGGTTGTGCATCTGCATATCCATTTTGTGCACGGAAATTAAAAATCTCATCTGTCGAAGTGAGTTCCATTCCTACAAATCGTGCACCGCTACCCGAAGTGGCGCCGTTAGAATCAGTCGGGATTGTCAAGACCATTTCTGGAGCAGCATCCCCGTCAAGTTGCACGATAACCGGGCCAGGAAGCCGTAGTCGAGGCGCATCGTTATCGGAGTCAGTTCCTTGTACAGCTACACGCTCCCAATCGAGCGAGCCTGAGGCACCATCGATTCTCCAAATCCACATGTTACCTGAATTGGAATCGATTGTAGTAAGGACAACAACCGAAGTGGTCCCATCAAGAGCAGCCCACGTGGGGTCAGAGGGGTGGGTTCCTCGATCCAAGGAGACATCCCAGTCAGGGTCGTTCGGAACACTGGTGGTAAGGGAAAAAGACAACACTGTCGGATCATCGGTGCTTTCCTCGACTACGGCAAGAACAAGTTCCGGAATCCCGTCGAGTTCAAGGTCAGCAAGGAGCGGTTGTGTCACTGAGCGATGGTTGGTTTGGCTTGATGGTGTATGAGGGCTTCCAATGCCAATCCTGTAATCAGTGGTACTGTATGTCCATACTTTTTCATTCGTATGGCCGCTTTTCTGCCACCCAGACTCTGAACATGTAAGTTCGGGTGACCACAAATCGATATGAAGCGAACTCGAAGTATCGTAAACGACGAGTATCTCGGGCTTTCCATCACTGTCGACGTCATGGATTATTGGGGTGGCACGTATGTCATTGGTTTCTCCAAGGTTCACTTGCCAAGCTATTTTTGCTTCATCCCCGGTCACGATGCTGAGGACGCTCTCAACCCCATCTGTCCAAACCATGACTGCAAACAATTCCCCTGCGCCGCATCGCTCATAGGCAGATAATGGTGCAGTAATGCTGCTCGAAAAGTCTCCGATGACCGAACCGTATGCGTCAGCACCCGAGTCGAGTCCGACCCAGTTGACTACCGGGCTCTCTACGACACCGTAGACCGAAACATCATCAACACTTCCTTGTTCTGGACCACCATCTGGTCCGTGCGCTGGCATTGATCCGTTGTGTGTTGGTGTACGGGCGTATTGTCCCCATGGTTGGTCGAGCCCTATCCATGTGCCGTCTGATTCAACGAAAGAGATTTGATGCCCGCCTTGCAGATTTTCATCTCTGTGGTCGGCATTGGTCAAGAGTGGAGAAAGGGATGCGAAAACAAACAGCAAAACCGGTAGGATTGCACCGACGATTTTGCCGGATGAACCCAATACTTTGCTTGACATCATATGGCAGGGGTGTCGGGGGGTTGTTATGGGTTATGGCGGCATGCGTAGGAATACTGCATTTTGAGCGTCAAAAAGAACCACGGAAACACTTGGACGCTCGGGATTTTCTTTCGCAGTCTGCGGGTTGCTGGGCGACTGGATTAAATAGGGGTCGTCAGTGGCGAGAATGACTACGGTCGACTTCTCTCCCGAGGCTATGCCGGTGAAGGACGGAATGGGAACACCCCACTCCCTCTTCATCTTGTCTTAGAGAACGGCCAGAGGTGAACACGATGTACAAAATTGTCACAAAGGAAGACACAATTCGCATTCCAGCAGAGTACATGCGCAAGGGTGCATCGCTCAACGACCACATCGACCGTCTTTCAATGACGGCTTTTGAGGGACGTTTCGATGATGATAACCGTTTCATTCTCGTCACCTCGAACCATGAACCTCTCGGACGAGGCAGAATCATTCACGGTGACGGCGCAATTTACCAAAAGGTTCGATTCGATGCAGTATTGTTCTGTATGGATGATTATGAAGTCGTCGAAGGTGCAGTTTCAGAGGTTAACGAATTCGGTGCCTTCGTGCGAATCGGCCCAATGGAAGCGCTTTTGCACAAGTCACAAATTATGGAAGACCAAGTTGAAGCAAATGTTGGTGCAGGAGTTATCCAAGGGCGACAATCGAACCGTAGTATCGGCGTTGGCGACTCAGTCCGTGCACGTATCGTTTCGCTCTCCCCAGACACTTCAGACCCGCGACGCTCAAAGATTGGTCTCACCAGCAAGCAACCAGGGCTTGGATGCCATGACTGGCTTGGAGATGACGACGACCAGTGAGGTGTGATGAATGGCTAAAGTTCCCTTTGCATGCGGTGAATGTCACCTCATACTCGATGACGGCGTCGACATGTGTCCTCGCCACCCCTCTGCCCGTGTCTCGTCAGAGCATCAAGGCTATGTGATTATCATGAATCCTGCCCGCTCTGAAATCGCTAAACGACTGAAGGTCGAACAGCCAGGCAAATATGCACTCAAAGTAAGCATTCGTTAAGGAGATGAAAAATATGGAAATCGTATCACGAAAAGAAAACAAGTTACTCAACAGAGTTGAAATTAACTTCCGATGGCAGCACATAGGTCAATCCACACCGTCTCGTAAGGCAGTCATGGACCTCGTCAAAACACTCGAACCTGGCTCAAATCCAGATTACATCGTCGTTAAGGAATGCAATACGCGTTTCGGTCAGCCTCTCACAACTGGAATGGCCTTCATCTATGGTGACGCGGCCTCGATGACCGTTGAACCGCAATACATTCATGCGCGCCACGAGCAGTTCCGCTCAGGCAATGCCGATGAATCATCCACCGAAGACGGAGGTGACCAGTGATGGGAGACGGACCAAAGGCTGGAGCAAAATGGTCAAAGTATTCCGTTAGTGAAGATGGGACTCTAACCCGCAAGGCTGAGTTCTGCCCGCAGTGTGGGCCAGGCGTTTTCTTGGCAGTTCATGCCGACCGCAAATCATGCGGCCGTTGTGGCTACACAGTGACGAACGCTTGAGAATTCAACCGGTATGATACTGGCACAGGTGTGTGCAAAGAATCCTGCACGACTCTCGAGTACTATCGGGTGATTCATCCCGTACCTGTTCTACGAATGCTTGGTTGGCGATTGTCAACACCATCGACTTCAGTTGAGCACACAGCACCAGTTATGTGAGCGATGAGTGAATGAAACAACCGTTGTTTAGAACCACATACACTGCTTTCTTGTGGTTCATGATTTGTACTGGAATCTCATTGAGTTTGCTCCGCTTCGTCGCTTCGAGTGAAACGACACATTCTTCTCGCCAGCCAGCAATATGCCAGTGCTGATGTTCATGATTCCAAAGGGCATGCTGAATTGCACCATTGAGCTGTTCCTGTTTCCTGACCTCGCCGTTTGCATACCAAACTACTTTTCCATCTTCAAAGCAGAGCAAATGCTGGTTGTCTGTTGAGTAGACGGATGTAAGAATACCGTCGACTGGAACGGTTCCCGAATCGACTTGTTGACCCGTTTCCGAATCGTAAGCAATGAAGCCCGCTCCTCTGGACCAAACATAGAGCCGGTTTTGATCGAAGGTGAGTTCGATGGTGACTTCTGCATAGGGCAGTCTCTCGAGTTCCTTCCACTGGGGTTCTGGTTTTCTCCAGTGTTCTTCGGCATCCATGCCCATCATGTACATTCCCTTTTTCCACAGCATGAAAGCAAATTGTTCATCGCTGCCACCCAGGGCGAGAGGTTCAGCATCGAGAACGTGCGACCATACGGTTCCTGCTGGGTGTAAAGCAGCGGCAATCGAGGTGCGAGTGCGCAAGTCACCCTTCTCCGGACCGTCGATAAATCCGTTCCCAACTTCAAATGCAGCCATGCGTGCTACCATTAACTCATGTTCAATCCACGTAGCAATCAACGTGTCCTTGACGAGGACGGCATCTTTGATTGAACTGGGAAATGGTCGCTTCGGCTCACCGATTGGCTTGAGGTCGAGATCGAGCTCTAAGAATTCACCATCAATGCCTAAAGCAATGAATCCCTTTTCCCAGTGCAGAACCATGTTTGGATGGAACGGTAATGGCTTCACCTCGCTACCGGTCATGGCACTGGGTTCTCTTACCACTTTGTCAATACTCGTATGAGCGGGGTTGAAATGGTGCGACCGTTTGGTATAGGCATGGACACTCAAGGCATTGTCTTGATTGCGGTAAGTGCGACAGATATTGCGTCGACGAACCAAGCTGATGCATTGATGGCATACGGCGACTGGGAACAACTTCCGGATATAGAGGGGCATCCTGCATTTCGTAATCTTCATTGTCGAATATGGATTCTTCCGGGCAGTATTTTGAGAGAAGATTTTCTTGCCAAGAGATGGAAGCAGGCCACTGGAGAGCAGCCAAGCGAAGTCATCTTCCCATCTCGACATTCAGCAGCCAGCGGTCGTCCCTCACTCACACTTCATCCGATTGGCGTTATGCAACTCGATTCGAATGAGCAACCACCATTCGGTGGCAAAGCAGGAGATTGTCCTCCTCCATCAACACGACTTGCTGCCTGGTGGAAAGAACTCCTTCGAGTCTCATCAACAACGGAATTTGATGTTGAATTCGATACTTCGTTGGAAGTCACCCATCACGGGCCTTGGGTTGAAGTTCCTGCCTTGTTCATTGAGGTGGGCTCGACACAGGCAACATGGGGTCACATGGGGGCTGCTTCTTGCCTGGCTGAGATTATGTACCGTGGATTAGGGCTCGATGGCAGCGATGGGTTTGGACGATGGGACCCGGTTGAAAACGACGGTGACTTGGTGCTGATCACACTCGGAGGAGGTCACTACGCCCCCCGTGCAAATACGCTCTCACAGTTGGACGGCGTGCATCTCGGACACATGCTTGCAACATACGCTTTGCCGTTTACTCCAGCATTGCAGGAGGGTGATTTGCCGGGTGGAAACTGGATGCAATCCATTGACGCTGCTTTCCGTTCGACCCGGGCAGCGTATCCCAACGGCCACATCGTATTTTCGATGGATAAAAAGGCGTTCAAGGGCTGGCAACGGCAAGCCATTCGTTCACATTTAGAATCGCTTGGTGCTCCACTCCTCACTTCGAAACGCATTCGAACTCTGGTTGATGCAGATTAATCAGCCCCAAGAGTGGTAAGCCTCAAGAGTCTCCTTCACTAACAATAGACAAGGTGGTACTGTGGTCGGGTGGATTTCAAAATCAATCGTGGCGATGACCATCCGCATGCCGCGTTGGTTTGTCGGCTGGGTTTCTCGCCGTTATGTAGCAGGACCTCACCTTGATGATGCAGTGCGAATAATGCAACGGCTGTCGAAAGAGGGTGCATGTTTCACAGTCGATGTGCTCGGTGAAGAGATTTCAACCCTTGAAGAAGCGGATTTTTTCCTCGAAGAATACATGAATGCTCTTTCCGCCATTTCGGAACACAAGTTAGACTGCAATCTGTCGATTAAACCGACGGCGTTCGGTCTTCTTATCGATGAAAAAAAGGGCATGGAAAACATCACCAAACTTGTTCGAACGGCAAACGAACACAACATGTTTGTCCGTCTTGATATGGAAGACCACCGCGTTACTTCCTCGACCATTCAAACCGTTCTTGACTTGCATAAAATTGGTCTCACGAATGTCGGAACAGTTCTTCAGGGTCGTCTCTTTCGAACACTCGACGATATCAACGCCTTGGAAACAGCATTAGGGCCGGATGCCGACTATCGAATTTGCAAAGGGATATACCTTGAACCATCCGAAATCGCCTATACCTCATATCAGGATATTGTGGATGCAACCAATGCGTCCATCGACAGGATGCTTGCTGCAGGAGCATATTGTTCCATCGCAAGCCACGATATTCCGGTTATTGAGCATGCAAAAGCAGCTCTTGCAGCACACGGTATGGGGCCTAACATTGCTGATCCTCGTAGGAATGCCGGGCCGAAGCGCGATGCCAAAGGACCCGGGTACGAGTTCCAAATGTTGCTCGGTGTCCGTGGTCCACTCCGCCGGAAACTGGCGAAGGATGGGCATCGTACACGTGTGTACATCCCTTATGGAGAAAAGTGGTATGAATACAGCATACGACGTCTCCAAGAAAATCCGACACTGGGGACGCAGTATGCAAAGGCTTTCCTTCTGCCGTGGACGAACCGACCGTAATCAATTTCGAGGTCTTTTCTTCTTGCGCTTGTTACTCGGCGTGACCCCTTTTTTGACAATTTCTTTGGGTAGGATGGGGTTGGGATTGAATCCGAGTTTCCCTTCCTTCCACGCTTGGCGTCGTTCACGAGGTGTACGCGGTGCGAAGTATTCGGGATTCGGAGGCTCATGAAGATACATTCGTTTGATGTCAGGTGCATCGACCGTGCCTCGTAGTGTACGACCTCGACCGGTATGTATCGCTCGAATTCGCCAAGTTTCATCGTCCAGGTCAATGAGATGTCCTGCAGTGTATTTGGTTTCAGCCGGAACAATCAACACATCTGCCGAAGAATCTTCGCCACGCGTCATTGTGAGTTTAACACGAACCATGTCGCAGCGGAGTGCTGTGGCTCGTGCAATTTTACTGGCCTCGCAGTACTTGAGCAATCGGCCATCCTTACGCTCAATTTGATTGATTGACCAGAGTTTGTCGTCGTCTTGAAACACATCTTCGAGTTCAAGTATTTCGTCAGCGTCAATTTCGATATGCTTTGTCATTGACGACGGCCCTTCTGTCAAGACAAATGGTATTTTCAACACCGGTGGAGGTCGAATATGTACGGTATGAATCTTGCTGCATTCCTCGCATTTGAGGAGGTAATCTGCTCCATTGCCCTTTGGCTTTTCGTTCAAAATGAGGTGGCCGGTTAGGTCCTCGCAGGTTGGGCAAAGCACTGCATTTTCGAGCAGAACCTCGTCTTCACCGATATCTTCTGCATCATCGAACGCAATAGAATCGTCGAGTTCTGTATCCTCGTCCATGGACTTCCCCGTCTATGCGCCATACCGCTCATGCTTGAAGTCATCGGCTGTGAATAGAACCAAGTGTTGAAGTCTCCTAGGCAAGAGGCGCACCCATGACCGATGAGGTTGAAGACGTGACCGAAATCGGAAAAGACGGTGTGTTGGCACATTTACTCTCACCTGATGCCGCACAGCCACGAGACGAGCCAGAGATTGCTACGAACATTGGTGTCCAGTTGCAACACATGGGTCTCACCACATGGTCAATCTCTCTTCTTCGACGCTTGCGAGATTCGCTCGGACGTCTTCAACCCACCTCTGTGTTAGAAGTTGGTGCAGGAATTGGCCACCGGAGTGCATGGATTTATGATTTATTTTCTCGTGATGAGCGTACGCCACAGCGGTATCAAATGGTCGAAGACGGGGCGAAATTCGCCGTCATTCTACGCCGACTCATGCTGCGACATGATGCAGAATCCTACACATCAATCGTGGTTGGAAATCTGGATGTACTCATCGGAGAAACAAATGCGTGGCATGCTGCATCCTCGACCGGAATCGAAGTTGGCAACCCTCCGCTTGAACGTGGCCATGATGCCATTATCGTTGATGGTAAATCTGAGCACCGTGCACGGCATACAGAAGCATTGTTGCCGTTTTTAGCACCGGGTGGTGTTCTGTTCACTGTCGAACCGGACATGCCACTTGGAAACGTCGAGGAGGCAGACACTGAAGGTATGAAACTGGTGACAGGATTCAATGAATGGATTCATTTCGTACAATCCGCAAATGAGACACACCATATTGCATTCATGCCGTTATTTGGCGGCACCTTGGTTGCCATTACTAAGAAATGAGTTCAAGCTTGTGCCATGTCAAGCAATGCTTGGATGTTCAAGAGACCATAGCCATAATCATCGTCATGGCCTGATTGACCTTCGTACGGTTGCACTGATTGCTGAATCCACTCTTTGACCTGCTCACTGTTTGTCGATGAAGTTGATTCAGCGAGTTGTGGATTGTCCTGCAAGAGAAGAGCAACAGCGCCTGTGACATAGACTGTAGCGGCGCTTGTACCGTCGACCAGCGACCACGAACCTTGTGAATTTATCACCGCAACATTGTGTGCCGGAGCGACAAGTTCCGGTTTTTGGTGAGGGTCAGCGCGCGGCAGCATGAAAGGAAATACTCTCCCGTTGTTGTCACCCGTCGATGAGCCGCTCCAGTGTTCTCCGTTTTGCTTCGCACCTCCAACGCATATGACAAGACGTTCACTGCATGGGCTTGCCACATCACCATCGTCGTCGTCTCCACCGTCGTTTCCTGCTGCTGCAATGACGAGAACGCCCTGCTCAATAGCATCGGAAGCCGCCTCATCCGAACCCCTCCCTGAGCCGAGATTGAACGGTAATATGTCCGGTGCACCACCCAGCGACAAAGAAATGACATCAGCACCGTTCGTTACACACCAGTCAATCGCTTCGGCCACGTCCCCATCATCACCCGAACCGTTTTGTGAAAGTGCTTTGGCCACCAGCAGGTTGACCTTTGGTGCGACACCTTCCATCCAGCCATCAGCAATCAAGATCCCGGCCATGCTCGTGCCGTGACCGTGGTCGTCATAGGCTGAAGAACGTTCTTGGACAAAATCTTTCCACAAAACTACGTTTGCATCCTCGATGTCTGGATGGTCCAGCATGAGACCCGAATCAACAATGCAAACCGTTACGCCTTCGCCGGTTAATTTGACGCCGTTCAAATCGATAAGTTCGGCGTAAATTTCTTGAGATTCCAATGCTTGGTTTCCTGGACGATAGGTGACAAAACCTTCATTTCCAAATAGAATTGCACCGATATAAATCATGGAGCAGGCCATTAACACGACGACACACACAGCAACAAATCGTTGTACGCTGTCGAGTCCAGCATCGGTTGTGTCTGGTTGAATGAGATGTTCATCAGCGGAATTTTTTTCAAAGACGCTGCTGTCATCATCGGAAACTTGCATAGAATCACCTCAGGCTGCAGAAAATGCATGAACTGCCTCTGATAAAGTTTCAGCGAACAAGCGTGCTTCGTCCTCGGTATTGTACATGTATGCGGAAGCACGCAATGAACCGTCTTTATGTCCTCGGGCATTGAACCACGAATGGACGCAATGTTGTCCACTGCGAACCATAACACCTGCTGCCTCATCAAGGAGCATTGCAATATCATGCGCGGGCAATTCTTTGAGGACAACCGAGCAAATCCCGCTGCGCAACTTTGCATCGTGTGGACCAATGATTTTGACACCGGGCAGGTCTTTGATTCCGTTGGACATTATTTCGTTGAGTTTGATTTCATGGGCGCGAACTTCATCCATGTTGAATTGAGACAAGAACTCTATCGCCGTTCCGGTTGCCATCATGCCCGAGAAGTTACCGAGACCACCTTCGAAACGAGCGGGGGGGTTTGCCCACTGGAGAGAGTCGTACGTTGAAGCGGTGACTGTTTGTCCTCCCGATTGAATCGTTCGCAGTTCATCGAGCAGTTCATACCGTCCCCAAAGGCCACCCATCCCGGACGGACCACACATCTTATGGATTGAAAAGGCCAAGAAATCGATTCCTAAGTCCTGAACGTCAACACGCATGTGCGGTGTTGATTGTGCCCCGTCGACGCAAACATACGCCCCATGGTCATGTGCAACTTTGGCAATGTCACGAATTGGGATTTTGACACCATCAAGGTTTCCGACTTGACTCATCGAAACCAACTTCAGCCGAGAACCAGCATCTTTGCAGGCTTGTTCAAAGCCCTCCATGTCGAATGTATTGTCTTCCAAGGATGGAACAACTCGATGTTCAATACCTTGCTCCTGCTCTAACTGCAGCCACGGTACAAGGTTCGAATTGTGCTCACGGTCTGTGGTTAAAACCACATCTCCCTTCTGCCAACTCAGGCCGTGTGCCACTTGGTTCAGTGAGTGAGTTGCGTTTCGTGTGAATACGACTTCGTTTGCTGATTCTGCATTCAGGAATGTTTGGAGTTTTCGACGAGCATCGTTCGTTGCTCTAGACACTTTCGTGCTGTAGCGGTGGACACCCCTGCCACCGCATCCAGGAGTGTGGTGATAGTAATCATTGATCGTTTGAATGACTGAGTCGGGTTTTAGTGTGACACAGGCATTGTCTAAGTATGCTGGTGGTTCATCAGTTCGCAAAGTCGGGAAGCAGTCTCGTATTTTTTGTATGTCCATTACCAAGCCTCCATATCAGAAACAAAGTCGAGAGCAGGTGCGTTGATGCCGCATTGTGGGCAGTCATAGCGTGACGGTGTGAGCGCTAGGCACGACGAGCATGAAGTACCAACTTCATTCATTTGCGAACAACCTTCGCTCGGACAGGGAATCACCAGCACACCTTCCTCGTTTCTGTGGACGGGGACGGGTGCTTCACAGTCTGGGCATTGGGATGCTTGCTCTGTGGTTGCAACCAAGACGCCACCCATCTCTTGTTGCGCCTTAATTGCGGCATTCGTTGTAACTTGCACACCGGTGCCGAGCATCCTCTGTGGATACCAAACAAGTGCCATAAAGAGCGGGAGAGAAAGCAGACCTGTCACCATGTGAAGGGAGAGTGAACCAATGCGCTCACCACCACGTTCTGAAACAAAATGGGCCCCGGCCCATGTCGATACGAAAATCAAAACAAACCACGAGGCAAGTAAGAAGCCCCACCCACGCAATGAATGTTCAGCCATTTCAAGTTCCATGAGTTGAACATCTTCGTGCACATGGTATTCTTCGACATGGAGATCTCGAGTTTCCACAACGGCCTTGCCAAAATAATAGATGAAGAACAACACAATGAGAATCGCAAGCGTCCCACCCATCATATCTCCGAGTACCAAGCCTGTTGGGAAATCTATGTGGTTTTGATGGAATAGAATTTGGGCAAGCATGGTAATATTCCAAAGCACGAGAAGTGAAAGCGCATGGATTCGCATTACCGGAAACAGCCGCCAAACTTGCATTGCAAAAATGCCCCAGCAAATGAGCGATATGAGCATTTGGAAGAACGCGAACCCTCGAACTGAGGTGAGGCCATCGAAACCAAATTGTTGCGTGTTTCCTCCAGAGAGTAATTCGCTTGAAAGAGATCCAAGAATGAAACCGAACAATCCAATCGAGAGGGTAATCCAGTATTCCTTATCCCATTCATGTAGCGCTAATTTCGATTGGAACCGCAACTCTGCTTGAACGGTGTCAATGGGTTGAGCAAGCGGATGTATTCCCGAGAAAGAAAAAAGTGGGTCAATGTCCCTCAATCGAAACGGAAGAACACCATGGTCTTCCTGCTCCGATTCGAGAGGCTCGACCTCTACGCTCATGCAACACCGTAGTGGGTCCCCCTTTGAGTTCTTTCGCATTGGGCGTCTTGGTGACAAATCTTCGAAGGGTGAGCATTAAACGCCGATGCTAAGTCGGTGGGCTACAAGCCGAGGTCGCATAGCCTGGTATTGCGCGCGACTGGAAATCGCGTGTCCTCGTGACTCGAGAGTTCAAATCTCTCTCTCGGCGCTTATTCCTACTGGATGAACTGAATTGGTTCAACGGGAAACAGACGGTTGAAACATACTTTTGGTAGGCATGTGTGGAGCCACCGGCGAGAATTGAACTCGCGACCTCCTCATTACCAATGAGGTGCTATACCGCTAAGCCACGGTGGCAGTAAAGACGGCGACTAACCAGTGGAATATAACCGCTTCGCGTGGGTTCATCGCTGTAGAAATCTTACTTTCAGCACGACACTTTACTCAAAGGCTATAAGGTGATTTTTTCAAATGAACAAATGGAGAGGGCAACTTCTCTGGATGGGATAAAATGGAGCGAGAGCTAGAATCAAAAATGGAGATGCGGCAGCGAGTTCGTGATCTCCAAAGCCAAGTAGATGAATTGAAAGACCTCGTGAACACATTGCTGAGTGTGATTTGCGAAGAGCCGGATGGTGTTCACAGTGGTGCTGCACCGACCATACCGGGTCAACCTGCTCACAACTACTGCATGTAATCAACCCTTGATTACTGCAAGGGGACTAAGACGGACGACAGGCCTTGCTAATCCTGCTTGCTCGGTAAGCTGGATTACATCATCGACATTTTTGTAAGCATCCGGAGCTTCTTCTGAAAGCACATTCGGCGTTGATGCATGAACCCTAATTCCGCGGTTCTCAAGTTCTTTTTTGAGCGCCTTTCCATCAATAGTCTTCTTTGCTTCACTGCGTGAAAGGGCTCGACCTGCACCGTGGCACGATGAACCGAACGCTTTGTTTTGGCCTTGCCTCGGTCCTGCCATGACCCATGAACCAGTCCCCATATCGCCCGGAATAAGCACGGGTTGACCACTCGATTGGTGGTTGATCGCAATCCCGTTGCTATCACCACTGAATGCCCTTGTTGCACCCTTTCGATGCACGCAACATGTACACTGTGCTCCATCGATATCATGGATTTCTACTTTAGCGATGTTGTGTGCAACATCATAGAGGGTCCGTGCCTCGCCATCGACACCCAGTTCTAACTTGAGGACTTGACGTAACCGATGAGCAAGAGCACTTCTGTTTGCAAATGCGAAGTTTGCCGCAGCGTTCATTGCGTCGAAATAGGCTTCCCCTTCTGTCGAATGGAAGGGTGCTGCTGCCAATTGTCGGTCAGCAATATCGTATCCCCATTCCTCATTTCGCCATCCTTGTTCATGTTTTTTGTACGTCCGCTCGAGTTTTCGGACATGGTCGCTGCAAACTTGATGCCCCAGGCCTCTTGAACCAGAATGAATCATCGCTACCAATTGCCCTTCATACAAGCCCCACTGCTCCGCCGTGGCAACATCGACAGTTTTTCCAACCGTCTGCAGTTCAAGAAAATGATTGCCGCTCCCAAGCGTGCCGAGTGCTCTCAAACCTCGTTCCTTAGCTCGGTGCGAGATATCAGAGTTTACCGTTTCCAAGTGCCCACCGGATTCGAGGTGCCGTAGGTCTTCATCGAATCCATAGCCGAGTTCACAGGCTGCTGGTGCACCACCTTGGATGAGTAGCTCGAGTTCGTGCATAGAGATGTTCACTCCTCCTTTGCCGGATGCACCAGCAGGTACTCTACCTGCTATACGTCCTGCCAGTTTCTTTAGATTCGGTATGTCATCTGCGGTTGCATCCAAGGCCAGCATTCTAACGCCGCAATTAATGTCAAACCCAACACCTCCCGGCGAGATTGCTCCACCGAGGTCACCGTATTCTGTATCCGTGGCCACAACGCCTCCGATTGGAAGACCGTAGCCAAAGTGCCAATCAGCCATGCCCCATGCCTCGCCAACGATCCCCGGAAGGCTCGCAGCATTGATGAGTTGTTCCGGTCCTCTGTCATCAGCATGCAATTGGAGGTGCTGCTCATTTGTGACCAGTCGTGCATCGACCCGCATTTTACCATGCGCCTTGATGCGCATTGTACCATCGCCGAGCGATGTAAGGTGTCGACGCCAGTCGTCGGGCATGATGCCTGCTCGGGCAGTTCCCCTTTGAGGATTGTTCCCTGTGACAATAAATGAGCCATAGGTTTCAAGGAGGGGCGCTCAGTCGGAGGTTTGTTCCTTGAGGAGATGTGTACTATGGGATTACCACCAATTGATTTGGCCGTTTTCCATAACGAAGGTTTCGTGCGTAAACAATGCCGTATCACTGACCTGTGGTTTTGGACAACCGATGTTGAACGTTCAACATGCGGCGATACTTCTGAGGACGAATATACGTTCATCGGAAAACCACTCATTGAGGGCTTTCCAATGCGTGGAAAGGAACTCAAAGATGCAATGCGAGAAGCATTTTTATCTTTCTTTGAGGACATATCGCATACCAGAATCGACCCTTATCCTGTTTTGGCACGGTGGAGGGATGACATTCATCTTACCATTGCATCGATTGCTGACTTTCAACCCCATGTGACCTCAGGCCAAGTTGACCCTCCAGCTAATCCTCTAACAATTTCTCAACCATGCATTCGGTTGACCGATGTCGATGCTGTCGGGCGTTCAGGTCGGCACTTAACCACCTTTGAAATGATGGCACACCATGTCTTCAATAAACCAAACGAGGGTAAGATGTATTACTGGATGGAAGAATGTGTTGAGTATTGTCATAATTTGATGACCAAGACCTTTGGCATCACGCCCAGTGAAATCACATATGTAGAAAATCCGTGGTGTGGTGGTGGGAATGCTGGTGCTGCAGTCGAAGTTATTGTCGGTGGACTTGAACTTGCAACTTTGGTGTTCATGAATCTTGAGGAGCATCCTGAAGGAGATGTCGAACTGAAGGGTGACCTTTACCGTGAGATGCCACTGCAAATTATCGATACAGGCTATGGTTTGGAACGCTTTTGTTGGGCTGCTGCTGGCACGCCTACAATCTATGAAGCCATCTATCCGGAAACTGTAGACTGGCTCAAGGAACTCGCTGGATTTTCATCCATCAGTTCACAATGGCCAGAACTTGATCTCGACGGTTTGCTTGGCGAAATGAGCAGATTGAACGGTATCATGAACATTGAGCCGGGTGTTGATGCAGTTGAGTTGCGCTCCACCTTTTTGCGAAGGCTTGAGGAACGGGGTATTTCTGTTACTTCTGAACAGTTCACTGCAATCACCGAACCTCTCGCTAAAATATATGCGATTCCAGATCATTTACACGCTCTGACACATATGTTGGGTGATGGTCTCGTGCCTTCCAATTCAAAGGCGGGCTATCTCGCCAGAATGTTGGCTCGTAGAACACTCAGACTTCGAGACGAGTTGGGCATTGATGTGCCACTCTCAGATATGGCGCAACACCACATTTCTGTAAATCTCGGGAGTCAATCGATGAAACAAACCCACGATGGCTTACTTGGAATCCTCCGACTTGAAGAAGAACGGTACGGCGAAATGATACGTAAGGGCGGTAACGTAATTGTCACACAACTCAAAAATGTGCCCAAGGATGCAACCACAGTTCCTGATGAGACGTTGTTTCAACTGAATGATTCTCATGGTCTTGCTCCTGACATGGTCGTGGCTTTAGGTCAGAATGCAGGGTGGAATAATTTGCATGTTCGCACGGGTTTTGCTGCCGAAATGGCAGAGCGGCATGCCCGTTTGGCAAAACAAGCCGCGCAAGCATCTGAACAACCACCGCTCGTTGCAAATCACCCCCAACTTCCATCAACGGTTGCTTTGTATTACGATGATGTCCAGCAACGTGAATTTGATGCGAGTGTATTGGCATGCCTGCCTTTGGTTGGTGATGAGAATCCAGAGGGGGCGACGCATGGAGTTATTCTCGACAAAACGTGTTTTTACCCAGAAGG
>JAKMGM010000005.1 GCA_022424925.1 Candidatus Poseidoniaceae archaeon | reverse complement strand
CCCCCAGAACAAGCGACCAGGACCTCGATGGTTTCACGCCCGCAAAGCAGTCGATTACGACCAAAAAGTGCGAATCGTCCTGGCACTCGATTGCGACCAAAAACCCGGAGACGGAACCATTCAGTTGGCCGATTTACGGACATGGTTCGACCTGCTGCTGCCCAAATGTTTGGCAATGCAACCGAACTGGCCTCTCGGCTCCTCACACCACGAACTTCCCCCCTAACCAATGATGAATCAAGTTCAACTCGTGAACTTCGACAACGTTCTGCTCGAACGCTTCAGAGTGAATCGATTGAATCAATTCTCAACCTTTCCATAAGCAGAGGAGGGCATCTTCCAGATGATGAAATTATGTTGATGCTCGCCCACATGGAACGAGTGAGCGCTGTAATGGAACAAGATGAGCAAAATCAACTGGATTTACCCTCTACCCCTGCGTTGGATACTATGTCGTTTGAGAAACTGAAAGACAGTAAAACCCACCATGCTGAAACTGCCGGTGAAGGTGGATTACCGCGACTCGATGTCTAACTTAGCATCGTTTCAAATTCAGCGAGTCGTTGGTTAAATGCCTCTAAATTCATCGCAAGTAGAGCTTCAGTACCAAAGGATTCCAACGTAAAACTCGCGCTTACGGTTGCCGAGACAAGGGCTTGACGCAGTTCATCTCGTGAGACATCTCCTTCACCGTGTGCGAGATGAGCAGCAATCGAACCTGCAAATGTATCCCCGCATCCAGTTGGGTCAACAACTGCTTCGGTTGGGTATGCCGGTAAAGAGAGAATATGTTCGCCATGGAATGCAATAACGCCGTGCTCGCCTCGCTTGACGATCAGCGTGTTGGCTTGCACCATGTCAACCACTTTCCGTGACGCACGTATGAGATTCTCATCTTCAGCAAGCATGCGCACTTCCCCGTCGTTGATGATAATCAAATCCACGCTCTTCATAACGTCCAAGAGCGAATCTTTCGCAATGTCAATCCACAGGTTCATCGAATCAAGCATCGATAACCGTTGAGGCGTAGCCTGTTGCAAGACACTGGCTTGCAGCGCAGGGTGAAGATTGGCGCAGAACGTAACGCTTGGAGAGGTGTGTGAAACAGGCACTTTGGGTTCAAAGTGCTCAAAGACATTTAGATGCGTCTCATGCGTTTGTGCCTCAGCCATCGTACCGTGGTATGAACCAGACCAGCGAAAGGTAGCCCCCTCAGCTGTTTCGATACCCTGCAAATCGAGACCACTGTTCGACAGAAGTTGGCGGTCATCACTCGAAAAATCTTGACCAACAACACCGACGAGACCGACTTTTTCCAAACCTAAGCGTTTTGAGTGAAACGAACATGCGAGACCTGCATAGGTTGCTGAACCACCCAGCGCATCTTTGACGTGGCCGAGTGGTGAAACTACGCTGTCGTAGGCAAGACTTCCAACGATGAGAACATCCATGTTCGCTCCTACAGCATTCGCTACTTGTCCCTTTCGGAAACGTCGAGTGCTCAACCGAGCAACTCTTGATGCATATCGATGTACTGAATGGTAATATCTCGGTTCAAGAAATCCTCTTCATCCATGATTCTGCGGTGCAGCGGAATCAGATGTTCCACACCTGAGATAACCGTCTCGTCAAGCGCAGTTCGCATTCGCTTGACTGCATCATCGCGGTCTCTGCCCCAAACCAATAATTTCGCAAGCAGTGAATCAAAACAACCGGGCATCTCGTAACCCGGATGCGCATGCGTGTCAACACGTACACCGTAGCCTGATGGGAAATGGCACTCCCACAAACGGCCAGGGCTTGGGATGAACTTTCGAGGGTCTTCAGCATTCAGTCTGCACTGGATTGCATGGCCGTGCCAAACGATGTCCTCTTGCTTCATCGGCAACGGTTCACCTTGGGCAACGCGAATACCTAATTCAACAAGATTGTGCCCCGTAATCAGTTCGGTCACCGTGTGCTCAACTTGAACACGGGGGTTTACTTCCAAGAAATAGAAATCACCGTTGGCATCACGTAGAAATTCAAATGTCGCTAACCCTTTGTAGCCAACCGATTCTGCGCCTCTGCATACCAAAGCCCCAATCTCTTCGCGCTTTGCCTCGTCCAACCAAGGCCCTTCCTCTACCAATTTCTGGTGACGGCGCTGAATTGAACAGAACCGTTCGCCAAAATGAATAGCGTTTTTACCGTCCCCGAGTACTTGGAATTCGACGTGCTGGGCGCCTTGGATGTATTTTTCCACGAAGACGCGTTCATCACCAAATGCAGAGCGTGCCCGGGATTGACACAACTTGAGAGCGTTTTCAAATTCATCCGATTTCTCCACGATTTGCATACCGATTCCGCCACCTCCAGCCGCCGCCTTGATGATGACAGGATAGCCAATATCTTCGGCTAAGGCAGACGCAACTGCTGCGTCTGAAATCGGCTCAGATGAACCTTTGGCGGTGGGAAGTCCAGCGGCTTCCATTGCCGCACGAGCCTCAATTTTGTCGCCAAGCAGCGTGATGACATCTGCAGAGGGACCGATGAACGTGATGCCTTCTTCCTGCAATCGATGTACAAAGGCGGCGTTTTCAGCAAGGAATCCGTAGCCTGGGTGAACTGCATCACAGCCCATATCTTTCGCCGCTTGAATCACCGATTCAATATCGAGATACGAATCCAGCGGATTTGATTTGTAATTTGCATACGCTACATCAGCAAACCGGACTGGGAGCGAAAGCCGGTCTTCTCGTCCGTGAATAATTGCAGCCTCAATGCCCATGTCGCGTAGGGTTCGAAGTATACGAAGAGCGATTTCGCCACGGTTTGCAATCAGGACGCGCTTGAATCCCATGAATCACTCGAAGCGCAAGAACTCTATGATGCCAACGGTCGAAAATGTTCCAAAAAAACAATTTCCAACTGCGGGTAACGAGGCAAAAGCCTCGAGAAGTGAGGGTGCTGTACCTCAATAGACGTCTCTTAGGTAACGCTTTTCTTCCCTCATCATTGTTGTACCGATGAAATGCGTAGCGTCATCCTCCGACATACCGCCGTGCTCCATAGCAATCTCAATGAGAGCACGGTGTACATCCTTGGCCATGTATGTCTTGTCACCACAAATGTAGAAGTAAGCACCGTCTTCAAACCACTGCCAAATCTCAGCACCGTATTCTTTGAGACGGTGTTGAACATAGATTTTTTCTTCTTGGTCGCGAGACCAAGCCGTGGTAAACTTATACAAATCACCACTGTCCATCCATCCTTCGATTTGTTCCTTGTAGTAGAACTCCGTTTTTGCTGACTGGTCGCCGAAGAAAAGCCAGTTTCTCCCCTTGCCGCCATCGAAAACACGCTGTTCCATGAATGCTCTGAACGGTGCTATACCAGTTCCAGGACCAACCATAATGATGTCAACATCCTTGTCGTCCGGTAATACGAACGATTTGGTTGGTGACATGAACACGCCGATTGGCTTACCAGTTGTATCAATCTCATCCGCCATGTATTGCGTACAGAGGCCGCCTCGCACCCGGTTGTGGTATTCGAATCGAACGATACCTACCGTCAGTTCCACGAAACCCGGATGGGCATCATGCGACGATGCAATCGAATACAGCCGGGGTTTGAGACGTGCGACAAGTTCAAGGAATTCTTCGGGAGAATACTTCACGCCAAACTCGCGCATGATATCGACATAGTCTCGTGTCCAAAGGTAGTCCTCAATGGCCTTTTCGTCACCGAGTAAGGCTTCGACTTTGGCTGCGGGTTGGTCCGACATCTTACTCGGCAAAAGACCGGGGGGCGTGTCTGAATCGTCCGTCGAATCCCAGTCATCGCTGCTGCGACTGCGTGCTATAATTTTCACAGAGATTTTCATGCCGCTGGACACAACTTTTCCGGCGAGTGATTGAACAAACTTCTTGTTGGCTAGATGTACCTCAAAGTCCTTTTTGAGAGCGGTGTACAGGTCGCGCTCGCCGTTGTGTGTCTCGACGATGTGCTCCGGATCCCAGCCTTGTAACTCTATGAGTTCGTCGACAATGTGAGGTGGATTTTCAGACATGACGCCGAGTGCGTCACCAACCTTGTAATCTAGGCCCGAATCGCCAAGAGCGAACACGATATGACGAGTTTCCTTGCGAGAACCCTCTCCGTTGAGAATATAGTTCTCAGTAATTTCAGTCATGTAGGGATTTTTTGCGCTCCAATCGGACATAGTATCACCTCTCAACCTAAGGCTGTAGTCACTCCACAATGGGGACACTTATCATGCTTATTGAGCAATGATGTTGGTGATTCGTACAGCGTCACAGGACCCTAAAAAACCTTGACAAAATCAAGGATGAATACGGTCATTTATATGGTGAGCCTACTAGACCGGCACATGCCTCAAACCAAGAAACCAACAGCACTCATCGTAGGCTCGGGCCCTGGCGGTCTTGCAAGCGCATTGCTGCTCGCCCATTCGGGCATTGACGTCACCATTCTCGAGAAGGAAGAAAAAGTCGGTGGACGAACCAAACTCGTTCACAAGGACGGGTACACCTTCGATCGTGGACCAACCTTTTTCCACTATCCTGAGGTTATTGAAGAAATTTTCCAAGCCATCGGAAGAGATGCGCACAAGGAACTGGGACTGATGCCTCTCGACCCCATGTACAGACTGGTGTTTGGTGCGGGTGGCCATATTGATGCAACCAGCAATCTCGATCAAATGACCGAGCGAATTCGAGAACTCGCAGGCGACGAGAACGCAAAAGGTTTCGAAAAATATGTACTGCAAAACAGGAAGAAACTCGACCTCTCCAAGCAATGCCTGCAGACCCCGTGGAGCAGTCCATTGGATGTGTTGACGAAGCGTGCCATTCGAGTAGCCACCGTTCTCAAGCCGTGGGCAAGCGTTGCTGGAGACCTCAGCAAGCATTTCTCTGACGAGCGCATTCGTCTTGCAATGTCCTTCCAAACAAAATACCTCGGTATGAGTCCGTTTCATGCACCGTCGCTGTTTACAATCTTAGCATTCCTTGAATACGAACACGGTATTTTCCATGCCAAGGGTGGGCTGGGTAGCATCACCGCACGAATGGGTGAAATAGCCGAAGAAATGGGCGTTACGATTCGCTGCAGCACCCCGGTAAAATCTCTCATCTATGAAGGTAAGGATGTCGTCGGAGCTCGAATCGAAGGCGAAGAAATCCGTGCCGACAAGGTCGTTGTCAATGCCGACTTCGCCCACGCAATGACCACGCTTGTACCTGACGAAAAGCGAAAGAAGTGGTCGGACAAGAAACTCAAGAAGAAGGGTTATTCATGCTCGACATTCATGCTCTATTTGGGTGTCGACAAACAGTATGACCTTCACCACCACCAAATCTACGCTTCTTCACAATACGAGAAGAACCTTCACGATATCACCAACCACAAGCTCACGTGGGACGACCCATCAGTCTATGTTCAAAATGCGAGCATTACCGATGACAGTCTTGCACCAGAAGGGCACTCGACCGTCTATGTTTTGGTTCCTGTTCCAAACACTCACGAAAGCATCGTCTGGGACGATATCAAAGCCGATTATCGAGATACCGTTATCAAGCAACTTGCTAAACTCGGCTATGACGATATCGCAGATCACATCGTCTCAGAAACAATCGTAACTCCCGATGACTGGGGCGCATCAGACATCTACCGTGGCGCTGTGTTCAACCTCACGCACGACCTCAAGCAGATGCTTTGGCGACGGCCACACAACCGTTTCGAAGAAGCAAATAACCTCTACATTGTTGGTGGAGGCACGCACCCCGGAAGCGGACTACCGACCATCTTCGAAAGCGCACGAATCAGCAGTAAACTTCTGCTGGCCGACCTCGGTATTCGCGCCGACTGGAACGGCGTGGATTCATGGTTCCAAGACGTACGCAGACCGAAGGTTAAGGGCAAGTCCTCCTCTGCGACACAAACTCCTCCAATAACGACTGGTGACGGTCATGTTGCGTGAAGTGTTGATGGCTTGTCTAACCACCATGATGTTCCTTTCAGGATGTATACAACCTGACACGATGATGGATGGTGAAACATCCGAGACGAATCAACTGCCGTTTGAACTCACCTTCAGCGCAGAAACGTTAGACAGAACGGAAGATGCAACATCTGAGTTCAGCCTCAAAGAACAACTTGAAGACGGCCCCGTCATGTTACTTTGGATTGGTGCAGGATGCACTGGATGCCATGATTGGACAGACATGATACGTGAAAAAATGGACGAAGGCGTGTTTGAAGATTCAAACATGACCGTCGTAAGTGTTCATCGATGGGGTGAGTTTGAAACGAAGGCAGATGTGCAAACGGTGTTTGGTACATTCAACGAATCTGACCATTACACCCCATGGACCATCGTGATGCCGACGCCGACAACAGAAGCAGCAGATTTTGAAACCGAAATCGACACGGGTACATCCTTGTATTCAGCCTATGGAAACCCCGGTACGCCGACGCTCCAAGTTATTGCTCCTAATGGAGTTCTCGCATGGCAATCGAAGACATACTGGGCCAATGAGACTGTCTTCGAAGATGGTTTTTCGTTCTTTGAACGACAAGTTGTCGAAGAGTGAACCTCAAAGACCTCGGGCGTATCGTTGAGTCAAGCAGCCTGCAAGGCGGCCGGTGAAAAGCATGGGTGAAGGCATCAAATTACCAGTCTTGAACGGATTGGGTCGTACCAATCGTATCGATAACTGGCTCAGTAAACCAATCGCAATGGGATTGGGACTTATCGCAGCAATGCTCTACACAGCATGGCGATTGTTCCTTTTCCCTGAATCGATTTCATACGAACTGGAAGGCTCAAAAGTCATGTCACCAATCTTCTCACCGAATGTACTCGAATGGGATTTGTTCGGCCTAAATGAGTGGGAGCACCCCTCCTGGGTCAACGCTGCAGTCCTCGTTTTGTGGATTCCATTCGGATTTAGAGGCACATGCTACTACATGCGCCGGGTCTACTATCGCACCTTCTTTGCCAGCCCGGTTGCGTGCTGGGTCGATGAACCGGAAATCAACAAAAAACTCGGTTACAAAGGAGAAAAGCGACTTTTCATCTTCAACAACCTCCACCGCTATTTCCTTTATGCAGCCATGATTATTCTGGTCATCAAGTGGTGGGATGTCACGCACACGTTGCATTTCAACGACGGCTGGGGCATGTCACTGGGCACCTTGGTGATGGCAGTTGAGGCCTTCCTTCTCACAATGTATGTTACCTCTTGCCACGCTCTACGCCATCTTGCAGGCGGTGCACTGGACCGATGGACAACGGGTATCAGTCGAATGCGAGGTAAACTGTTTGGAAGCATCAGCATTCTCAACCGTTCCCACGGGTTCTGGTTCTGGACGTCGTTGACATTCGTATTCTTTGGCGACTTGTGGGTTTTGGCAGTGAGTAAAGGCTACCTAAGCGATGTGGCGCTGTTTGTAATTTGAGGTGAAATCATGACTGAAGAATACAACAAATACGAATACGATGTCATTGTAATAGGTGCTGGCGGAGCAGGCCTTCGTGCGGCTATCGAAGCGGCTCGAAGCGGTGCAAAAACCGCTATCATAACCAAGTCGTTGCTCGGCAAAGCACACACTGTGATGGCTGAAGGAGGATGTGCTGCAGCTCTTCAAAACGCCGACCCTCGTGACGGCTGGAAAGTTCACTTCCACGACACAATGAAAGGCAGTAAATGGCTTGCAGATTGGCGAATGGCAGAGTTCCACGCCAAAGAAGCGCCAGACCGCGTACGTGAACTTGAACAGTGGGGTGCAGTCTTTGACCGCACACCTCAGAACACCATCAACCAGCGAAATTTCGGTGGCCACACCTTCCCTCGTCTTGCTCACGTCGGCGACGCCACTGGTCTCGAGTTGATTCGAACACTGCAAGAACGCGGTATTCACGAGGGGATTGACATTTTCATGGAGTACACCGTTCGTCACCTACTGAAAGAAGGCGACAGGGTTACTGGATGCGTTGCGTACACTCGCGTTGACGGCGACTTCCACGCCTTTTCAGCGAAATCCGTTATCCTCGCAACCGGCGGAATTACCCGATGCTGGTCGATTTGTTCAGGTTCGTGGGAATACACTGGAGACGGACACGCCCTTGCACTTTGGGCTGGTGCTGAACTGCGCGACATGGAATTCGTTCAATTCCATCCAACAGGAATGGTTTGGCCTCCATCGGTCCGAGGAATCCTCGTCACAGAAGGTGTCCGAGGTGAAGGGGGGCGTCTGACCAACTCCGAGGGAGAACGGTTCATGTTCAACTATGTCCCTGAAGCGTTTGCTGGAGACCACGCAGAAACCATCGAAGAATCCGATCAGTGGGTCGAAGAAGTTGTGTCGGGCAAACTGGCAACCGTTCGCCGACCGCCAGAATTGCTTACCCGTGACGTTGTTTCAAAAGCCATCAACGCTGAAGTGAAGGCTGGAAGAGGTTCGCCACACGGTGGAGCGTTCCTCAACATTTCACATCGTGGCGAAGAAGCCATCTTGAAAAAATTACCATCGATGCATCACCAGTTCAAGGAATTAGCCGGTGTTGATATCTCGAAAGAACCAATGGAAGTTGGACCAACCGCTCACTATGTCATGGGTGGGGTCCGAGTCAACGCGGAAACCCAAGAAAGCAACGTCCCCGGGCTGTATGCCTGTGGCGAAGTTGCTTCAGGACTTCACGGTGCAAACCGACTGGGTGGAAACTCTCTCTCCGACCTCATCACTTTTGGTAAGCGAGCCGGTGAATTCGCCGCAAAGCGTTCCAGTGACCTTGCCCAACCGACCATTGATGATGCTCAAGTTCAATCGGCTATCGAAGTCATGCTCGCTCCGCTTCAGAGAGAGGGTGGCGAGAATCCTGGCCTCATTTACGATGAGATGCGCGACATGATGCAAGCGAAGGTTGGAATCATCCGAACCAAAGAAGAAATGCAAGAGGCTATGGAGGACTTGAAGACCTTCAACGAACGGCAGGATACCTGCTTCCCTGGCTCATCTCGCAAGTACAATTCAGGTTGGCATCAAGCACTGGATTTGAAAAACATGGTCGATGTCTCCATTGCCGCCACACTCGCAGCACTGACACGTGAAGAAAGTCGAGGCGGCCATACACGCGATGATTTCCCTGGAGAAGTCGAGGAGTGGGGGACGAAGTTCAACATTGTTTACATGGAAGACGGTGAAATCAAGATTCGACAGGAACCTGTTGAAGAGATGCGAGGCGACCTCAAGGATGCTATCACTGAAGTCAAATCCATCATAGCCGAACGAGCCGCTGAACAAGCAGGAGGCGAACAATAATGTCACTCAAAGGAAAGAAGCAAGATTTCACAATTCTCCGTGGCGAAGGCGATGAAGCATCGCTTGAAGCGTTCAGCATCGAACTTGATGAAGGGATGGTCGTGCTGGACTGCGTCCACAGAATTCAACATGAACAACAACCAGACTTAGCAGTTCGCTGGAACTGTAAAGCAGGAAAATGTGGTTCATGCTCTGCAGAAATCAACGGCCGCCCTCGATTGATGTGCATGACGCGTATGAGTGATGTCGTTGCCGAAACTCCAGCTGGAAAGCCTATTGAAATCCGTCCAATGAAAGCGTTCCCTCACGTCAAGGACCTTGTCACCGATGTCTCGTGGAACTACGAAATGGCTCAAAAAATCAAGCCTATCAACGGACCGGACGAAATGAATTGGGAATTCAATCAAATGGAAGCGGATCGAGTACAGCAATTCAGAGAATGTATCGAATGTTTCCTGTGTGTGAACACCTGTCACGTCCTTCGAGACCACGCCTTGTTCGACGAGTTTGCAGGTCCTCGTAATTTAGTACGTCTAGCTCAATATGAAATGCACCCAATGGATACCGAGGACCGTGTTCCGGAAATCAAAAAAGAATTTGGAATCGAATACTGTAACATCACCCGTTGCTGTACCGAAGTGTGTCCTGCTGGCATCCAAATTACCGATGATGCAATCATCCAACTCAAAGAACGGGTTGTTGACCGGTACTACGACCCGCTTCAGCGTATCTGGCGCACACTTACACGCCAGAAAGTACGCTATTGAGGCATTGATGTGACGAGACCTGCTGATGCAATCAAGCACGTTTCTGCCATTGGGTTCGGTTTTGCCTTTGTTTGGATTGGCATACAGCATTTCACCAACACTGCTTTCTTTGAGCCAATCGTTCCGGAGGTGCTCGGCGACCCTGCTTTTTGGGTCTACGCAAGTGGAGTAGCAGAGATGCTACTCGGCGTCACGATGATTCACCCTCGGACACGGGAAAAGGGAGGGTATGCTACCGCCGGTTTTCTGGTCATCGTTTACTGGGCGAATCTCAACATGTGGATCAATGACATTCCTATCGGAGATGAGGTGTTTTCCACTACAGCACATATCGGACGTGCTGCTGCTCAGTTGCTAATGATTGGGCTTGCACTCTGGATTGCAAGAGGCAAAAAGGAAGGAGATTTTTTGGCTTCTAATCCCTCCGAAGAGGGAAAAGAAGCGGCGACCCTTACGGGGACAAACTTACAGTAGCAAGTTTGGGAAACATACAGAAGAAGAACCGAACTCAAAGGTGTTCGATTCCGGACTTCTTGACGTTGGCCTTCTTGATCTTGTCAGGAAGCCAAGCAGGTCCGTTAGCTGGCTTGTCAACCATGCTAATACTGCCGGTAAAGACGTGGACACGCTTGGTGCCACGCTCACGTAGGCGTATGTTCGTGTGTCCGCGGGTTGCAGCCTTAAGGGCCGCACCACGGGGTTGTTTGCTAGCAAAAACCTGGCTCGTATCTTTTCCGTTCTCCATGAGAACAAAGTATTTTTTATCAGACATTTTGGATTACCTCCGATAACTGACAATCAAGTAGAGTATATAGTATTTACCCCGAATAAACGGTATACTGCGCCATATAAGCCCCGCAGTACCCCATTCCGAAACGACTTTTCGACCATGTGTGGCTCAGTACATCGGTTGTCAAAACCAGAGGAAAAACCTCTACTTTCGAGAACTTACAACTCGGCTCCAGCGAGAGTTTTGGTGTCGATTATACCGGGTATTTGCCGTATTGATTCTACAACGGACTGAGCTATGGTTGCGAGGCTGTCAGCGACGAGCTTGACAATGAGGTCGTGATCGCCAAACAGGAGCGTGGCGTCATCGACATTTGGCATATCTTTCACCGACAAGTAGACTTCGTGTTCTTTGCCTGGAGCCACATTAATCAAAACATATCCTACTGCCACATCAATCAGACCTACCAGTGGCTCAAGGCACATCAACTCTTCTCTATGATTCTTGAACCGCATCGAGCAATTCTAATTGCTCATCGGTGAAACCCATCCACTGACTCAATTGCCAACCGCTGGGCATTTCTCCTTCCAACCATTGCCGATACTGTTCGTGACTCCACCCAGAGGGAATTCGGAGGGATACACGATCGGTTGGCGGATGTTCGGGTCCCGTTTCCAGTGTTGAATCCGACTCTACGCCCCAAAGCGGCTCGTCAGGTTCACCCGTTTTTCGACGAACGAAGACGGTGGTGAACACAGCCACCAGTAACACCAAACTCCCAATCAAGAGCGGAAGTTGAAGCGATGCAGTCTCCAAGGATTCTTCAATCTCGAAGGATTGATTGCAATCAGTACATGTGGGTTCTGGTGCGAGCGTGAACTGTATCCGAGATGAGTTTGATTGTAACCATGAATCTGTGCAGTTTACAGATACTACGAGGGTCGAGTTGCTGAGAGCACCCGTCGTAGGAAATTGGAACTGTACCGCTGCTAAGGTTGGCGATTGTGGAATGAGAGAAGGTTGCAACTCGGCAAGGAGAACCTGTTCCTGAAAAACACGTCCAATGCACTCGACATCACCTGTTCCGTCGGCGTCATCAACCGTTCCATTGAACCAGAGCAAATCACCTGCCGTTGTGTTTTCGAGAGGCTCAAGTGTTGTTTGGGGTATCGCGTGATAGAACTCAGTTTCAATGGTCAGTGATTTGACGAGACCGTCGATGTCTCGTGCTGAAAACAAAATTTGGCCACCGCCATCAATGAATGTACCGTCGAGCCGGAGTCTAAATTTATACAAGGTATCGGATGAAGTGAATCCCTGAAATGATGCACAATGTTCCAAATCAGTGGTATCGGGGTCAAGCGTTCCAAGCGATGGGGCATCGACCGACCAACCCAGTTGGCTCAGTGTTGCTTGTGCTCTACTGAGTGGGCGCTCTGAATCAAGATGGACAAGCATATACGCTGATTGCCCAAACCGCAGTGAATCGATTGGACCTTGTTCATCGCAAAGATGGGTCGAGACAAGTACCGGAGTTGTCAGCAGTAAAGGAAGAGTGGACTGCTGTGAAAACGTTGAGGCGTGCTGGCCGGTCATTTCCAACGTTAGAAGCAACTCGCCGCCTTCCAACGCAGTGGAGATAGTTGGCAATTGGATGAATATTGG
>JAKMGM010000153.1 GCA_022424925.1 Candidatus Poseidoniaceae archaeon | reverse complement strand
GTCAAGACTGGTGGCCTGCCGACTACGGACACTACGGGCCTTTCTTTATTCGAATGACATGGCACGCTGCTGGAACCTACCGAATCGGTGACGGTCGAGGTGGCGCAGGCACGGGCGCACAGCGCTTTGCACCGCTCAACAGTTGGCCTGACAACGGAAACCTCGACAAAGCACGACGGCTGCTTTGGCCTATCAAGCAAAAGTACGGTAACAAAATCAGTTGGGCTGACCTGTTGGTTTTGACAGGTATTGTTGCCATTGAATCAATGGGTGGCCCAGTCTTCGGATTCGGGGGCGGACGGCCTGACATTTGGCATCCAGAAGATGACATCTACTGGGGTGCGGAAGACGAGTGGCTCGGTGACAACCGATACGGCGATACGCGCCAATCCCTTGACAATCCATTGGCTGCAGTTCAAATGGGACTTATTTACGTCAATCCTCAAGGTCCAAACTCAAATCCAGACCCGCTTTTGAGCGCTCAAGACATTCGTGAAACATTTGCTCGAATGGCAATGGATGATGCTGAAACAGTCGCACTTACAGCTGGTGGCCACACCTTCGGAAAGGCACACGGTGCTGGAGATGCTGACCTTGTTGGTTCTGAGCCAGAAGGTTCGTCTATTGAAGAGCAAGGATTTGGATGGGCCAACGCCCACGGCTCCGGAAAAGGCCGTGACACCATTACCAGCGGTATCGAAGGTGCATGGACTGCAAACCCAATTCAGTGGGACAACGGTTACTTTGACCTTCTGTTCAAGTACGAAAACGACTGGACACTCGTCAAGAGTCCTGCAGGTGCACACCAATGGACGCCGGCAAACCCAGATGCTGAAGACATGGCACCAGATGCTGAAGACGCTTCATTGAAGGTTCCGACCATGATGACGACAGCAGACATGGCGATGATCCGTGACCCTGAATACCGAAAGATTTCCAAGCATTTCCATGAAAACCCAGAAGAGTTCGGAGACGCTTTCGCTCGTGCATGGTTCAAACTCCTGCATCGCGACATGGGCCCAAAAGCACGTTACCTTGGCCCGGATGTTCCTGATGAAGAATTAATTTGGCAAGACCCTGTTCCTGCTGGAAGCACTTCATACGATGTATCCGCTCTCAAAGAAGCAATCAAGGGGTCCGGACTTTCGGTCTCTGAGATGGTCGAAACAGCATGGGCGAGCGCTTCCACATTCCGTGGCTCTGATAATCGAGGCGGCGCAAACGGCGCTCGTATCCGTTTGTCGCCACAAAAGGACTGGACCGCAAACAAGCCTGAGCAACTCGCAAAGGTACTCGCTGCTCTCACACCCCTTGCAGAAGCGCACGGTGCAAGTGTTGCTGACACGATTGTGCTTGCAGGTAACGTTGGTATCGAAATGGCATCAGGTGCAGAAGTTCCATTCGCACCAGGCCGAGGGGATGCAACCCAAGAACAGACCGATGTTCATTCATTCGCTGTGCTTGAACCTGTATCGGACGGTTTCCGCAACTTCCTGTTGAAGAATTACAACGTCAGTCCAGAAGAAATGATGCTCGATAAGGCACAATTACTCGGATTGTCTGCTCCTGAAATGACTGTGCTTGTCGGCGGTTTGCGCTCGATGGGGGTCAGTTCAGATGACCGTGGGATCTTTGGTGACAACACCAACCTCTCTAACGAGTTCTTCACCACCCTCATGGACATGGATGTTCAATGGAAGGCGACTGGAAGCAACTCGTATGAGGCACACAACCGTTCAACTGGTGACCTGGTTCGACGGGCAACGCGCTACGACCTCGTGTTCGGAAGCAATTCACAACTTCGTGCTATCGCTGAAGTGTATGCTCAAGATGACAACGGTGACAGGTTTGTTGCTGATTTCATCGGAGCATGGAACAAGGTCATGAACGCCGATCGTTTTGACCTTGCTTGATTGCGTAACGGATATACGCCGGCGCTTCGTGGACACTCCATGGCCAATATTGGAGACACTGCCCCAGCCTTTACCTTAAAAAACACAGAAAAGAAAGACGTCAGTCTTTCCGACTACAGCGGTCAAACGGTTATACTCGCTTTTTACCCAGGCGCCTTTACCGGTGTTTGCGACAAAGAAATGTGTGCCTTTCAAGACAATCTCGGTAAACTCAACGATGCCAAAGCAACCGTTCTCGGAATCAGCGTTGACTCGCCATGGGTTAATACTGAGTTCACTCGAAAGTACGGCCTTGAGTTCACACTTCTCTCAGACCTGGACCGTGAAGTCGTTACAGCATACGATGCAACGTTCGTCGGCTTAGGCGGCATTGAAGGCTACGTCAGTGCAAACCGAGTAGTTATCGTCATCGATGGAAATGGCATCGTTCAACACCGATGGGTTGCTGAAAACCCTGGTGTCGAACCTGACTACGAAGCCATCGTATCGTTCGCTTCGTCCCTCTGAGATGCACGCTCCTCATGTCGTTGAAAAACCAATCACGAGATGTTCAAAATGTCGACCATTGAACGGCTCAATAATGTGAACTGGTCTGCGTTCATAAACGCACCAGTGGCTGTACTCATCCTCGGAAAAAGTGATTGTGCACCATGCGACAGTTGGACAACAAAACTCGGTGAGTGGCTCGGTACAGGAGAGCATCCAGCCAACGTTCGGTTTGGAAAAACGCTCTTGGATGAACCCGGAATGACGTCATTCAAGCAATCACAATCGTGGGTAGCAATGGTCGATGTCTTGCCCTTCAACGCCATCTATGTCAATGGAGTGCGTGAAGAAGAATGGTCCGGTGGTAGTTTAAGCCGCCTGAAAACAAAACTCGAACAGTATGCGTGAAGGCGTAACATCGCCATTGCGTCTTTGTATCGGCTGCAGTTCGTTCCGTTGGGCTGCTACCAAGATTCAAACCCCAAATAGCATATAAACCACTTATAGGACGGATTATTTGGAGAACCTAGCGTGAAACGTAGCCTGTTGAGATTAAAACTCAGTTCCAACAGTATTTAGGCATCCAAGACGAAGGTGAGCGCATGGATACACTCCTCAAAATGGAAAAAATTGAACGGCATTATGAAACTCCG
This sequence comes from Candidatus Poseidoniaceae archaeon, assembly GCA_022424925.1. GTDB lineage: Archaea > Thermoplasmatota > Poseidoniia > Poseidoniales > Poseidoniaceae > MGIIa-L1. Next base: position 854 of record JAKMGM010000153.1, on the reverse strand, counting down.
GCCGGTACAGTTCGGGCACTTGACGGCGTATCGTTTGAAATCACTGAAGGCGAACGCGTCATTCTCCTTGGCCCGTCAGGTTCAGGGAAAACAACGTTGCTGAATTGCCTTTCAGCACTGGATAGTCCGACAGGCGGAAGCTACACGTTCAAGACGCAATCGACGAAAACTATCGAAGAAGTTCCTCGAAACAGTTCCGAGAAAATGACTTCTTTCCGAAGGGAAAACATCGGCTATGTGTTCCAATTTTTCAACCTCTTGCAAGACCTGACAGTGCTTGAAAACATTCTCTTAATTCAAGAATTGGCTGGGAAAAAAAATCCTGCACGAGCGAAAGAATTGTTGAAACTCGTGGGTCTTGAAGCGGAAATAAATCGTTTCCCGGGTGAAATCAGCGGAGGACAACAACAGCGTGTTGCGATTGCTCGAAGTATCGCTAAGCGTCCAACACTCCTACTCGGCGATGAACTCACAGGTAATCTCGATACCGAGACTTCAAACAAGGTAATGGAAGCACTTGTGAGTGCATGCAAGCAAGAAAACATCACTTCCGTGTTCGTAACCCACGATGAAGGGCTCGTCAAGTACGCGACCCGAGTCATCCGGATTGACAGTGGAAAAATTGTCTCGGATGAGCAGACAGAAAACGATTCATCAGAGTGAGGTGGTTTGATGTCTGCGCTCTTGAACAAACGCCTAGCCCGAAGTTTATGGCGAACCAAACTTCGGCTCGTGGCCGTCGTGCTCATGGTATTTGTTGGCGTCTTTGCCGGCATTACCTTCGGAGGCTATGCACATAATCTCGGCGGCATGTACGATACCATGCAAGCCGATAATGAGAACGGTGCAAACCT
>JAKMGM010000150.1 GCA_022424925.1 Candidatus Poseidoniaceae archaeon | reverse complement strand
GAAAATGAGTGCTCAAGGAGACAAAGAACGCCAAGAAACGTGGTTGGAATGGACCGACGCAAAGATGTCGAAAGCGACGGTTCCAATCCTCTACGGAACCCTGGGTTCAGCCCTCAAGACAACAACTCGGATTGCGAAACTGGAAGACTTTGGCTTCATCTCAAAACGCCTGTATGCTTGGGCTGGATTTCCCATCATGTGGGGCATCATTGCAAGAAAGCGGGTCAAAAAAGATGGACGAAAGCCGAAGCAGTTGTGGCATGACTTGCTGACCGAATTCACAGCAGCCCACGACGGTCAACCCTTCTTCGGTGGTTCTTCACCAGACCTCGTGGATTTCTCTGCATATGGCTACATGCGTTCAATCTCGCCCTTCCCTCAATTCAACCTTCTCACCGACCATGAATCCGGTATGGCATGGTACAAGCGCATGGAAGGCACCTTGGCGTGAGGCGAATCAAGTGACCGTGAACATCGGTGGATTGTCCTTCCAACCCGTTTCAGAAGGCCCCATTCTTCTGGGTACGACCAAGGGCGGATGGGTTTATGGCGGCCAGCGCCCAAGTTTTGAAGCGCGTCTTCCAATGTTTTTTGCTCTTGAACACCCGCTCACTTCGAGTGAAGTAGGCTCTGTTTTAGGGATTCAAAACGAGGGGGCAGATTCAGCTATGGAGACATTGACCTCCTTTGACCTCCATGAACTCGCAGACAACCTCGCGAAGACTGAAGCGTTCAAACTCTTTCTTGATACCAATCAGGGTGAGTGGGAGTTGCGTGCTCCGACTGAAGCAGAATGGCGTCAAGGTCACGCCCAAAAAGTGATTCAACTCAATAGTGGCCTCACCGAACGTCTCGCTGATGGCCCAGCATCGAACTACCGCGGAGCGATGATGGATGGACGGCCACGCCCCAATGAATTGTTAGGTCCCGCATCCTCACAGGCTGCAGCCATCGCCGTTCATCCGCGAAAACCATCGGTCATCGCAGTGACAAGCGTCCCCCTTGAACGGCCGCTGCCCAATGTTGTGGCTCGACTGGTTCTTAGCCCCGTGCGCACAGGTACGCCTCTACGAGTTCCAGAGAATACCGACCTCTGGTCCAACGTCCGCTCCGAGGTTTTTTGGACCACAGTCTTGGGAATCATTCCTTCCTTTCTCATCCCCATCATGCGAGGTATGAGTGCATATGCCACCGAAGGATGGGTGAACTTGCTCTTTGGAGGATTGTGTGCAGGATTCTTCACCGGTGCCATCTGGCGTCCCCGTCGCTCTGTTCTCACCTACGAAGATGCTGCTCAATTCTTCGAAGATTCACCCAGTGATTCCCAATAAGAATCACCGCGTATGGCATCCGCTGTACAGATGGTAGCCATGTTGACAATGTGACGTACACCGTCCTGTCGGGCAACCAATTGAACGGGATGGGCCATGCCTTCGAGAATGGGCCCCGTCATTTCTGCATCGCCTAATTCCTCCAGTAATTTGTAGGCGATGTTTGCTGCAGCAAGGTTGGGTAAAATCAGAACATTTGCAGGGCCAATGAGGTCCATGAACGGATACTCCTGTTGAACGGTAGGGTTCAGAGCCGTGTCGCTTTGCATCGGACCGTCGATCATCAACGAGGGGTCGAGAGTCTTAGCAATCTCCACTGCATCTTCGATGCGGTCGCTACGTTGGGCTCGTGTGGAGCCGAAATTAGAGAAGGAGAGCATGGCGACTCGAGGAATCACTCCAAATCGCCGTGCAACTTTAGCAGTTTGAACGGCGATCTCAGCAAGCGTTCGGCTGTCAGGGTAGACGTTGACTGTTGCGTCAGCAAGGAAGATGGTTCGGCCTTTGATATTCATCATGTAGCAACCAATGACACAGTGACTGTCTTCGTCTTTGCCGATTAATTCAAGGGTCGGTCTGAGGACATCCGCATAATTCCTACTCACGCCTCCTACGAAACCATCAGCGTCCCCTGCTTGCACCATCTGGGATGCGAAATAAGGGCGACTCTTTAGAAGGCGAGCTGCATCGGGTAGGGTCGTACCCTTGCGTTTACGGCGCTGGAAAAAGGCTTCAGCATAGACGGTCTTTCTGCGCTCATCGTAGCGCGGATCGTAACGTTCGTATTCGAAATGGAGGCCGATTTCCTCAACCATTCTGTCAATACGGTCAATGGGGCCCAAGAGAATTGGGAAACAGATTCGTTGCTCAGCGAGTTGCGCAGCAGCCCTCAAAACTGTTTCATTATCGCCTTCAGGGAAGACAATACGCTTTCCTTTGCCCTTGACTTGATTGATGACTTGGCGCATGACTGAATAGGATTCTCCCAAGCGTGATTCAAGTTCTTCACGATAGGCAACAATATCAAATTCATCCGCTGAAACACCCGCAATTCCTTCATCGATAGCGGCTTGTGCAACGGCGGCTGCCTCCCAAATCAAAACCCGTTGGTCGAACGGTTTGGGAATGATGTATTCTGGCCCGTACTGCATGACTACGCCATCGTAAGCAGCCGAGATATAATCGGGGACGGGTTCCTTGGCAAGCGCAGCGAGCGCTCGCGTCGCTGCCATTTTCATGTTCTGTGTGATATCACGTGCGCGAACGTCAAGAGCCCCGCGGAAAATGTAGGGGAATCCGAGCACGTTGTTGACCTGGTTG
>JAKMGM010000147.1 GCA_022424925.1 Candidatus Poseidoniaceae archaeon | reverse complement strand
CTATCACGGTCTCTGCAAACACCAATGATACGTTCACCATCGCTATTAGTGGCGTATCGGAACAAAAAGTGAGGTCGTTTTCCCCAAGTTCTTCGCTGGCATTTACTGTCACTGCGGAAGAGAGTATCGGCGAAACATCCGTTGGGAGTCAAGAAATTGAAGCAGACATTACAGTCCCTCGCAAATACAGATTAATCCCATCCATTCAACCGCCCCAGGATACGTTGTTTTCAGGTTCGTGGGTTGAGTTCACGATTGAAGTAAGTAATTTAGGTAATACTCAGGATGCAATCACGGTAGCGGAAGCAACCATTCGCAGTTGCCCTCATCTTTCGGTGGTGGGTCTGGATCAGCTCGAAAACACGGTTGTAGGTGTGACCAACGACGACAATTCCAATGCAGCAGCCTTCACGCTCCGGCTTGAAGCCAGCAGCAGTCACCAAGAACGACAGTGCGAAGTGTCACTCGCAGTTACGTCAGAAGGGGACGATACTACTCGCTCAACGACCATGAATGTGCAAGTGATTGCCCCTGAGGTTGAACAGGACGTGCGAGATGATGACGATGAAAATACAGCATCCGATGGCTTTGAGGATTCAACGCCATTGCCATGGACTTCGGTGAATGAAACAATACTGGTCCTATTCATTTCATTCCTCTTTATTTCAACCCGCAAACATAGGTTCCAGTGAAGGTCACTTCTCGTTGGAAAGTGTAATTTTTTGCACCATAGGGCGTTTTTTTGGAATGTGAATATTTGCCGAAGCAGTTGGAAAGCAACAAATGCTCCTACTCATTTCAGAGCAACCATTATGAGTGGTACGAATCTCCGAAGCCTGTACATGTGGCGTGTCGCGTGACTTTGGAGATATAATTGTGGCAGAAGCAGAACGAACAGGACTGAGCCTCGAAGCGTGGCTCATGGTTGGTCTTCTCGTTTCTGTCGTCATATCAACTGCAGTCATCGCCATTGTCTCCTCTGGAAAAACAACAGTCTTCTCCCCATACCAAAACGAAGATGACTATTCCGAACAGCAACTCACTACCATGCGAGCGGATTTGGAAGACTTCAACGTCGCCAATACCATGTCAACTCCGATGCTGGTTAACGATTGGCAGGACCCTCACCGCACTCTTCTCGTGATTGCAGCTCCTGAAAAGCCGTTTGACGCAGCAGAAGCAGCAGCCATTCACAACTTTGTCACCGAGCGGGCAGGTAAGGTCATCCTCGCCTCCAACTCAACCAATGCACAATTGGTTGCTGAGGAATTTGGCGTGAAATACTTTGACGCACCCATCCGTGACGATATCAACACCGGCCGATATTACGAGGTTACTACAGATAACGGAGAACGCGTTTCACCCGATACTAAGAAACTCTGGGCTGTAGCAAGTGTTTCGCAAGACGTGACGACCATGGGTGATGAGAAAGCAACGCCTTGTCAACAAGAAGATGTCGACAACCGAAAGGTGGACGATTGCCGAATGCCAGTTCTCTTCCACCGCCCAACCGCTATTCAAGTGCTTGATGAGCAGGCAGACGAAGGACGTACCGTGAGCGTTCTTGCCCACGCATCAACATCCGCTGAGATTGATCTCGGAAGAGGAGAATCAAACCCCACGCTTGGGGAGGGAGAAACTGGACTCATTATCCGAATTGACTATCCTGACCAAACCGTACTTGACCAACGCTCTCCGTCTGCTGGTGGAGGCTATGGGGAACTTTCAGCAACTGGCAGCATTGTGTTTATTTCCGACCACTCCGTGCTCGCTAACCATTTGTGGGACCAAGACACTGCTGAAGAAACTGGAAAGCAGCAGTGTGATTCAGCACTCTATGTTCAGCACGCCCACATGTGCTGGGATACAGATTCTGAAGGCCTCAATAAGGGACTTGGCGATACAACCTGGTATGGTAATTCCTTCTACTTCACTGCACTCATCGAAGATATGATGGAGTTCGACAACACCGAACTTTCCACGCAAATCACTCGTTTCTCTGACAACTTCAATCTTGTATTCGACGAAAGCCGACACATCTCAAGTGCGCTCTCAATGCCCTTTACCGAAGCCATGGGTGCCATCGTTCTCTTGACCAGCGATGGTGTCCTCAAGTGGCTCATCATCTTGAATCTCTTCGCCCTTCTGGCCATCGCTATCATGGTGGTCCCAGAGAAAGAAAATTGGCGTCACGTCTTCGACTTGACGCGATTCCGGGAACGGCCATCGAAAGTTGACCCTTCCCAATACCAACGGCGAACCCGCGACGCATTTTTGTCGAAGGTTCGCAACTTCAATGATTTGACGCGCGACGAGTTCGCACGCAAATCACCCGCCGAAATAATGCAAATGGTGCGGGAACCCAGACTGGTTGAACTTGTGAGTTCAAACCGTGCCTTCTCCAACGATGAATTAAGGG
>JAKMGM010000139.1 GCA_022424925.1 Candidatus Poseidoniaceae archaeon | reverse complement strand
CATGAAAGGGTGATGTCAGCATAATCGACATACACCGCTTCACGAGCATTGGACAGCGAAGGAGCAAAGTAACCGCCGATATTGAATGCACCGTCAATATCGTAGATGATAATTTGAACTTGGCAATTGTTGTCAACATCAGGTGGAGCAAGGCCTCGTCCGTCTTGGTAGTCTTTACCGTAATAGGTTGTCATGGTCGGATAGATGGTTTGATCCCACGATGAAGCAAGGTTGTTGAGAACGGTTGAGCTCAGTGTTCGGCCTGACTGGACAAGGAAAGCGACGGTCGTAGTGGTCTTTGCGACATAGACATCGATTGAGCCACCAGAGGTAGGGACGTTCAATTGGTCGTTGACGACATGAGGGTTGCAGGCCCGAGCGCCGGTTCGTCCAGAAGTTGATGGCTCATATGCCATGTCTTCAACGCCTGGCCGACCTGCGTCAATCCATTCTTTTTTCAGAAATGAAAATGCTGAAACAACGGGTTGTTCTTCTTCAATCATCAAATATTGGTCGCCCATTTCAAGTTCAAAATCAGCAACATCCCCGATGACTACACCTCCTGCATTGTAGGGGAGGGGGGCGTTTACATCCTCAGATTCAGCTCCTGCTGTAAGAAGGATGGGGGAGATGCCTGCTGCAAAAAGCAGCGTCACCAAAAGCAAGGCGGTATTGGAGCGTAGTTCCGACATTTATCACACCATAAAGAACAGCAAGACTGCTTACATCTACACCAGTTGAAAAGAGGTATTTAAGAGTGGGTCTATGAGGCTTCATACATGCTCACGGACAAAACCGAGTTTTCGCCGCTAGCCGCAAGGAATGCGATGGTTGTAGCAATCTTGCTTCTGAGCACCTGTAGCACCTCTTTTTCGGCTCAAGCAAGCACCGTTTATTCACCTTATCAAGCCGTTGAGATGTGCGATTATGTTGATGAACTTTCATTTAACGGTACTCGAGCCAACGAATCAGTACAATGGCAATCAAGTCTTGGCCCACGAACCATCGGTTCGAACGCGTCCGCAGTTCTTCGAGCGTCGGTACAAGAGAATTTGACGCAGTGGAATGTCACGATGCATGAGTACACGGTTGAAGACATTACGTTCACCAACATACAGGCGTCACTTCGGCCTGATAATTTCACCCAAGACACCCCAAGAATCGTACTGGTCGCTCACTACGACAGCCGAGACGCCGCAGAACGCGACCCCGATGTTAACCGAACCGGTGAACCGATCATCGGTGCAAACGATGGAGCCAGTGGCGTTGCAGCGCTCATCGAACTCGCTCGTATCATCCCCCCAATGGAACTCGAGTATGAAGTCGAATTGTTGTTCACAGACGCTGAAGACAAAAATCACACACCCCACACCTTCTTCGGCGCAGATGCATGGGGGGCTGACCAAACCGATGTTGATATTCATAGAACCGATGCTTACATTGTGCTGGACATGATTGGAGATGCCGACCTCCAGTTAACACATATTTGGCCGGGTAACGGTTCACTTTGGAGCACCATCACTCCCCTTGCACAGTCGCTGGGTATGGTCGAGGGGCATCCAGATTGCAACGGCGAACCCGGAGTAAAAATTCTCGACATGAACACATCCTTTGGGGTTTCTGACGACCATCTGGCAGCACTCGAAATTGGCATTCCAGCTATCGACCTCATCGATATAAGATTCGGCCCGAATGCAACCGCATTTGGAGGCTATTGGCACACACATGAAGATACTCCAGACAAAGTCAGTGCTGAGTCACTTGAGACCGTCGGAAGGCTGGTTGAACTCGGATTGAAGTCCGATGCCTGGATTTGGAACGCATCAATCCGTATGCAGCAGGAGGTTGCTGAGCCAGTAGAAGTGGTTGAGGAGAAATCGGAACGAAACGTTGAATCGGAGTCAGAAACATATCCATTCCTCGCCTCAGTTGCTGGAATATCCATTTTTGCTATCATCGTCTTGATCTTCATACTCAACCGTCAAATGAGAACATCACTCAAGTAGGCTTACGCGGCAAGAAGAGGGAAGGGTATTATCCGCGCACGACTTGACTCGAACGAAGCGGAGGTGAACAATGTGGATGAGAAAGAGATGGACGAGCGACGTGCTGCCCTTCGTTCACGCGTTCAATCTCAACTCAATGCATCACAAGCTGCAACAGAATCTCGAAAGCAGGCAGCCAGCGAAGAACTCGTGGTTCAGTCCAGTGATTTGGAGCGAGCCGTTGAGAATGCTACGGTACGCTTCCAAGAAAAAATCGAGGAACTGGACCATTCCGACCGGTCCCGAATTCTGACATTGGCCGCCTCGTTAATCCTCATCGGTAGCATGTTCGGAATGGCAACAGGTGCCTTAATTCTCAACGGGAGCCCGGACGAACTGTTGAACTCGACCCTCTTTGAAACAACCGAAACCGTTGATGTGACCGGAATCGCTGTGGAAGCGGTTGAAGGCAACGGAGTTGCGAATGTTACCGTCCAACTGTTACGTTTTGGAACCAATGAAAAGATTGGAGAGACGCTCACGGATGAGTATGGATACTTTACATTCCAAAATGTGCTCACTCAACCCACAACCATGATGGTTATGAGCGAAGGGTATGATACGGTCGAACGAGATTTCATCCCAGAAGAGGCTGGCGTTCGTCCAATCACAATGACACCCGGCGATGGTGAGCGGTTTGAAAACGACATATCGGACAGCGATGGTTGGACATTGGAGTCTGCTGTGGCACTCTCCACGGTTATCGGTGTGATAACGGTGGTCTCTGCTTTTGTGGGTTTCCAAGCTGCTGTTGAAGTTCGCAGGGCAAAGCACTATCGAAGAACACAATACCTTGCGGGTATCTCACTTTTCAGTCGAGGATTGATTGTCTTTGGACCATTGTTAATTTTGATTGGCATGATTTTGTTAGTCGTTGCCAAAGAACAATTTAGCGATGTGGGTGATGACTGATGTACCTCATCACTGTTGAAGGCGGTGACGGCTCTGGCAAAGGTGAAGCGGCACGAATCCTGCTTGAATTGGCAGCGGAATACCCTTTCCCGGAAGTCCACGCCACACACGAACCAAGACGTCACAGTGAACTTGGTAAGTTGGCACTTACATCTGTGAAACTTGGCGATAAGACTCCCCTAGAGGAGGCTGGTCTGTTCGCTGCAGACCGTTTAGACCACTCCCACACTTGGATTCGACCACTGTTGCAAAAAGGGCACATTGTCATATCCGATAGAAACATCCACTCTTCGCTCATATACCAAGGAATTGTAGGTGACCTTGGTGTTGAACAAGTTGCGAAAATGAACGCTGCGGCTATGATTCCCGACTTGGTACTGTGGATTGATTGCGATCCCGACAAAGCAATGAAGCGTATTGAATCCGGTACGCTTCGAATGAACAGCGAAAAACAAGAGTATTTTGAAACGGCCACGATTCAACGAACAATCCGTAAAGGATTCACAGACTTACTCTCTGGGGAGATACTTGCACCCTCGCCCTTCGACAAGTGCAATGTCGTCGGCCCGATACTCAACGAAGGCGGACTGGATGAACTCAAAAAGAAACTGCGGAAGGAACTTCGGGCATTCTTCAATCGAAAACCTGCTCCATTGAATGTCAACGCTGATGAGGTCGATAGGTACTTGCTTCGAACACTTGTCACCGATGTCAAAAAGCAAACACGTCTCCCTGGAGCCCCTCAAGACAGGACGGCGATTCACATCGGATGGCTCTCAGGACGCTCCCCTGCTGAGTGGATGCGGTATGCTGAGGAGAAATGGAATACGGAGCTGGCTGGAGGTTATGATGTGCCTGCAGTACCTCATGCCCATTCATGCTGGTCGGTTCTCGGTACGCTCTCATTGATTGTTGGTTCAAGTGAGATTCCAAGATTGCACAAGGCGTTTGGACCGCACAGAATGGTCACGCAACGCCACACGCAGCGACTCATCAAATGGCTTGAACAAACGCGATGGATTCACAAACAACAGTCGCATGTTCCGTTTGCTGAAGCTCAAGTATTCAAACTCCGAGACAGCCGTCTTGGATACGGACGGCTGGCATTGGCTATGTGGCCGTTGAGAACAAATCTCGCTTCATGGCGCCGAGCAAACCCCGACGCTGATTGGGAAACGGCTCTGCGAGATTTACTCGTTCCGGAACAAGGGCGGCAACCTCGACCCGCCATTCGAAAAGCAGTTGGGCATATCCTCAAGCGTCTCGAAATGCTGAGCAGCGGCCATGAACTTTGTCCAGTTCCAACCAACATCGATGAACTGCTGGCATGGTGGGAAACTCCACCCCCAAAACAGTAGTTACTCTTCTTCCGACTGAAGTTCAAATTTTGCATTTGCAGGCAATACGACTTGGCTTGCATTTTCAAAGAACTGCGGTCGAGCGGAAAAGGCGGCTCCAGTTAAGATGGCAATACCAAACCCAAAGGGTGCGCCTGTGAGTGGACGAGTAAAATTGTTTGATTCGTAACCTGTCAAAAGT
>JAKMGM010000078.1 GCA_022424925.1 Candidatus Poseidoniaceae archaeon | reverse complement strand
TTTTGAGCTCGACTTGAGACGATGTGGTCGTCGATTGCGGAGAGTGTACCGTCATCTGTTGCAGAGCCGTCCATTGCTGATGCCCATGGATTGAGAACCGAGTAGACAATTTTGTGCTGTCCAGATTTATCGGCCCAAACAACGTGAATCTTATCGTTGTCATCGACTACCAAATCCGGGTGCCAAATCTTGTGAAGTCCAGGATTCGTGATTTGTGTCGTGTCAATAAGGGTCTCACCACGAGGAGAAATCATCGAATAATACAGATGAAGATTGTTCCGCGTCCAAACGACGTGGACATTGCCCTCACTGTCTGAGCCAACAGATGCTTGGGTATCAGAGGCGGTTCCGCCGTCTACAATTTGAATGGCTTCAGTGATGACAACCGTGTTTGCAGTTGCCGTTAGAGATGCCAAGAAAAGCGTTGACATAACGGAAAGCAACATTATCGATACGAGACTGACTGACTTAATTTTTTGACCCATGAGCATACATCCTTCGGTAAGACCGAGTTAAGCATTCTCTTATGGTACTTAACCGCGACTGCCACATGTCATTTTTCAACGGTTGCAGGTTCGAAGTGAACACAGGCATTCAAGCCCATTCGGATGGGTCGAACCCTGAGCCAAACGACATCTTCTCATCAAACTCGATTTCGTGGTGCGTAGACTGCTTTGAGGCTTCCTCAGATGTAACTGTAGGCGTTTTTCCTTCTTGTTTGGCCTTCACCCAATCGTCAACTGGCCCTGGCTTTCCAACGCCAGGTCCGTGGGAGAATTTGATTTCGTGAATAACGCCTAGTTTCGCGAGCCAAAGGCGGCGCAATGAGTGCATAAATTCATTCTTTGTCAAGCCGTCAAACCAGAGTGGCAGGCTAACATTGAATGCTTGCAATGGCCCGGTTTTCTTTTCACCCACGTGACCCATGTGTATGCCCCAATCAACGCTTGTGCGAATCAACTGTAGCCGAACATCGTGAATCCATTCGAGCCAAGTTTCCTTGTCTTCTTTCATGTGCGATGCCATTTCTTTTTGCTGCCCTTCATCAACGCGAGTCATGCTTGAAACGGCTACAAGGTCACGCCCTTTGGGGATAACAACAGCGAACATGTGACCTTGTGGACCTTGCGGATAACGAATGAGCAAATGCATCTCTGCTCGAGGATCTTTTTGTTCCTTCGCGACGAGGCGTTCTTGTTCGAGCCACTGTCGTATTTTGAGTTGCACATCCCCACTGCCCATGATTACGCCAATCAGTCCTCTCGTTTGAACCGTACCCCTGCTGAAGGAAACCATCAACACGTTCGGAAGAATGACACCAAGAAGCGTTGATTCGAGGATGTTCCGTGCATATGATGGATGGACGAGAACATTGCGCTCATAATTTATCCATTTCGGCATGGAGAATTTTCAATGCTCCTCGGAGGTTTTGCCGCTTGGTCGTGTTGAATCTAAACCGTCGCATTGCTCTTTTGAAGTCACACCAATCATCCCATAAGAGTGAGGTTGTTCGACCGCTCAGCCAGAAAAACGGGAGAAGTGCAATTGATACGACCGCTGTGGCAAGATATCGGTGAGCGTTTGAAGTACCAAACGAAGTATACCAATCGAAACCAAGAAGCGATACGACCTCGCCATGATTGAAGTGCTCAATGGCAAGTATACCAAAAATCATGAACGGCCAAAACATCAGAGAACCAAACATTGCTGCGAGGAAATGATACGATGTCCGGGCATCCAGGCCTTCATCAGTGGAGTCACCTAGGATTCGGCCAACCGCCACTTGCGGCGTGTACGAGTAGAGAAACAGCGGTAGAAGTGCTAAAAGGAAGGGGAGGCGAAGAAGCGTATTCACGAATGAAAGAGGTCTGACTCGGCGTAAATCTGTAGCCGATGAATTGAGGTCTCGACCATCCAATTGACTTTCATCGAGAATACTTGACACGGCTTTCGCCGGAGAAAACACGGGGTGTACAATCGCTGGAACCTCTGCATTATCGATGATTTCTTGTTCGGAGAGTTTTGTCTGGAGAAGCGTCCGGAATGCACGTGCAGATTGCACTTCTTCGCGCCATGAAACGAGCGGCTGTCCTGTACGACGCGACTCAACATGCCCAATGACGTGCAGAGCTTTGTGTTCGCTCCAAGTGCTCGTGTTCGGGGTTAGGGGGACTAATCGTGTACGGAGTTTGTCTCGCAAAGCAAATACATTCTCGGCAGGTGGTTCTACCCACGTGCCTTTTGATACTGCCTCAACAAGATTGTTTGGGATTTGCTCATCCGTCAAAACGAGAGGTGTACCGTATTCAACCCAAACATCGGTTCGAAACTTTTCGCGTTCTCGAAAGTGAAGGCCGATGGGAACAACTGCTGGAAGCGGATTGTTGTTGGCCTTGGCGATCGCTGCAGCTGCAAACACAGTCCGAAACGGCCCGGTGCGAAATCGTAGCATCGAAGAGCCGTCGTGGCTCGTGCCCTCTGGAAACAAAACGCAACCAAAGCCCGCTGAGATTCCGGTTGCGAGCATCATGAGTGAACGGCCGTTGATTTGCGTCGCCTCTTCCTCAGTACACCCGCCGCGAAGAAGTTCAGCTTTGCGAACCACGGGTTGCACCGCCAGCTTCCGAGTCCACCAACTCAAGAGTGGGCGGGTAACAAGGTCATGTCGACCACCCATCACGAAATTTTTTGGATGTTTGAGTACGATTTGTAACGGGTCAATGATGCCGTTTGTATGCCATGCGCAACACATATTTCCTCTATCCAAAGGAAGAGTTTCGATACCCGTGACTTCACTGGTTCGGAACTGTGCTGCAAGAATTCGACGAGCGATCCAATACGCAACATTCGACCACAACGGAGAGCCGGGCGTATTCCCAGTGAACTTCGGCATTGGTGACGAAAGCAATTTGTCCATGCGCATGTTTTTGGCAGATTTGGATAACTCGGGGAGGAGTTCACCGCGATGGTCTGTTGCGCCATCATTCATTGGTTGTGTCATTGATTCACCTCACGCAAACGTTGGGAGAGTTCGGCCAAGGATGCATGGTCAATCTCGCCGCTCATTGACGGTGTATTCGGCCACATTGCGTGAAGGGTCAAACCGCCATCCCCTTGCAGACGCGGCAGAACATGCACATGCACGTGTGGCACTTCTTGGCCTGCCAATGGCCCGTCATGAAGGCAGACAGTGAAGTCGCTGGTGTTGAACTGGTGTGAAAGGCGTTGTTGTACCTCAGCAACCCCTTCAAACAATTCGTTTCGAGCGTGCGTTGAAAGGTCTTTCAAACGCTGAACGCTCTGTTTAGGAATAACGAGTGTATGACCTTCCCGGCGCGGGAAAATGTCGAGAAAAGCGTACCAATGTTCACCTTCAGCCACGCAATGGGAAGGGATTTCGCCGCTGAGGATTCGGTCGAACAAGGTTGGCTCGCCCATGACGTCGCCACGAGGTTCACCTTTTCAGTGATTCACCGTAAATCGGAAGAACAAACTCATTGAGGCGGCAAAATCCAGTTGCCGGATTTACTCTTTCGAAGAGCGAGGGTACTGACTTCGCCCAACTGATTCACAGTGTAGTGGTGAAGGTGATGCTCGTCGGATTCGGAGAAATCACTGCGATGATGGCTGCCGCGAGATTCTTCCCGTGCGAGTGCTGCTTGGGCTGAGACTCGTGCGAGTCGGGCTGAGGCTTGAACACGAGCGATTTCTACGAGATTCATGTTCGCAATAAGCGATGCTTGATCGACGTGAATGGATTCTGCAAGCACCGAAGCGGCCTCAAGAGTTTCAATGAGGTCGGACAATCCATGCGAATCACGAGTCATGCCGAGCGATGCCTGAACTGCGTCGCGAACTTTCGTCACAGCATGACCGACACGAACTACGCCTCCATCAGAAGGTTCGGAAACTGCTGCGTGGTCTGCTAGAGCGGCTTGTTCGGCATCATGAGCAGCCTTCGCATTGGCAAACTGTCGGTTCTTAACCCACTGAGCAGCATGAGCGCCAGCAGCTGCTCCACCTATCATTGCATCAAGCATGCGATTGCCAATCAAGATATCAGCACCGTGGAAACCTGAGCAGGAAGCGTCACCAGCAGCATACAAACCAGTGAACCAGCGCGACCAAGTGGAAAGGATGGCTCTGCCGTGATTGTCAACAGTGATGCCGCCAATGGTTGCATAAGGCCGGGGTTCAATCGCAACTGTTTGACGGGTCATGTCGATGCCAGTCCTCTGCTTTACACTACGGAAAACGGCACTCCACCATTCTGAAGCATCGCCCAAGTTGCGAGCATCGAGTACCGGTTGGTTGGCGTTGGATACGAGTTGGCACACGCCATCAAGTGACATGTCGCCGAATTCAAGGTCTGAACCGTTGGCTTCGTGGAGGGTGGCACCATCGTGCAAAAGGCCGAGAGGAAGCACGAGATTGGTGTCTTTGATACCGAGTGGCGTATGCGCAATGAATTCCATGTCACGCAGCGGTACACCGGCGCGGAGTGCAAGGTCAAGACCGAGTCCAACTTGTCCATGCGTGAACGCTCCTTCAAAACCGCCATCAGCTATGATGACGGCTTTCGCTTGAAGAGCAGCAATTCGGCCGTTAACCATGTCAACGACGGTCACACCACTGACGGATTCATTGGTGTGTATGAGGGAGAGTGGAAGATGGTCGCCACGGCGGGTAACGCCGTATCGCATGCATTGTTCTTCGAGAATTTGTTGAATCTCACGACCCGTGGCGTCTCCGGCATCAGTGTTGCGTGCCTTACCGTGCCCAGGTGCTTTACGAGCCATAGGTAAACCGTGTGCATCACGGCGAAACGTCAAACCCCAGCGTTCGAGTAAATCCACTTGACGAATTGCCCCTGCGGTTCGAAGTGCAACGATGTCTTGATCATTGAGAAACGCTCCTGAACGAATCGTATCTTCGCGATGGTCTCGGTTGTTTGATTCAAGAAGAGGCACTGCAAGGCCGTCTTGAGCAAAATGTGCGGTACTGCCCAGAGCGTTTTCACACAGCATCAATGTGGATGCTCCGGACTTTGCAGATTCTGCTGCAGAACGGAGGGCTGCAGGCCCGTCGCCCAATACGATGACATCCCATGCTTCCAAGGTTTCACATCCGGTAAACTACCGCACGTGCCTCCCATCCATAAGCAACGCGCTTCCTCACCATGCAAGAACAAACATGAGTCGTGCCGTCCATGAGGCGAAATTTGAACTCAGGATGTGATAACTGGCAGTGCAAGGTCGCCTTGCTTGCGAGCAGCATCTAACTTGTGCATTCGCTTTGACATCTGACGCCCTGCACTTCGACGAATCATTGTGCGAATCACCTGAGATTCAAGGACAATTCCTTCATCATCACGGAGGATAACTTGCACATCAGCAGGACCGTGGAAACTACGAGGCCAAGCCACGCCTATCCAGAGCACTACACCCCGCTCAAGGTAACGCGGTATCCAGTCGAGCGCGTCATCATCTTCGGGGTGTGAAAGCAATACCGAACTTTTCGGTGGCGGACAAGCGCTTAATTCAAAACGATGGTCTCTGGTTTCGGGCTCACCGTTTGGCGTCAAGACCTCAACTCGCACGGCTCGAGATTCAAACGTCTGGTTGTTCAATGCAATGAAGAGGTTGCCAGCACCTTCGTAGCAGTTGTCATCCAAAGCCACATCCATGCGCCACTCGGCACGCAGGAGTGGTGGCGCGCCGGAAAGCAGATCGTTCTGTAACCGGTCGAGCAGCATGAACGCTTCAGGTTGCCAACCACGCGAATGCGCAATAAGTCGTTGAATCGTACGCCAATTGAATCTCGATTCTGAATCAAGCAGCAGCGCATCGAATCCCTTGGGGGAAATGAACGATGTCAGTTCAACATGAGCCATAGATGTGGTTAATTCTTCCTCCATATGCAAGTGCAGAATGTAGAGCAATCGTTCTAACGCCTGTTTGGTAATGTGGCCGGGAATCAACGCCTTACGGAACCTTTTCTGCCATGCCTCCCATTCCAAAAGCAAATCTGGGTCGAGGTGAGCAACGAGTAAATCTCCCAACACGCTACCAAGCTGGGTCGGGTGGTGCGTCGGAGCATGAAACACAATCGAAGGAAAGGGGTCTCCTAATTGACGAAGAAAGCCGTAGGAAAAAATGCCGTGGAACGACTGAGCCGTTCCGAGCGTCATGGCCACCAACAGCGCTAAATTCCAAGCCAGTGAATTGGCCGTGACCGCTGAAGCAAGGAGAAGAAGAACAACAGTGAGTGAAGAAAGGAGAGTGAGGACCAAATTGTTTCGGCGTTGGTCATTCAAACTTTCAAGAATACGGTCCATGCCAGGTTGTGCTCGAAGAGCGTGTTTTTTTCCGTCATTGACGCCACCTTGTTCACGAAGCGAAATACGAGCCTGCATCGCTTGCCAAGCAGATTCACCTGCAACGACAGTCGGAGCGATAGCGACAACAATCAACGGGATGAGAAGAAAAATCAATCCGTTCAGCGATTCAATAATGGGTGCGTACAGAAGACTGGAGAAGGCGAACGCTGCAAAGGTGAAGCCGCTCAATGTTCGCCAGAGCATCAGTGCAGGATGTCGTGCAATTCGTCCTGCGGAAAGCCTTCGTTTTTCCAAAACATTCCACTGTTTGCGAGTGTTTTCAAGCGGGTCTTCAGAATACTCAAATCCCTCACCGTAAGGGTCCGGAAGCGAAACATATGCTTCCGAATCGATGGCTTTGGTCTTCTTTGCAGCCATTGCGCTCATGCAGTGACGCGCGGCCGTTGAATATGTCTCTTGCCTTCCGAATATATCTCATGCGGACGGTTTTGTTGCTGAAACGATCGACGCTGCAAAACTGGGGTTCGATTTGACATACATGCATACAATGGCATCGAAGAGATTTCAAAGCGGGCGTACCTGCAAAAACCGTGAAGAACGATTCGCTGTTGTTTTTGTGGGATACATTGGCACAAATCGTGCAGAAGGGTACTTCAGACCTGCGAACTGTCATCGATGAACCGGGTGACCTGTATGTCGAGAACAACAAAGGTCGACCTTTTGCTCGAGTGCGTATTCAAAAAAGCCACGTGGGAGTCTACCTCCTGCCAATGTACTATCATCCGGAGGTCTTACCGTCTTCACTGAAGCAGTACAAGACCGGTAAAAGCACACTTCGATTTAGACATGGTGAAGATGATTTTCATCAAGGTGTGGAGGTATTAGTTGAGAATTGTCTTGCTTTGGTAGACCACTACTGATGGCTACAACGGCGTAAAGGACATACGAGTGAGAGAACATCACCTTTGACGTCGTACTGCAACACAGAAAGCCAAGAAGGTTGCGCACATACTTAGTACGACCCCAAAGCCAGGAACGGCTTTGTCTGATGAATCGCTCGAATCTACTTGTACCTCTGCGTCATCCTGCACAAGGTCAACTCCGCTGGTATAGACGCCTTCTGAACAGGTACCCTCACCTGCTGTGAACGCTTCACGTGATGAGTTCAACACCGTTGCGTTCTTGGCGTCGACTGCGAAGTCATTGCGCTCGTACAGGGATGCTGCAAATTGGTAGCAGCCATTCGGAATCGAGAACGTTTGGTTGTAGAAGGTGTGGCCATCTTCGAAATTATTCCACAACCAGAATCCTTTCAGTTCATTCTCACCGCTCTCTGTGAGATTGATGATGGCGGTGTAACTTCGTTCCGATTGAAGGTCATCGGTGCGCGCTGAGAAGACATATTCTGAAGGCGCTTCAGTGCTTGAACTGTCACCAATCTGCATCACATTCTCGATGCGAATGGTTTCTTCTCCTCCAAGTAAATCCTCATTCGTGATTTCATCACCCGGCGACCAAAGCCAAAGCATGTTGTTTTGATGCTTGCCAGTGTCTTCGCCGATGAGTACGCGACCATCGTCGAGCACCACAATGTTATCCGGTCCTGCTAAATTATTGATATCACACTGATTGGTGTCGGAAGCAGAGTAGGGGCCTCCAGAATGAATTGGGTCGATACGGTTGATGTCCCAACCGTCGCCCATGCTCATTTGATAAACAATGCCGCAACGGTTCTGCGTGACATCAATATCGCCTTTTCCATCACTCATATCGCTGCGTACATCCGACATTGCGAGATAGAGGTATTCTGGTGCATTTGGATTGAAAGCAACACCTTCCATCTTGTTCCACTCGTCGCTCGCCCCGAGAGCAGCAGCAGCCTTGCGAGATTCAAGGAAAGCAACTCGATCATCGGCTGCAACGCCAATCGTTCCATCGTTATTCAAATCAACATTCAATCGGCTCTCAGCCCAGTCATTGATTTCTTCATCTGAAATGTACGCGTTCTGACCCGCCGTGAAATCTGCGGTCGTTATGCCATCGTAATCGTCAATCCAGCCCTCGATTTCCGCGTTTGACGAGGATGCCAGTTCGACCCAATTGACATCAAAACCGGTTATTGACGAGTCGCGACTTTCGTCCTGGTCAACTTGAGCAGCGTAGAGCGTTCCAGAATCAAGTTCTCCCGCTTCATCAGCAATGAACTTGAACAAAACTGTATCGTATCCATCATCGGAAAGATAGACGGTTCGCAGGTCCGGCATTACTTGGGCGTTTTCATGTGAAAAACGGCCCATTGTGTGATGCTTTGTGTAATCGGGTTCATTGGTTGTCGAATTATCGACCTCGACAATGTACCCGTAATCGTAAGGGTTTGGATAAAACCCGAGATAGGTCGCTAACCTTTCTTGGTCTGCATGGTAGGTGTAGGTTTCATCGTTCCAATCCTTTGTGTTGGTGAAATAGAGTTCTTCAGAAAACAACGGCGAGCCCCACGGACTCAAACTACCAAAACAAAACACCCAACCGCCGTTGATGCTGCTGAGGTCCAGCATCGATGCATTCAGCACATCCCACTGCAGGGATGAAGCGTTCCACAGCAATTCCATTTGACTGAGACCTGCAGGCCTGTCCTCCCATGCCGTGTAGAGGTAACCGTAGCTGCCTTCGGTATTGAGTGGTACAAAGGCGTTGTAATCCGGTTTTTCACTCGTCAGCAGGTGCGAACCATCCACTGCCGTGTACAACCCGCCAGCAACACCACCTTGCGACAAAGCATCACCGCTTTGCATGAGGACTTGGTATTCGCCATAGGATGTGCGGATGCCGTGCCAAATATCACTAGCGCTGCTTGATGAAGGCAGCTCTGGAACAGAACGTGGCAGGTCATGCCAATCAATGCCGTTCATCACGCCAATTGTTGCTTTGTAGGTGTCTTCATCAGGGTGCATAGCATTGAGGTACAGGATTCCGTTCTCGGTCACGTGAAGCCCGGTGACTTCAGCATCAGGCGGCAACATCATGATCCGAGTCATCGATTCTGGTGTTTCATCTTCGACGATTTGCGCCTGAACAATGCCGCCGAGGTGGATTGAAAAAAGCAGACTAATGGAAAGGAAAACCCATGCCGGCTTGAGTGACATGCTCCGCACACACAGGCGGGAAGGAAAAACATTCCCACAATGGATAACTACTCAATTGCAGGCATCCGAGTAACGAACGATGCAACACTTAGACGTGATGTGTTTCAGTGCACTGTATGTGCAATCTTGAGAGGAGATAAGGACGAAAATCACTTCATCATTTCTTCGATCTCTTTGGTGGCCAAGATGAGCGTAGGTGCCCATAGGCCAACGAAGATACCCAACATTTGGTCATCACCGACGAAGTAGATGTACAACGAACCTACCACCGACAACATGCTTGCTACAAATCCTATTTTTGATATTTGACTACTCATTTAAATCAACTTGTTACCAATTACGCCACTCTTGTTATAGTAGTATGTATTCAAAACGGCAGAAGAAGGGCAAAACGATAGCGTTCCTAAACCGGCGAACGGGTTTTATCCTCAAAATGAGGTTGAGCAAGGTCTGCACGCCTCAAAAGCGGCAGTATGCCGCTTAACTTTCTGTAGGACTCGATTCGAGCGCCTTCTTGGCTCGCTTCTTTTTGTTCTGGCGCTTCTTGTACCACGGGTAGACGGGCCACTTGGCGAGGCCGGTCCACATGACAAGCCAAATGAGGCTGGTGGAGACCTCTTTGTCAATTTCTTCAGACCACACCGTTGTAACACCAAACAACCCCTCGTGATAAAAGGATATTCTTGCGTGGTACACGACGAGCACCAGTCCCGCAGATAGGTGTACATAGCGCCAAATTTTGTTCCAGTTTAATCCCATGTCCCTCCCTCCCACGACATCGCCTTATGAAGATTGAGTACCGTATGGGGTGCTGGAGGCGCATTTGTGATACGCTCTTCATTCTCAAACACATGCTGTTCTAGAGTGCGAAAGCAACACTTCGGTTCTAAAAGTGAGATATATTCGGTTCGCTGAACGTTGGAAACCTTATGAAGAGGTACGACTGCTTGCTATAAGCGTCGGTAGCGAGGCGGGAAGCCCACTGCGAGCGCATTGATTCATTCATTTTGAGCGCGAGGGGATTATGGACACACCCTCTTCACGAAGAATACGACGTTTTGTTTCCACCCCTCCTACACCGCTATAACCACCCAAACCTCCATCGCTTCGAACCACTCTGTGACATGGAACGATGGGCGGGTATGGGTTCTGGCCGCAAGCATTTGCTACCGCACGGGCAGAATTTGGATGCCCGATTTGAACCGCAATTTCGGTGTAGGTTCGGACCTCGCCCCGAGGAATTTCTTTCAATGCATTCCAGACTTTGACTTGGAACTCGGTCCCCTCAAACGGTGGGTGCTCGGCCATATGTGTTCGAGATGCTTAGGCAATATCATATTGCCCATAATCGCAAGGGGGGCCTTTGCGCTCAAAATGAGCGCGTGGGTAGGCAGTGTACTGGGAGACTGTACACCCATTGTACTCTTACATAATGTCTTGAGGGAGTTCCAAGAACCCTTGCGATTTCATGGAAATGATATGTCGCTCCTCTTAATTTTCCTCATCTAGAAGAGAGTCTGCGATGACTCGGATGTCGGTGTTCCATTGGGTAAATTCTGGCATATCCAACGGTTCGAAACCATGAATTGCATGAAGCCATATGAGTGTGCCAGTATCGATCATTATTTCGCCAGCGTGCCCCTTTTCATCGGTAAACACAGAAGTCTGTTTCGACCCTTGTAACTTGTTCACGTCTCCTTCAAGTTCTCCGGCTTCGAACATCTCACGCAGTTCGTAAGCCACTGCACCATGGTGGAATGTGAAGATCTCATTGTTTGGGAAATCTACGCTAAGGTCCTGTGAGAGGTTTACCCAATACGGCAAGATGTCGAGTGTTGAGTTCGCTGCGTACTCGCTTGCATTCTCGTAGTCTCCAGGGAAATCCTTCCACGGCATAGCCAAACCAATTCGTATGTTTGGGTTCTTTTCAACTGCATACGAGGTGAAATTCCAGATTGCAGCATCCGATTGGAAATCAGATTCCATAAACTCGATACTGCAACAAATCATGATGAAAACATCAATCTCGCCAGTGTCGAGGTAATCCTTGAT
>JAKMGM010000075.1 GCA_022424925.1 Candidatus Poseidoniaceae archaeon | reverse complement strand
GGTAAGATGCCGATTCGTGCGAGTCCCGACCAGACGGGGTCGAGGAATGCTGGCAGAAGCCTGTGTCGCATGTAAACGGCAGCAGCAAGGCTGATTTTTTGCACCTTGTTCAGTTTGACACGCTTGGTAAACACATCGCCTTGTTGACGTTCAATTTGGCGGAGAATCTTGTCATAGAACGCAATCATTGCAGCAGGAGAATAACGGGTGCGACGAGGTAAGAGGGGGAGAAGTTGACGTGCTTCTTCCAAATATGTTCTCGCTCGACGAGCGTAATCCCTACAGTACGGTTCCCAATTTTTGTTGAGAACCACTTTGCCGTCGAGTTCTTTCTCTTGAATACCGTTTGCTTCAAGTTCATTCAGCGGAAGATAGACTCGATCACGTTCGATGTCTTCACCGACATCTCGCAGAACATTTGTGAGTTGCATGAAAATACCCCATGATTCTGCAAACTTTTTCGCACGAGGATCTTCATAGCCGTATATTTCGATGCACATTAGACCCACAACCGATGCGACTCGGTAGCAATACACATACAATTCATCGAAACTACGGTAACGGTTGTTGTACAGGTCATCTTCCATGCCGGAGATGAGGTCATCAAACACGTCACGGGGGATGGAATAGTGATCTACTGTCTCCTTGAGTGCCAAGAATACAGGGTCGGTAGAGTATACATCAGTGTAACAAGTTGAGAGTTTTTTGCGGAAGAAAAACAACTGTGTAATTTTATTCAAGTATGCATCAGGGTCTAAGATTGTACCCTGGTCTTGCAAACTCTCAAGTTGTTGGCGGTAATTGACGGCTTCGGGGTCGTGTTCACCCATGCTTCCCGGGAAACGGTCTGCCCAGTCGCCATCAGCTATGTCATCGGCACGTCGGCAAAAAGCGTAGACGGCGCACATTGCTTGGCGTTGTTGATCTGGAAGATACTTGAATGAATGATAAAAATTTCCGGCTTCTCGCATGGTTAATTCTTCACAGTAGCGGAATGCGAGTTTCGTAAGTTCTTGAGGTGGTCGCTCAGACCAGATAGGTGCATCAAGGTGTTCGAACGGGTCGACAAGTTCGTTCGTATCTCCAACAATGCCAATGAATGTGGCACCTTCTCGTAGCGCCTCCATCGCTGTTAGACTGACTGCTTTCACAGCGTCTCTCGCCAGCATTACGCCGGCTCGAAGGTGTTCTAGTGTTGATGTATTCTTTGGTTCAGTGGCCTCGTCTCTCGATTTTGCGTTACCCTTCAAAGGGAACAACAACTCGAGAGGTTTCCGGCGTTCCAACATCGTAATCAGTACACCCTCGGGTGTTACCCTTTTTGAGTTCTACCCTTTGTTGCCCATTTTCATGCTAGCCAGGTTTTCATATGAGTGGATATTCGATGCGAACGAATCATGTCTGCATTTCAAGATTCATACCACAGTATGAAGAGCAATGCATGATTCCCGGCCAATAGGGGGATTCAATGGCCGTTCTCATTAACGAAAAAATTGATTCTCTTCTTGAACGAACATCACGGTCGTTTTATCCAACACTCAAGTATCTCCCAAAAAAGATACGCGGTCAAATTGGTTTACTCTATCTCCTTGCCAGAGTTGCAGATACCATTGCTGACACGAAGCACGGAGAAACAGATTTCTTGTCAGATTTACTCAAGAAATACAATCGTGTAGTTCAAGGAGATTCATCGACATTGCCAGACTTCTCGCATTTGGCGAGTCTGCAGACCAACAACCACGAAGCGGATTTACTCTGCAATGTGGGTGATGTGATTGAAGGCTTAGCAATCTATTCAAAAGACGACCAAGAACGGATGTTAGAATGTCTAAACATCATTGTCGAGGGACAGTTATTGGATTTGGAACGTTTTGGGACTGCAAATGAAGGGGGGGAAATTTCATCATTGAATTCCGATGAAGAATTAGACGATTACACGTTCCGTGTAGCGGGTTGCGTAGGCGTTTTTTGGACCAAAATGTCGCTCGCTCATGTGATTTCCATGCCCGAAGACAAGTTGGAAGAATTTTTTGAAAACGGGATTCGTTTTGGTAAGGCATTGCAAATGATTAACATTTTGAGAGATATACCTGAAGATTTGCGTTTTGGAAGGTGCTACATTCCTGGTGATGCACTGAAAAAACACGGATTAGAGCCGAATGACCTGCTCGATACGTCCTCTATCGATACTTTCCGCCCCCTGTACGATGTATACCTGGACATAACAGAAGCACATCTTGATGCTGCAATCGAATACATACGGATGCTGCCTGAGGGCCAGTTTCGCTTGAAAGCATCGTGCATGTTGCCGGTTCTCATCGGTCAAAGTACCGTCACGCTGTTGAGGACTGGTAACGTCCTCGATTCAGATGAAAAAATTAAGGTAACACGCGATGAGATGAAAATATACGCTAGAAAATTGTTCAGGGCTTTACTCATTCCAGGAGGCGTCCGACGACTGTTGGAAAAGAACAAGAAGGCCTAGTTCGCTTTCGACTCCTATCCCGTGAACTTTCGCTTCGAACCTTTCGTCAGAATGCATCAGTGAGAAGTTCATGGCTTTTCGGTGTTTACGTTCAAATGTGCATTCTACTTCATTTTAGGTCGTAAGACTTTAGGGAGAGTCCCCCGAGCAGCAAATCCACGCGGTGTACACTATGGATTGCGGCTCATGTTCGGAACTCATTCCCGATGACAGTATTTTCTGTCCAGAGTGTGGAGCCCGACAAGAGGTGTCTCGTGCAGGCGGGTTCTCCAATCAGGGCGCTATCGGTCTTTCTGGGCAGGAGGTCTCCGGAGGGCGCAATTTTGGCGTCGTATCAGGAGAAGCCGTTCGACAGCAGCACAACACAAACGTCGGCGGTAACACAAACATCCCTCCAGAAGTTCTTCAACAAATTGCGATGGGTATTCAGCAGCAACCGAACGTTCCCCCGGGTCAATTTCCACCCCAACCTCTCCCTCGCAACCCAATACAGCAAGGTCAGTTCCCGCCTCCGGGTCAGTTTCCTCCACAAGGGCAATTTCCTCAGCCGAACATGCCACTCAACCAACCGATTAACCAAGGTCAAATCCCACCTACTGGTCAACAACGCATTCCTCCAGCCAGCAATGTTATGCCGGCGGTACAATCTGATCGCCCACAACAAGCCAGAGGCCCTTCTCTTGCAAGCGGGGCACTGCCGCAAAAAAGCCTCGAACCGTCTTCAACTTTCAATCAAGGGGGTACTGTTGTTGCCGATAACCCCTCGACATCACCAACCGACGCCATGGTGAATCGGTTAGCTGAAGCAGAACGGGCAATGAAGGATGAGCGCCGCAGTCAGTGGCTCAATATGAACCAATCTCCTGCAAACAATGTATTAGCATCGCTTGGCGCAGAACTTCCGGCTCATTTGAGAGGCTCTGAAACAGTTAGTGCGGCACAAGATGTGGTGGCAGGTGCATTAGGACAAACCCAAGAATCAGCAGCTCCTAACGAAGCCTTGCTCCGAAGAATGTGCGAGGTTGCAGTTCGTCGAGTCGCTCGCAAGCGCGGCGTGGCGGTCGAAACCCCCCAAGCGAAGATAGACAATGACATGCTCCAAGTTAATGTGACCTATGTTGATGACGGCCGGGTTCTTGACACGCCTGAAGACCTTACGCAGGCCTTCCAACATGCTATAGAAACAGAGGTTGCTCTGAAGGGATTCACTCTTTCGGTAACACTCAAATTGTTCCGCTCGAAGGACGGACAAATTGAGAATCTTGGAGATGACGCTTCCTCAAGCGAGGATGTAGAAATGTTTGCTTGTGAAATTTGTGATGGTTTAGTCAAAGAAACAGACAGTGAATGTCCTCATTGTGGCGCGATGTTTGAGGATGAAGAAGAGGAACTTGCCGAAACCCCCCCTCGAAGAGCCCCTCCTAAAAGAGGTGGCCCTCCCGGCCCATCGAAAGGTGGCCCACCAAAGAAGAGCGGTCCTCCTGGCCCATCGAAGGGCGGTCCACCAAAGAAGAGCGGTCCTCCCGGTCCATCGAAGGGAGGTCCACCCAAAGGCGGTCCTTCTGGTCCGTCAAAAGGTGGCCCACCAAAGAAGAGCGGTCCTCCGGGTCCATCGAAAGGTGGTCCACCAAAGAAGGGCGGTCCTCCCGGTCCATCGAAAGGTGGTCCACCAAAGAAGAGTGGTCCTCCCGGTCCATCGAAAGGCGGTCCACCAAAGAAGGGTGGTCCTCCCGGTCCATCGAAAGGTGGTCCGCCTAAAGGTGGACCTTCTGGCCCTAAGCGAGGCCCACCACGCTGAATGATAGGTGTCATAGGTGTCAGATTTGCCTGAGTTCGGCTCAATCCGCTTTACAGGAAAACTGCGACCATCTCAAGAAGCGGCTACCTCTGTCATTGTTCCTCAACTTGAATCTGGCCAAAAGCGACTCCACATTGTCGCGCCACCGGGTTCAGGAAAAACTGTACTTGGCCTGTATGTCTGGGCTGATTTGGTACGCAAACCAGCTCTCGTTCTTTCCCCTAATTCTGCAATTCAAGCACAGTGGGCTGCACGAACCTCTCTCTTCGATTTGGATGGGAAGGATGAATACATCAGTACAGACCCCAAAAAACCAGGATTACTCACGTCCCTGACGTACCAATCGGTTACAATGCCTCGTAAGGGTGGGGAAGACCTTGACAAAGTGGCCATTGAACTATGGGCTGAGAAACTGATTGCAGATGAAGAAGCATCGAATCACGAAGAAGCATATGCTTGGCAACTTGACCTGCTTGAGCGGAACAAAAAATATTACACAAGCCGTCTCTCAACCTACCGCAAGAAAGTTCGCGACGAGTTTGCTGAACACGGCAACGCGTTGTGGACGCTTCATGAAAGTGCTAAAGAAAATCTTACGCTTTTGAAAGATGCGGGCATTGGACTGATTATTTTGGATGAATGCCATCACCTTATGCATCATTGGGGGCGAATCTTGAGCGAGGTTCGGGAGATGTTCGATGATCCGGTTATTCTTGGATTAACCGCAACGCCTCCAGACAGTTCAAGTTTCAAGGAAACCGATGCGAGCAGATATGAAGAATTCTTCGGTCCAGTAGACTACAGCGTTCCAGTCCCAGCACTCGTTCGCGATTCAAATCTCGCACCGTATCAAGACTTGTGTTATTTTGTACGACCTGCAAGTCACGAGTTGAAGTATATTGCTGGCGTGGATGAGGATTTTGATCAACTTCTTTTAGAATTACGCTCTTCAAGCAATAATCCAAATTC
Source organism: Candidatus Poseidoniaceae archaeon (assembly GCA_022424925.1). Classification (GTDB taxonomy): domain Archaea; phylum Thermoplasmatota; class Poseidoniia; order Poseidoniales; family Poseidoniaceae; genus MGIIa-L1. The sequence goes on along the minus strand of JAKMGM010000075.1, from coordinate 481 downwards.
AGATAGAACGCCCTCGTTAGACCATTGGGTTCGAAATGAATTGTCACAACGAAGATCTCCCACCGGTGACTCCCTGACTTGGAGTGAATATGAGCGGAAGTTCCCAGCTTTCGCCCGAGATGCACCAAGGTATCTCCGAATGAATTTTTTACCCCTTCCTCCGGATGTCCCCAATGTTGATTTTGACCCAAGCGATCAGTCGTTTACGAGAATAAGCGTTTTACGAAACGTCCTCTCTAGGTACGTTCGTCACGGTTTGAGACGTTCGAAAAGCAAAGAAGATCATGAACTTTCTGAGTCAGTAACTGCTCGATTGCGTCTGTTGGGTATCCAAATAACTGAAACAGGCTCACGCCCCTGTGCATCACCTGTAGGACGAGTTATGGCGTATGCTTCTGCCAAGACTGAAGCGGTGAATGAGATAATCAATGTCGAAATGCAAGCATTAGGGCCATCAATTCGTGCTGTCGTTGTTACAGAC
>JAKMGM010000054.1 GCA_022424925.1 Candidatus Poseidoniaceae archaeon | reverse complement strand
TGAGCTTCTTCTTGGTTGCACTCTTGACGACCATCAGTCCTCACCTCCAGTGTGTTCGGCTTCTTCTTCCCATGCGCCCATGTCTTCTTCATCAGCGCTGAATTCGTAGGATTCTCGGTCAACTTCGAGTCCACCCTCGGTTCCGAGTGCGGCGTCGACGATGACGTCGATGTTGAACGGTGATCCGTGGACACCACGGGACGGGTCAATACCGTCCTCGCCGTAGCTGAACTGGATGATTCGGTTGGCGGTGTTTCGCACCGATAGCATATCATCGTCGAAGACCTTCAGGTCGTCCATGGCGTTGATGAGCCGTCGTTGCATGTATCCGGACTTAGCAGTACGGACAGCGGTGTCAACCAGTGATTCACGGCCGGAGACGGAGAGCATAAAGAACTCCGTAGGCTCCAATCCACGCTTGAACGACGAGGCGATGAAACCACGGTCAAGAGCACCACGGCCGCCTCGCTTGAAGTGAGGCAGGACACGGTCGTCATAGCCACGCTCCAATCGCTTACCACGAACCTTGGCTTGACCGATGGACGCAGCCATCATCGTCAAGTTGTCCATGGAACCACGGGCGCCGGAAATGGCCATGTTGACCGCAGCGTTGGTGGAACCGGACTTGTTGAGTTCGTCCTTTGCAATGTCACCGGCTTCCTGCTTTCCTTTGTCGAGCATTTGCATGATGTCCTCTTCGAGGGTTTCGCGAGGTGTTCGGCCCGGGCGGCTTTCGTACTTCTTTCCGTCTTTTCCAAACTTGTCAAGAGCGAGGGTGACCTCATCTTGAGCACGAGCGTTGGCATCATTGATGCCAGTAACAGCTTCGTCGGAGAGGTCTTCGTCGTCAATACCGGTGGTGAATCCGAGGGAGGTACACGCAGCGATGGACAATCGGGTGAATTCGTCCAAGAAGCGGGCGCCTTGCTCGGAGCCGTTGGTCTGGACGATGGCGTCAAGCAAACGGCCGTCTTCTGCACCGATGGCACGCTTGTCAAGGGTCCCGTCAACTTGCCCGTCTTTCACCATCACCATGTCATTGGAACGGCTGCGGAAGCGCAGGTGGATGTTGTTGGGGATGATGAGCGACACAATGTCTTGGCCTCGGTAAGCTAGGTCGCCGTTCTCGTCCTTCAGGAGTTCGGGAAGGTCGCCCGTGTAGCCGATGTTTCCGAGCATCTCAAGCCCGTGGGCTTGGCGAATCATCGTTCCGGGTCGAGACAAGAGGTATGCACCGGAGATGTGGTCGTGGATACCACCGATGACCGCACCGCCGTAGCGAGGGGTCAGGATGTGTTCCTGGACACGCATCAGAATCTTGGCTTCAGCACGAGCTTCTTCAGACTGAATCACGTGGAGGTTCATTTCATCGCCGTCAAAGTCAGCGTTGTACGGCGTACAAACGGCCAGGTTGAACCGGAAGGTGTGGCCTTCCATCACACGCACTTCGTGCACCATCATGGACATGCGGTGGAGCGAAGGTTGTCGGTTGAAGATCGCAACGTCGCCGTCAATCAAGTGGCGCTCAACTTGCAAACCTGGCTTGGGGTTGCCGTACCGGTCGAGGGTTGACAAGCGGTCTTCAACACCGGTGCGTTCCTCGCCCCATTCGTCAAAGGGACTGCCGCAGTGCGGGCAGGCGACTTCGAGATGTTCCGGGAACGGTTCGGGGTGGGGGTTGTCTGCTTGAGCCAACTCGTGCATCCATCGGTAGTGGAGGATGGCGCGAGGGTCGTCCTCTGACAACTTTTTGCCGTTTTCGTCAATGCCTTGGAGGTTGTTCAACGTCGCCGTGTCGTTCACGACGTAGCTGACTTCCTCTGCTTGGTCCATGCCGCTGAGCGAAATCTGCTTTTGAATGACCAAACCTGGGAGGAAGTTTGGTGCTGGCAGGCATGAGTGGAGGTCATGTCGAGTGGTCGTTTCTTCGTTGCACTCGGGGTTGTGGCATCGGAAACCGGCGTTGATGAGTCGGCTTCGCTGGTTGATTTTCACACGTCGGCCGTCGCCCCGCACGATGTAATTCACACCGGGGTGGACATCAGGGCCACGCAGGATCATCTGGCGCATTTGCTCTCGGTTTCGGGTGGTGACACGAATGGGCACCGTCAATTCCTTGGCGATCTTGACGGGGACACCGACTTCGTTGACGCTGAGGTAAGGGTCGGGTGAAATCACCGAGCGTGCACAGAAGTTGACACGCTTACCGGACAAGTTGCTTCGGAAGCGACCTTCCTTTCCTTTGAGTCGCTGGGTGAGCGTCTTGAGGGTTCGGCCAGAGCGGTGGCGTGCGGGTGGGATTCCAGAAGTTTGGTTGTCAAAGTAGGTGGTGATGTGGTATTGCAACAATTCCCAAAGGTCCTCAACGATGAGTTGGGGAGCACCGGAGTCACGGTTCTCTCGCAAGCGCTGGTTGATGCGGAGGACGTCCACGAGTTTGTGGGTCAAATCGTCTTCCGACCGGTCGCCGCTGTCCAAGGTGATGGACGGACGAACGGTGATGGGGGGCACGGGGAGTACCTTGAGAACGACCCATTCCGGGCGGTTCTGCTTGTCCATTCCGATGAAGATGAGGTGCTCGGGCGGGATGCTGCTGAGCCACTCACGTACATCACGGGGGTTGAGCTTTCGCTCGGTGTTGTCGTGCTTTTCCTTGAATGTCGTTGGCTTGTCGAGGATGATTTTGCCTTGGGACGAACCGCAGTGCATGCACACCTTTCGCTTGGTGCCGGAGGTGACCTTCTCCACTTCCTTGATGATCTTGGAGAATTCAGTTGAACCAACACCGTGCTTGGTGATGACGTCTAGGATTCGGTTGCGGTAATAGTCATGCTCGCTTTGCTCGGGATTGGAGCCAGGAGAGGTTCCCCCTTCGCTGTGAAGCAAGATGTTGCTGCAGTCGTTGCAGGTTGCCTTGAGGGCGGTCTTGATCAGGTTCACGAAACCGATGTGGATGACGGGTAGTTCAAGTTGGATGTGTCCAAAGTGTCCGGGCGAGTCTTGGTACTGACAGTTGTCGGTGGGACAGAGAAGACCAGGTTCAATCACACCCATGTGCGGGTCCATTAGACCCTGCTTGTAGGCGTGTCCGTCGTCCTTGTAGGTGTCGGCAGTTTTCACTTCAACAGCGGACATCTTTCGGATTTCATTCGGGTCCATCAAACCAAATCGAATCTGTGCGATTCGCTTGGGGATCATCGTGCTTTTTCGGCTCATCTTCGGTCCTCCAGTTCAAGACGCATGGCCACACCTAAACTCTTCATCTCGTCCAGGAGCAGCTTGAATGCATAGGATGTTTGTACTTTGTACACTTCAGCACCGTCGCCGTGAATTGGGCTAACGTATGTGCGACGTTTTGGATCGTACCAAGCGATGTGACCGGATTGTGCACAGACATACATGTCGATACCGTCCGATTCATCGAGAAGTCGGTCTTTGATGACCATTGATGCTCCGTGAGCAATCAAACAGTCACGTTCCATTTCACCGAATCGCAATCCACCTTGACGTGCACGACCTTCGGTCGGCTGACGGGTAAGGATTTGAACACGGCCACGAGAACGGGCGTGAATCTTAGATGACACCAAGTGGTGCAGTCGCTGGTAGTAGATACAGCCAATGAAAATATCAGCCGGGTAAACTTCACCAGTTTCACCGTTAATCATCGTCTCTCGGCCAGTATGGGCAAGACCGTTTCGAACAAGTCCGTCTCGCAGACTGCCTTCCTTTTCTCCACGGAAAGCGGTAGCATCGATTCGACGGCCTTCCATTGAACCAACCTTTCCACCGATCATCTCAAGAACGTGTGCAACGGTCATCCGTGAAGGAATGGCGTGAGGATTGATAATCAAGTCTGGGACGATACCATCAGCAGTGAAGGGCATATCTTCTGGCTCAACAAGGCGTCCAATGACACCTTTTTGTCCGTGTCGAGATGCGAACTTATCGCCAACTTCTGGAACTTTGTGGCTTCGAACCATGACCCGTACCAGTCGGCCTGAATCAAGAGATTCTGTCACGTAAACATTGTCGACATATCCCTTCTCACCGTGACGAACCAGCATTGATGATTCACGTCGTTCCTGTGCAAGAAGGAAAGCGCCACCGGCAGATTCCTCAAGGAAACGAGGTGGGCTGGTCTTTCCGACCAACACATCGCCGCCTTCAAGGTACATTTCAGGCAACGGTAGTCCATCGGCTTCCAAGTGTCGGTAGGCCTCTTCAGGTTTGAGTCCCTTGACTTCTTGGAGTGAACTGCCCGGCTTTTCGATTTCTTCTACTTGACCACCAGGGAACCTGCGGCGTTCTGCATTGTAGGTTCGGTTGAAGGTTGAGCGACCAAGAGCACGGTCGACTGAACCTTTGTTCATGATGACAGCGTCTTGCATGTTGTAGCCGTGAAGCGACATAATGGCGACAATGAAGTTCTGTCCACCCGGACGGTCGTCAAAGTGCGTCGATTCCATAGCAGCAGTGCGGGTAATAGAACGCTGTGTGTAGTGGAGGATGTGAGCACGCGTATCGGGTCGCATTCTGTAGTTCGAACTTGGCAGGCCAAGCGATTGTTTGACCATTGCCGTTCCGCCAGTAACACGAGGTGTCGAATTGTGTTCGGGGTACGGAATCAATGATGCACAAACACCCAAAACAAGTTGCGGGTCAATCTCACAGTGCGTGTATTCGTCAGTGTAGAGCAATGGCAGGGTGATATCTGCTGATTCCCATGCACCGTTCGGCATTCGAACCTTCGCCAGAAGTTTGGCTTCGGTTGCTCCGGGTTCTCCGAGGTTGACCCATTCCACATTCTCGTTGGTAAGCGGTCGCCCAGCGAACGGACCAGATGGTACCGTTTCAGGTAGAACAAACGGACGAGCTGCAATGAGGAGGTCTTCTTCTTCTTCAGCGTCAACCCATTCGACGACGCCGTCGTTGACCAGGTCTTTGAACGTCATTTCCGAGTCACGCAATGCTTGCAGGTGTTCACCGGTCAAGCGTGGTGCGCCGTCATAAAGGATGACCAATGGTCGGAGAATCCGTCCTTTGTCAGTGTTGATGAAAATATCCTTGTTTTCCTTGTCGTGACGAATTGAAACTTCCGCGGGGATGGTTCCTCTTCGGCGAGCAGATTTGAAGTGGCGAACCAAGTTCTTGCCGTTCTTGTGAATACCGTAGATGTCACCGTTGACGTGTATTCTGTCTCCGGAACTCCAGTCTTCAAGTTCGCTGTTGACATCGAGTTCGTCGAGTTGCTCACGAACTTCGACTTCGCTGATGTGCTCTGAAATGTCAATCATTTGAGCAGCATTCTTCACCAGACCACAGTTTTGTCCTTCGGGAGTCTCGTTTGGACACAAGCGGCCCCATTGCGTTGGGTGCAAGTCACGTGCTTCGAAGTGAGGTTGACTTCGGACAAGAGGTGAGGTGACACGGCGCATGTGGGACAACGAAGCGAGGTATGTCGTTCGGTCGAGCAGTTGGCTGACACCGGAGCGTCCACCGACCCAGTTCCCGGTAGCGAGAGCGTGCATGATCTTGGAGGTCAATACATCAGGACGCAAGCATGAGGTGATTTTCAGTTCTCGCTTGCGGTTGTGGTGGCGTTCAAGTTGATACTTTAGGTCTCGAGCGAGTTGGCCGCTTGAGACACGGAACAAGTCTTCAATCAAATCCCCAGCGAGTCGAACACGCTTGTTTGCGTAGTGGTCCTTGTCGTTGGGTTCTCGGTTGGTGAGTGCCATTTCAAGGACCTGACGAACGATTCGTCCGAGGAAAATTGCCTTCTTCTTACGGTCGGTTGGTTGGTCGCCCAAGTGTGGAAGCAGTTCACGGTCAAGGAGTTGGTTGACGCGCTGTTCACGGTATTCTTTTTGTTGACCTGCAGCGAATTTCTTTTGCAACCATTCGTGAGCTTCGTCGCGAGATTGTACTGCATACTCTTCATTGTCGTTTACTTCGTTAAGATTTGCAACGATGTACTTGAATGTCTCAGTAGGACCTGCGACGGTTTGGAAGACTTCTTGGTCGTTCTCAATTCCGAGGGCTCGCATGAGGAGAACCACGGGGATTGCGGTAGTTCCAGCTGTACTGATTTTAACCATGAGCATTCCGTCACGGCGCTTTTCAACATTGAGAGGTTTGCGCATTCCGTCTTTTTGGGAGAAGATTTTGGCAACTTCGGTTCGCTTTGCATACCGCTTGTTGATTTCAACAGTGACACGGTTGGGAGCAAGATCTTCCATCGAGATAAGAACACGTTCTGTACCGTTGATGATGAAGTAACCTCCAGGGTCAAGAGGGTCTTCGCCCTTCTTACGGAGCATGTCATCCCAAAGAGCGGAATCTTCGGTCGAGGTCGTAGGATAAAGTTGGCGTTCTCCGGCAATGTGCTTGGCGTGAAGATTGCATCGAGAAGAACGGACCATAATTGGCATGCTGCCCACTTGGACACCAGCCTCGATTGGCGATGGAACTCCGTTGCGGGAGATTTGGAAGTCGATGGTGACTGGAGACATGTACGTCAGCTTGCGCAGGCGGCATTCCATAGGCGTCGACGGGTGTTCTGCACCGTTCGCTTCACGAATGGTAGGTTCACCGAGTTTGATGTTCTTCAAACGAATGGTAATGTCGTGGTCGACAACGTCCAGTTTGATGTAACCGCCGAGGTCATCGTTGATTTCTTCGTCTGTACCAACGCGGATGTTGCGAATGATTTTTTCCATTCGTGAGATGCTGTTGTCTCCTGAAGGAATACAGTCATCGTACGATGCGAGTTGGTGGTTAACAAGGCTACGTTCTTTGAAAAATGATTGGATAATTTCTTGCATAATTTACACCTTCTCTCAGTTGCCCTCTACGATCAGTCGGTAAGCGACGGTCTTACCCGCAGATGGGGACTTGCGGATAACTTTCAGTACGCGGTCGGCAATCCAACCTGCGGCGAGTGGTTTGTGGTCTGGGTCTGCAGCAAGGCGTGCATTGTCATGTGCTTCAGCCGTTTCCTTGATGACTTGAACGACTGGGTCTGTGATGAGAATTTTAGGAAGCCATTCCTTGGCGAGTCGAGGCTCGCCGGTTTCATCATCGGCTTGGACCATTTCCCAAGGTGCGAGTTCTTCGCTTTCGATGGCAAACTGTTCCTCAACGGTGATGTTGGCGTCACCAACCAATTCTTGGTGGGGAACAAGTTGGTGATTGAGTGCGTTGAAACGCATGGTAATTTCGGGTCGGTCGAAATCATCAATTGCCTTGGCACGGATGGTGATTTTTTTGCTCTTGGATTTCGAGCGTCGACGGGAACCTTGCTCGGCGATGACCGACATGGTGTTCGTGAATTGTTCTGAATCCTTAGAAACGCCGAGAGTTGATGCGACTTCGTCTGAGGACATGGCCTTGATATCGGTCATGTTACGGTCGGTAGCGAGTTTGTGGGCGAACTCTTCGGAGACTCCGAGTTCCATTAGTCGCTTCTTTGTTGCGCTTTTTACTACCATCCTCATACCCCGCTCAGACCCGGCTATCAAGACCTGTAAGCCCAGTCAGGCGGGCCTGACGGGGTTCGAACCCGCGACCATCGGATTAAAAGTCCGACGCTCTACCTGACTGAGCTACAGGCCCAAAATAGCAACTTGGGCTTTTTGCCCGACTTACCAACTGTTCTTATAGGTTACGCAAACCATCTTTCCCTTGATTGAGCACATCAGTAGGCGCCTTGTTGTATCATAGACCTCGTTATAATTGAAGATAACGGGCCATGAGGTGCGATTTTGACCGAATGGATACGCCTAAAGCCTTGACTTGACTCGACAGATTCGAGGCCAATGGGTAGCGAGAAAGTCTTCGGCCCAGAGGATGCCGAACGAGAAATTGAACGGTTCGACAGGCCCGCACAACGAATCGTATGGACAACCCCGCAACAACGAAATGTGGAGTTGATTGTTCCTCCAACAGTCTACCCGCCTCGCGAGGATACAGACCTCATTGCCGAAGTCATTCACACACTCCCATCACCGAACGGGAAACGATTACTCGAAATTGGGTGCGGTTCTGGAGCGATCTCGGTTTTTGCTGCGCAACTCGGCTTCACCGTAACTTCGTGCGATGTCAATCCGTTTGCGGTTGCAGCGTCACGTGAGGCAACGAAACGAAATGCAGTACACCTTGACGTTCGCGAAGGTGGACCTGGCCCTCAAATTGACGGTGCAGTGCATCAATGGTCTGGCGATGAGGCGCATGATGTCATCGTTTGGAACTTACCCTACCTCAAGCACGAGGCTGATACAGGCGTGCTTGGACCAATGGAGGAAGCTGCACTTTTAGACACCGATAACAAGGGCCTCATCCCCCGTTTATTGCAACTGCTTCGGGAAAACAAGATTTTGAACAAAGGTGGATTCCTCGTTCTTTTGGTGTCTCAAAGCGGCAACGGAAAGCAGGCTCGTAAGCAATGCATAGCGAATGGATTTGCAGTTCGTTCAATGTCGACTCGGACTT
>JAKMGM010000013.1 GCA_022424925.1 Candidatus Poseidoniaceae archaeon | reverse complement strand
ACAATGCACACTTGATTTTTGATGCAGACAGGTTTTATCCCGTCGGCGGTATAAATCCCCGACCACCTATTTTCACCTGGTCTATTGCGATTGTCGCTACATTGCTCGAACCCTTCTTTGCGAGTGGTGATGCAGTTTGGTGGGCTATCCTTTCGCTCCCTGCGGTGTATGGTACTCTTACCATTCTACCAGTGGCTTTCATCGCTCGTGAACACATCAACGAAAAGGCTGCAGTTGTTGCTGCTTGGTTGATTGCTTTCATGCCGGCACACGTGAGTCACACTACATGGGCACTTGCAGACCACGACGCTTTCATCATGCTGTTCATCACGCTTGGATTCATGTTTTGGCTGCGTGCAGTGAAGTATGCAGGTACCGAGCGATTGCTTCGCACATCTTCACCTTCGTTGATGTCCTTTGTTTCAGCATTCTCTGCAGTCTCAAAGGAACGCCGTGCTGCTCTATCGTATGCAGTTCTCGCTGGTGTGAGTTTCGGTATCGTTTCGCTTGGCTGGAAAGGTTTCGTTGTCGGTCCTTCCATCATCTTCTTGGCATACGCTGCCCAAGTTGCTTTGAACATGTTCCGCCGCCGAGATTCGACCACGCTGAATGTTCTTTTCCTCACCATGCTTGCGGTCAACTTCTTGATGGCACTGCCCTTCTATGGTCACCCACAAATTGACCTCATCTTTGTTGGTACTGGCTTGCAACCGTTCTTGTTCATCATGGCCTTCACTGTTGCCATAAGTTTCGTCACCACTGGTTTCCGAGACAAGCCCTGGCTGCTGATCCTCGGTGTCCTTGCAGGTACCGCAACAGTTTTCTTCGTGGTACTCTGGCTTCTCAAGCAAGCAAACATCTCCAATGCATGGGATGTTTTGTTCACTGGAAGTGGTTACTTCACCAAGACCAAGATTTTCAGCACTGTAGCAGAAGCAAACGCTCCAAATCGCGGCCAGTTGTTTGCGCAATTCGGCCCGATAACCTTCGTGCTCTCCCTCATTATGGGTATTCTTTGCATATGGTCTGCCATCCGTGAGCGCAAGCAAACCAAACTCGTCTTTGGTGTTTGGATTCTCGCTGCCTCGTTCATGGCATGGACTGCCGCTCGTTTCATGTTCAACGCAACGCCTGCAATCGCGGTTCTCGGAGCATGGGGCATTGTTTCGCTCTGGAAATGGGCCAATTGGGAAGGCATGGTCAAAACATGGAAGAAGATGGGTATCCGTTCACCAGAAGACCGTATCCGTGGCGCACGCAAGGCCATCTGGCGGACACCGTCTTTTTCCGCAATCATGCTGGTCATGATTATGTTGTTCGGCCAGCAGTTCACCTATGGACTCGATGCTGCAATTCCTTCAAGCAACAATGCTGAAGACGATATTGATGAAACAATTTACAATATCATTCCTGACGTATTCCGCTGGGAAATCGGCGGATTTTCTCTGCTTGACGACAGCACCTATGACGGTAACTGGTACCTCGGTTCTTTTGGCTCCGGATTCAACGATAACGGATGGAACTCCGCCTATGAATGGCTTGCCGAGCAAGACCAAGAGATGACGTATTCTGACCGTCCAGCATTTGTTTCATGGTGGGACTACGGTTTCCAGGCTCTCGACACCGGTGAACACCCATCGGTGTCCGATAACTTCCAGACCGGTATTCCTGCATCAGGTAACATGCTGCTCGCTCGAAGTCAAGAAGACCTCATTTCCATGTTCATCTGGCAACTGGGTCAGGGCGATTTGGCCTACAACCAAGCCAATGGCGGCGACAGAATCCTCACCTCCGGCTACCAAAATGTGGCGTCGAATTATCTCAACGACGAACAAATGGATATTTTCAACAAAATAGCGACAAGCGCAGATCTTGAGGAAATGATTGACTTCACAAAAGTCAACAGCTACGAAGTCTATCGAACCAATGACGATACTGTGATGGCCGTCGGGTATCATCAAACCGACGGAATCTTCGATGATTCAACACCGTACTGGCGTGTGTACGATGAAGGCGAGCGAATACTCTGTACCGATACGCTTTCATCGACCTGTGTGGACGGCGACTGGTCCTCTGAACTTGAGGCTGAAAACACATTCAATAACAACATCCGAACGGGTAATGACAACGTTGATGACGTGACCCATTACATCATCGGTGACTATTGGTACACGGCTGACCTCGTCGAAGAACTCGATTCAGTTGCAACAGCCATTCACCGTCGTAATGCGCAACTTGCGCTCACTGTTCAATTACTTTCAAACAGTCTCGAATCCGGTGAAATCGTTGACATGTATGATGACCTCATCAACATGGAAGGATACTACACCGTACAAGACTACGACGGTGCACCCGGTGAAACTATCGACAGAGACCACGAAATTCGATACTACGCAATTGACAACCGATTGTACCCCCGTGCAGGACGTTACACTGCCGATGCAGGCTACAACCAAGGTCAGCCAATGGGTATCTTCGGAGCTCCGACAATTTTGAGCGGTCAGGATGTCTCGACATACATGGATGAAGTCTACGAGACCATTCGCGGTGACTTCCCCGATGAAATGACTCGAGAAGAAGTGGACGAAGCCATCACTCAAGATTTCCTTAACCAGCAATCTGGTGCCGATATCGACCCGCTTCAAGTTGAAGATGTGCGCGTCGACCATAACGCTGCATTCTTTGACACAATGCTTGCTCGCGCATACGTAGGCTACGGTGCCTCGACTTTGGGTGTTGACCTCGGTTCTTCGAATCCTCAGCCGGCACAACACTTCGGACAGTCAGGAAGCCCTGGCAGTATTTTGACCCAAGGTCTGCCGTTGCCTGGTGCAATGACGAACCACTTCGTCATCGCAAATTGGTACAGTCCTGAAGCGAACGCCTCCGTAACTCCTGAGCAGCAAACCGTTGGAATTTCGAGCACCAACACGCTCGTTAAGATTCTCAAGTACTATTCAGGTGGCGAAATATCAGGTCAAGTTACCATGTCCGACGATGGACAACCGTTGCCAGGTGTCCGATTGCTGATTGAGCGGGACGCCTTTTCAGGCGAAGGAACAGAAGATTTGGACCCTGATACCTACTGGGTTCCAATTGGATTTACAGATGTTGACGAAGCTGGCCAGTGGTCGTTCGATGCACCCGCTGGCCGTATCCGTGTCAGTGCCTACGCAGGTGATTTCGACCCAACAGTCGCTCAAGACAATATCCGGTCTGGCGCCTTCTCACAGGGCCTCAGCGATATTTTGACTGAGACAAATGAGGATCGACAGATTAACGATATCACTGCTATTCTTGGTGAAGTCGCTAACATGAGTTGGCTCGGTGAAGTTCAGCACAACGTTACTGCTGAGCAAGCCGACAGCAACGCACCGGTTTCACTCGATTTCGACATTTCTGTTGAAAGCAGCGGTGTTTCCGGTCAAGTCACGTGGAGCGGTCACGAATCGTTCAACGGTGATGCTTTGGTGAGTACTGATTTCATCCTCAGAAACATTTGGTCGATGACCGACAACTACACCCTCACAACGACCAATGGTTCGTTCACATCGACCGACAGCAGAATTCTCCAGGGTACTGGTCAAGCAACGTTCACCGAAAACGGTACCTTTGAAAGCGAAGGTGTCGCATTCGCTGATGATTTCACGGGTACATTTACCCGTTCAATCGGTGACAAGCGCGTCTATACGAGCAACGGTACGTGGAACGGCAAAGGCACATTGATTGCTTCATGGGTCTCAGAATCGAACGTCGAAGACTGTCTCGACAATGAAACATCACAAATGCCTGAAAACTCAACGCTTTGTGTCTTGGATTCGACGACATCTCCAGTAACGTACCTCCTTGATGGTGGTGTTGAAGCAAACGGTCGATTGACATCCGATGGTATATCAACGCTGGTTACCGAACACACCGGTGATTCATTCGAAGCAACCGGATCGTTCGAAGGTACGGGAACACTCAACGGAACTGGTCTTTTCATTGGTGTCGGTTCCTTCTCCGGCGAAATGGTTCAGCCCGGTTCGTTCTACATCACAGGTCTCCTACCAGGTGTTTACAACATGATTGCACAACTTGACAACGGCAAGGAGATGCTCCTCCCTGACCCAGTGAATGTTGGTATATCTCCATCCTATGACCTCGCAATGACCATGCCTGGTTCAATTTTCGAAGACACCCTGCAAGACTTCTTTGAAGAACCGTTTGCGGAACAAACTATCGAGTTTGTCGATTTAGACCTCGGAATGGATTCATTGATTGAGATTCATACCGATGCGAATGGTAATTTCTCATACGGCCCAATTAGCACTGGTGAATATTTCTATCGTGTCGATGTTGACAATGACGGCTGGTACGAATTGAATGAGACGCTCCTTTCGCGCGGTGAATCTGAGAATTTCACACTCGCTATGGATGTGCCAGACATGTACGACATTCGTTTGCAACTCACTTCGCCAGTTGACCCACTAACGCAAACACCGTATGCAGATGTCGCCGAACGTGTCGTAACGTTCACCAACGACAACCCCTTGTTCGGGCCGATAAACTCGACATCAGATGCTGATGGTCTCGTGTACATCGAACTGCCTTCTGGCGCTTACCAGATTTCTGACGAATCTGGCGATGAGTACATTTTGTTTGATTATGTGGAAATTGAGGAAAGCGACATCAACATGACTGGTGCGTATTCAATCGCTACCTGGGTTAACGGAAGCATTCGAGCAGTCGACGGCGGCTTGATTAGCGAAGGTTACCCTTACTCTGAATGGGCTGCTCAAGAAGATTCGCTCAAACTTGAGCAAAGCCAACCATCTTCAGGACTTGAAGTCAACTTCAACGCTGGCGAACTCTCGTTCGCAACGGTTGTTGAAACCGATGGCAATTACAGCATTCGACTACCAAGCGGAAACACATTCCACATGACGACGCAGAGTTTGGTCTCGCAGATGGCTGGTGGCCAACTGGTCGAACTTGATGGGGATGCAGAAGTGAATCTCGGCCTCATGTACCTTGAACCGACTGTATACACCACGGGTATTGTCTTCCTTTACGATAACAACTCAGTTTGGGACGGACTTGCACCAGGCTATGCAGCTCAAGAAGTTGTAGCTACGGATTCCACAGGTCTTGAATGGAGAACAACCATTGACGACCAAGGCGGGTTTGCTTTCAACATTCAAGCCGGTGACTGGGATTTCACCGTTGATGAGGTTCTCCTGAACTCAACCAGTATTACGGATTACAGCATTATCGATAACCCCGATGCACCTCCTACAACCGTTGAACTGTTTGTCAATCCAGAACATCTTGTTGTTGAACTGAACATATTCATGGATGCAGGTGCTGATGGCATCTTCGCAAACGGAACGGCTGTATCTCCAGTCTTTACATTGATTCCATTGAACAGTCACGGCCAGCAGTATAACTTCACTGCCGACGATTACTCTGAAGATGGAAACATCACCGTGGTCCTAGAGCCTGGAATCTACAGCATCGATTTCAATGCAACGACTGCTGAAGACGAAAACGCAACAGATTACAACCTCCTAGGCAAGACTGTTTTTGATCCGATAGTTGTCGGTATTGAGGCGTTTGACGAACCACTGGCGTTTGCCCTGCGCAATGAGTATCTGGTCAACGGTCAACTTTCCAATTCATTGGGTGAGCCAGTTGAACAACAATTCCTGCTTCGTAACGATGCAGATGACCTCTGGTTCAACATTGAGTCTGACGTGAACGGTAGTTTCGCATCGTATGTTCCTGCTGGTGAGTGGGTTGCCATTATCGCACCGTTCTCTGCTACAAACGAGAGTTTGGAAACCTACAGAGAAGCTTTCGAGGTGAACGAGGATGTGTCACTCCGTACAGGTCTGAATTTTACTTCGATTGAGGTCGTCACCGTGAACTTCCAAGTTCAAGAGATGTACACCGAATCAAACATGAGTGATGTTCGCATGACCTTGGTAAGCCATGATGGCTATGGCAACATTACACTGTCGAAATCAGACCAGTTTGGTAATGTTAGTGAAACGATTATGCCTGGAACTTGGAGCATGTTCTTGAATCAAACTCAACCACAGCGTCAATGGAGCCTCGATACATTCGATGCTCCTTTTTCGACTGATGATGCAGTTGACGGCGTCCTTGACATTGGCATTGTATCGCCAGTGCTCAATGTCCAGATTGGTGGTAAGGTCTTCTGGGACCTTGATGACGATGATACACCTGACAGTACCGAAGGGGTTGCAAACACGACAGTTACCATACTTGGCATGAATAACTCTGATATCGATACGAATGTAACGACCGATGAATTTGGCGTTTGGTCGTTGTTTGTTCCGATTCAAGACGAATACCAAGTAGCCGTCTCAAAGGAAGGATTCAGTTCCGAAGCCTACAACATTTCGAACACCAGTGCCTATCCTGTGTACTCGTCTCCCGAGTCGTATGACATCGAGATGACTGCCGGCAATGTCACGGTATCTGGAAACGTTACCGACATCAATGATGGTGAGCGTCTGAACGGCTCGACGGTTACATTGTACCCAAGTTCTGGTATGGCTGGAGATGCCTTGGTTGTTGATTCAGTCTATGCCGATAATCAGCTCACATGGTCCGGTGTAATTTCCCCAGGAGAATGGATTGTCGTTGTTACGGAATCCAATCCGGGTGAAAACGGTGGAGGCGTGGCTATTGGACTGCTTGATGCAAGCATATCTGACGGTGCAACTCTTGAACTGGAAATGTCACTTGGTGGATGGCTTGACTTGACAACATCTTGGACGGACATTGAACTCAACGAACATCATGCAGGTTCATCTGCGTCGAACAATGGTTCAGCCTTGATGAACGAATCAGCAATCGTAACCTTCGCTATCGGTGATGACCTTGAATGGGATTTGCCAGTGGGTGAAGACGGAACAATTAGTGTCTTGATGCCTGCATCAGACATTGAACTGGATTCATCGTTCATGACCGTTCAACATGACCTGCAACTGGAGATGGAATACATCGGTGGAGCATCAACTGTTGTGGCCGAAGGTCGCTCACCAGTTGCTCTTACTTACACACGCAGCATCAATTCCGATACAACGATTAGCATGGTTGCAGGAAGCGTTGTGAACGTTACAGAAGACTCCTCGGAATTGTCGTTCACTGCAGTTGAAGCAGAAGAAGGCGATGAATTCAAGCACATTGAGTTTGAGCTCGAACTGAATTACGAGGGTACGGAGACTGTTCAGGTTTTCGATGTCCTTGGGCAACTTCTAGTAGCCCCAGATGAAGCAGATTGGATTATTGAATTCAAGAACGGTTCGTCGTACGTTGACTCATACGAAGTATCCCTTGGAATCGGTAACGGAACTGACGATACATCGGTTCAGTCTAGCGCTACAATTGGCGTCCGTATCACGGTCGCAAACCAATCGACTGCATGGCATTTGGAAGAACCTCACACGGTTAAAATCCGTATGCTCACTGATGGAACACCATCCAGCGAGATTGCAGTTTCCGTACAGGTTCCTCAATTCTATGACTTTGCGATGTCTGAACAAGATGAAGCAATCGGTATCGGTGCTGGTGGCAGCAGTACCTTTGGATTCGTGCTCGAAAACACAGGAAATGGAGACGATTCATTCACCGTTGAACTTTCAGATAACATCCCCGAAGGATGGGAAGTCACGCCGATGAGTTCGGTTATTACCATTGCAAAGGGAGATACGCGTTCACAGATGTTTACTGCTTTTGCACCTGAAGACTTTGATTCTGGTTCAAAGATGATTACGGTCACCGTTACCAGCGAAGATGGCGTTACCACAGACTCGTTTGATGTCGAGATTGTGAAATCCAACATTGTACTTTCAGTGAACCAAGGAAAGATTGCCACATTATCTGACAACATCGCAAACCGTGCCGGTAAACTCGTGATTCCGATCGCTAACTCCGGTTTCCTCGGTAGTGATGACGTGGTCGTTTCAGCGAACATTGTCGATGGCAGAAGCCTCGGCGCGCAGACAGTTACTGTCGACGCAGAAGGTACGACAAACGTTGAGTTTGATTTGGAAGCGAGAGATTCATCCGGCAAGCAACGGTTTGAAGTTCGCATAGAGGTCGTAGGTGAAGACAGTGCCTTCATTGATGAACAACTCGAAGAATTCGATTTCAGCATTGAGTACTACATCGACGAGACTGAGGAAGAATCACCGTTCTTCACACTCGTCATTATTGCTCTTGGTGCTCTTGTTCTTTACGGTGGTCTACGCATCAGTCGTAGAACCTCCAAGGGTTCGAGATTCTGATTGAAGACAACACATTATATCCAGAGTTCTTCATGGATTGCTGGAGTGGGTCGTCGGCATGAAGGGCCTTGAAAATGTGGAGTTGCTTCCCGAGCCTGATGATGCACGGATACTCTCAGTCATTGATGCTTCAGCCGTTGGCTTCCAAGACCAGTGGAGGTCCGAAGTGACCGGTTGGGCTCCAATGCAGGCAGTACCAGTACCACGTCTGCGCCGGAGGAGGCTGCTCCTGACCAATGGCATATTGCTCTCAGTCTTGGTCGTCATCATGCTATATGTATGGAATTCCGGCCTTCTTTTCATTGAAATACCCCCTCCAAAATCCGAATGGGCCATCGAACAATCCCAATTCCAGGAACTTGAAGACCTCGGACTTACCGGAGAGGGAATTCGAGTGTGTATGGTTGATACTGGAATCGATCTTAGTAATCCTGCGCTCGCTACACTGCAAGTCACGTTCAAAGACATGATTGGTTCGTCATCAACGCCTGTTGATTACGGCTTTATTGCTCACGGCACACTCATGGCGGGCATCCTCGTTTCAAGTTCTCACCAAATCGGCATTGCACCGAATGTTAACCTCGCTATGGTCGCAGCACTTGGCGCTGATGAAGACGACCTCAACAGTGGTTCAGAAGACACTGTGGCTCGTTCAATACGGTGGTGCCAGGATGATTTTGAAGCGGACATCATATCTCTTTCTTTAGGAGGTGAACAGAATTTCGACATGCAAACAGAGGGTAGTAGCGTTTCAGCCGTGCGAAGGGCTGTCGATTCAGGTATTTTTGTCGTCGCTGCAGCAGGTAATGATGGCGGTAGTAATGATGATGGCTATGTTTCAGTACCTGCAAATGTCCCTCGTGTAATCACGGTTGGTGCATCGACTGAAGATATGGAAGTATGGGCGAATTCCTCTGCAGGTTCGCAAACACTACCGAACGGTGATGCACGTCAGCATCCACATCTGAAGCCAGAAGTTATTGCGCCAGGTGAGAACATCATCAGTACTGGCGCTGGGGATACTTGGTTTTCCAGCAGCGGCACGTCTGATTCGACCGTCTTTGTTACTGGAGCTTTGTCGCTGCTTCTGGAAGCCTATCCGGAATACCGACCTACCTCAACATCGAACGGGCAGTGTATCGACATTGTCAAGACCGCTTTGATGAATTCCTCGCTAAAGTACGATGAAACCGGTCTCCACGATGACAACTGGGGCTATGGGCAACTTCAGGCCTCGGCTTGGCACGCTACGCTTGCAACAGAGGTCGGCAACTGCTGATTGAGCGTAAACGGCTCGCTGGACACTATTGCAGGGCTTTCGGCCATCACATTTTTGATACTTTTGATGTGAAATGATACTCTTGAGTCGCCATACGTGATACTCACGAGTGCTTTTTGATATTTTTGTGGTGACAGTTGAGGCGCAGTATTATATTCTTAGCGTCCTTACAGCAACACAAGGTGTCTCATTTGAAGAATACTGCATCACAAAAAAGCATATCGTTGGTTGCCATCTTGTTGCTCTCGACGCTCACAGGACTCATCGCCATTCCGACAGCCTCGGCTGTCAATGAAACCAAGTCGGGAATTATTTCGGGCGTTGAAACATGGACAGGTACGATGAACCTCAACGGCGATGTCGTTGTTGCTGAAGGTGCAAAGCTGATTGTCAATGCAGGCACATCGATCAACATTCCTTACGGGTATTTCATTGATGTCGAAGGTGCCATTTGTATTGCCGACAGCGCTTGCGGTGCGAGTTCTGGGTCGTCCGGTAACCAAGCCCGCTTTGTGTGGTCTACACCGACAGATTACACCATTCAAGGCCGCTGTTATTCCAACAATACCAACGACCCCAATCTCAATTCTGACACTGCATGCGGTTCAGGAATGATTATCCGTTCGACCATTGATCAGGCAATCACTTCTATCAAGTACGCCCACTTTGAGAATGCGTACGGTCACCCATTTGATACAAATCAAGCGAGTGGTAAGCAATACGGTGTCTTGGTTTTCGATGGCTCTTCCACG
>JAKMGM010000011.1 GCA_022424925.1 Candidatus Poseidoniaceae archaeon | reverse complement strand
GAACCGGCATCTGAAGAAGCACCGAGTGCAAGCGATTTCATGCCGAAGGTAACCGAAGTCGCACCACAACCAGGCCCTCGTAAAGCGAAGAAAATTCGCAGAAAGAAGAAGAAAATGTTCGAGCGTCCGAACAGAAGTCGCCAAATGACAATGTTTGCTGCAGTCCGAAACGCACGCGAACCGAAAGATTTCAACGAAGTTCATACTGATGAAGCGCACCAACCCCAAGCCATCTCGAAGCGCTTGCATGAATATTCTGAACGCCAGACGAAGGCTGCACAAAAGATGTCAAATGTTCCATCACCTCGCTCATCCGTGTATGATGCAACCCGCCAGAAGGTTGGCCGTACAGAACACGTACTTCCGAAAACCACGATGCCAAACCGCCCACTTGCCGCTGTTCAAGACAGGATGCCGGTGAACACAGCAACCTCATTGACGCCTCTCATGGCACGACCAGGCATCACCGCCAGTGCCGCAACTGGAAAACCCAGCAGAGAAGGAGCATTCCGTCAACAATCAAAGCCTTCGTTGGAAGATAAACTCACGGTGTGGGAAATTGAAGACCGACAGCGTCTCCGCGATGAAAATGAGGTGAAACGTGAATGAGTGGGCGACGAGAAAAATTAGCCCTCGCTCTCGATTTGGCTCGACAAAAACTCAACGAGAATGGTGCTGCCATCGAACGGGTTTCGCACGCAAGACCTGAACTGAAATCAAAATCGAAGATGAACAAACTTCTCGGCAAACATGATGTTGTGGACCAACGAGAGGGGTCGCTGTTGAACAGAACCACTGTCGTGGAACGGCCAACGTTTGAGTTGGTTGCGAACGGCGTATTGGGTCGACAGAGAAAACCGAGAACGCCTGCTCTTGAGCTTCATTCAAACGGTGAATCACTCTCTGACATTGCAGCTCGTCGCATTCGATCACTACGCCAACGAACATTCGACTCAATCGAAGGCCACAATGAGCCTACGGAAGACGGGTACGTCGGCATGGAACAGGACGGAAGCCCAGTTTGGAAATCGATTCTTGACGACCATCGTGGGCGTTCTATCCATCTGCTCGAAGAAGATTTAGCGCCTGTAACTGAAAGTTCTGCCTTCCACCATACGGTCATTCACCCACCTCAAGCTGCATGGCCATCCCGCCTCAAAACTGAACTTCACAAGAGTTTCAAGCAATGGCACACCATACCTGAAAACACTCGCGCAACACAAGCGGCTGAAGCGGTTGTTGACTCGCCCGGTGGGCAACTCAATCCATTGCTTTTCATCGGAGCAGCACAAACAGGAAAGACGCACCTTCTTCACGCAACATCGCAAGCCGTGTTACGTCGCCAAGAAGGCAATGTGTTCCTCATCACACCTGCGGAACTTGCAAGTCTTGAGCGACTCCCGGAAGGTTGGCAGGATGCCTTCGTGAATGCTCGATTGCTTGCCATTGATGATGTCGATACCGCTCTTGGCAACCCAGAGTTAGCACACGAACTGGGAATGATGGTTGACTATGCGCTTAACCTTGGCCTGCACGTGCTTTTTACATCGAAATCATCACCAGATGAATGGCCCACTTCTCGTCTTTGGGAAGTATGCCGCCATGTTGCAACCGTTCATCTTGAGTTGCCACAACCACCGAGTATGGTTCTCTATGCACGGAGCCTTGCTCGGCAGAAAGGCCTAATGATGAACGACAGCCAACTTGCAAGCCTCGTCTTGAAAGGTGAGATTGGCTGGCAACCAACCAAAGCCAATTTTGACCTTGTAGCACTTGCACTCCAATCCGGAGAGCACATTCTTGACGGAGATGATGTCACTGCTCTGCTTTCAAACGAATTCTCTCTCGACGCATTAGAGCCCACAATAGAGCGTGAAAGGGTCGAGGATATCGCGATGCGGCTCATCGATTCTGCGGTTGATACGGTGTACAGCGATGAAGTTCATGGCGGCATTGATTTGTATTCAAAACTACCAGAAATCGGAGATGAGAATTACGTACCACCCGAATTGGACGCAGAGGAACTCGCAGCGTCTGCAGACAAGCGTCATGCTGAATATCTCAAAATAGCCCTCGAAGACACACAACCTGCGGCACCTACCGTCCTCAAGTTGCACGAGAGAGAAGAACACCTGATTGCGCGCAAGGGACGAATTGAGGACAGAGACATTGGATTGGCAGCGGATGTATTGACCGAACTGGACGAAGCCTTTGATAACCAGATTCATTCTTTTGAGCACGAGTTGGTGCAAAGTTCAATTCAACTTGGAAACCTTGAATCTCAACTCAAACGTTTATCGGAACGCACCTCCGAAGCAACAATCGAAGAGCTCATCGGGATAGCCGACGAATTACGAACAATGGAGAGCGCACTCACTGACTTTGACCCAGACAGAGAACCGTGGCCGGTTATGGAAGAGGACGCAGTACCGAAAAAACATCGAAGCGTTGGGCGCAGGAAAGCCACATCTGCTGAAGATGCATTGGACAGTCATGAACCAGAAGGTGAGTGGAATGTCGACTCAAGTAGCATCGATATGATGGATTTACTTGACGAACCTCACGCAATTCGTACTGTACGTCTTTCGCGCATCCTCCCTGTTCAACATTCACTGGCAGGTGAAGAAGAATGAGGCCTGCCTGGTGGATGGAAGGCGTTTCGTTTTCATGTCAGGCCAATTGCGGGAAATGTTGCGATGAACCTGGTGGAATCGTCTACTTATCCATCAGCGATGCCGAGCGGATTGCTCAACATCATGAGATGGAAGTCGAAGACTGGTTGAGGCGTGATTGCAGACAAACTTTGGACGGGCGATATGTACTCAACAGTACGCCAGTTGACGACGTATGTATCTACCTTGATGACAAGAAACAATGCACCATTTACGCCGTGCGACCCCAGCAATGTGCAGCATTCCCTTGGTGGTCTGAAAATCTAGCGACAGACCGTGCTTGGAACAAGGTGAAAGAAACCTGCCCGGGACTAACCAGTGACGACGCAATTCTGATCGATGGAGAAACAATACGAATCCACGTTTTTGCAGACCGGGAATCAACCAAAGGTTTCCGCTCGTGGCCGCCGTGGAATCGACACTCGTCTTGAGAACGCAGTTTCCGAACATCTCGTACTGATTCTCAGGGAGCCGCCTTTATACCAATGATGCCTGTGGGGCGTATCGAGGGGAGCATTTGGTGGACAATGAGGTACTTTTGGAAGTGACTGAGAACCATCTAAACACTGGCATGCGAGGCGTTCCGGTCGGAACATGCCGAACATCGTTTGTCACCCCAACCGAAGGTGTCCACTATTGTGGCTATCCCATTTCGGAACTGGCTGATTTTGAACCGGAAGACATCGTCTACCTGTTATTCAATAAGGAACTCCCTACTCCTGAACAGTCGAGTGAGTTTCGTAAAGACCTCGAAAACCGTGCTGCACTCCCCGGAGATTTAACGACAATACTCAAATCATTACCGAAGTCCGGACACCCAATGGATTGGCTCAGCATTGGCATTCATACGCTTGGCATGCTGGATACAACCAACGATTGGAAAGAAGATGCCCTCAACCTCATCGCCCGAATGCCCCGACTAATGGGACTCATATTCCGGATTCGTGAAGGACGTGAACAAAATATTCCTGCCGATGACGTTTCGATGGGGCTGGTTGACAGGTTCGTTCACGCATTGGAGTTCGAAGGCGTTGACCGAGAGAAAATGAAGCGAGTCATCACCACCTACCTCGTCCTTCACATGGATCATGGCGGTGGCAATCTGTCCACCTTTTCTGGAAAAGCAATCGCATCAGGAAAAGCAACGGTTTACGCTTCAATGGCTGGAGCAATGAACGCACTATCGGGTCCATTGCACGGTCGTGCAAACCAATCTTGCCTTGAGTTTGTACTCAAAGTTGGTACAAGTGATGCTGCTGAAGTTGAAGCATTTGTCCGTGCTGAACTGGAAGCAAAGCGTCCAATTTTTGGATTCGGACATGCGGTTTTGCGCACTGAAGACCCTCGTGCTACTGCACAGTTCAAACTTGGAGCAAAGATTTGTCCGAACGATGAGAATTTTAAAATTGTCACTACATTGCGAGAAGTTGCTCCACGAGTGCTGGCTGAAAACCCAAAAATTAGCAATCCAAACGCCAACGTCGACATTGCAAGTGGAGCTTTGTTACATCACATCGGTTTCACTGACCCTACGTACTACACCACCTTCTTTGGGTGGGCTCGAGTTGCTGGCATTGGTGCTCAAATTGTTGATGAGCGTACCGTCCTGCGTGACGGTAAAGGCACACCACTCTACCGTCCGAAGTACTTTGCCGAAGCGCAAACGCTTCGCCATATCGAATGAAATCTATTTGAGAACTGGTCTCGAAGTTTTTCCCGACCCTCTGTGACCGATAAGCCGGACAGACTCCCATGGCGGTGAGGCTGAATCTGAACGCTCGATGATGGCTGCTGCTGTATCGCTCCACTGCCATTGCGTCCTCCACATCTCAACCAGTTCGAGTCGCCGTGCTCGATCACACTGCGACCACGGCACGACCTCATCAGTGAGTTGACGTAGTACATCCCGATGGTTCTCTTGGGTGGCCTTAGCGAGTACGTGCTGCTGTTGGGCATCAAGCGGCATGGTTGCTGGGCGTGTCCACCGGGTGTGTCCTGATGGAAGCCAAGTCAGATCAGGATCTGCGCAATCGGTGAGGCCAGTTATGCCCGCTTGGAGCAACATATGCTCGTGCTTGAGTTCAGCCGGCCACACATAGATTGGAAAACCGCCTTGGTGCGCATTGACTCGACGTATACGCTGACCATGGAGGCCACCTCGACGGCCGAGCGGAATCCAACTCTTTGGGGGTAAAAAATACTCGACAGCACAGGGCGCCATTGCAGCACCTGCTCGACGGTTGGTGGAAATCAAGCGCGCAAGAGGTGTCGTTAGAAATTGGAGCGAGCCACGCATTCGCTTCGAATAATAGGTGCCGAACGGTGGAATGTATGGTGTCAGGTTCGCCCACGGGCGTTTGGTACCCGAACGATCGACTGAAGCTTTCATTCCGGTATGAAAGGCATAGTAGACGGTGTTGCAGGTGGGTATGTCGTGTTCATTGAGCAACGCATCAGCCTTTACCATCATGTTACTCATGTGTTTTACATGCTGCAGTTTGCCAAAAATTCCACCACCGTAGTTTGCTCGAGGATGGGGGCGCTTGAATTCTACACAACCCATCTTACCTTGCTCACGCCACTGTGAAGCAATGGTCGGGTCTTCCAACATTTCTCGAAACGAGAGAAAACCAAGTGATGTTAAATCGTCAAGGGTGTGGTTTTCAGTCCACGAAAAACCGTACGGCTGTTTGGAAGCGGGTACAGAAATTTTCGCATCATGATGGAGTACAAGTTCGCCATCACTCGTTAATCGCAAGTCGAATTCGATGCCGTCGTTGACTTGGATGGCGTGTTGGAGGCTTTCAAGCGTATTTTCTGGTGCTTGATTCCACTCACTCACCATGGCGAGAGTACGGAGAACCCCTTTCTAAGCGTAATGATTCAACAATACGAACAGGTAGGTGGAAGGCTCATTTCGGG
>JAKMGM010000128.1 GCA_022424925.1 Candidatus Poseidoniaceae archaeon | reverse complement strand
CTCAATCAAGCAGATTTGACGCCTTCCGGCCATAAAACCAGAATGAGCGTTTTACCTCGAGTCTTTGGCGTGTGTGTTGTCTCTCGATTCATCCAAACCAATGAACCGGTCGGATATGTGCCGTCTTCATCCCATACTTCGCCTTCAAGCACGATGTAAGCCTCTCCACCAGGGTGGCTATGTGGCATGAACGCATCCACGGTCACTTCTGAATCTGCTTCGTACAGTACCAGAGAGCACGCATCTTCGCGGTAGAGTTTGCCGAGTCGCACGCCAGTTCCGAAATCCTTCCAGCGAATGTTTTCTTCAAGCCAGGCTTTGTCGATGTTGAATCCGAGCCAGTCTGCCATGTTGTGAGTGAAGGGCATGCATCGCCGAAGTGGCCTTACCACATGAGGATTCGGTAACATAACTATCGAATTATTGGGGTTGATTTGAATACCCGAGTTTCTATGAATCACTCATGGCGACTCCAGTCCAGTTTCCCGCAGTACCCCCTGCAGGGCCTTGGGACGGTTATGTTTTGGTCGTCATATGGCTGCCAATGATCCTGCGTTTGTTGTTTTTAGTCGTACCTTTCCGCAGAGCCATAGCGCAACTTGCTCCTCATTCAGGATGGGCTCTCAAACAATTGCGGGAACTTCCTGTGAAGGGTTTTGGAATTTTAGCATTCAATGAAATCTTAGCGTTCAGTATTCCACCGCTGTTGGTGCTCTTGATACGAATGACCAGTGACCCGATTGGTTGGCAAGCGTGGAGCGAGGTATCGAATACTGGTTTTGCGCTGCTGACGCTGTTTCTTTTTGTGTGGATTTTCTTTGATTTACTTCGAATCAGTCGTGTTCGCAGAATGATGAAAGCGGTTGAAAAAAGAGACATAGGCAAACTTCGGAAAATTGCTGACACGGGCCTGAGCGTACGTCGATGGCTTACCAATTTTTCAGGAAAGAAAAACAAAACAGAGGAAGAAAACAACCTCAGTATCAAAGATACAAGCAAGAATGTTGTGAAGAATTCACTCGCAGTTTGGACAGGCCGCCTACTTTCTGCTCGCAAACTTTCACCACAGTACTTACTGAAAGGTCTTGCTTTTGGAGCAGCCGTTGAGGTGGCCAAAGCAGGTGCTGGAAAAATCACCGATTCCGTTGATAAAAAAATGCAACAAGAGTTTGATAAGATTGCAGAAGTGAACTCGACAACACTGCTGAAATTACTATTACGTGACCTCGTAATGGGTATTTTCCCGCTTCTCATCTTGGCATATTTACCGGTTCTTCTCGGCTGAGTTCTCCGCCATGTTCATTGAGCAGCGTCGCAGCCGACAGCATGAGGCACAACCATGTCATTGCTCATTCTCATGCGTCATGGACAGTCAATGTGGAACGCTGCGAACCTGTTTACCGGTTGGGTTGATGTTCCACTTACCCAGAAGGGTATCGATGAAGCACTCGATGGTGGTCGGAAGATACGTCATCTTCCCATTGACGAAGTGCATACTTCGACATTGATGCGTGCCCAAATGACAGCGATGTTAGCGCTCAGTCAGCACCAGTCGGAAAAAACACCGATATTCCAGTATGCTGCATCTGAAAGCACATCGGATTCGAATGAAGGTAAAATGGCTGCATGGGCTCAATTGAACGAACAAGCAGATACTTCGAATATCCTGCCCGTCTATGCTTCATGGCAACTCAATGAACGGATGTATGGTGACCTTCAAGGTATGAACAAACAAGAAACGCGTAACCAATTTGGTGATGAACAGGTGAAAATTTGGCGACGTTCATTCGATGTCCCTCCACCAAACGGTGAAAGCCTCGAACTCACCTCAAAGCGCACCCTACCTTATTTTTCAGATACCATTCTGCCATCGATTGAAAGTGGCAACAACATTTTTGTTGCAGCTCACGGTAACTCTCTACGCAGTATTATCATGCACTTAGAAGGCCTTTCACGAGAGCAGGTTCTATCGCTCGAAGTTCCGACTGGAGTTCCACTGGTGTATCGAAGAGAAGCGGGTCAATGGGTTCGTGTTTCCGACTTTTGAGGGAAGCCCATGGAACGTTCAACCCTGCAACGACGCGGCATTATCCTCGCACTGCTTATCGCATCGCCATGGCTGTTGTGCCAAGTTTGGATTGCCGTGGGTGCGCCGGATGAAGCCTTTCCTACGATGCCAAACTGTCCTGACACAAGTTCAAATTGCGCCCATCTTGGAGGCGGTGAGAGTTACCGAATGGACGGTACGTACGCACTGACATTGAACGCTACTGTGGAGCAGGTGTGGTCAAATGTGGATCAGTACATCGAAGATTCTGGTTCTGAAATTCTGTTTGAAAAGACGACCATGGAAGGGGAACGTTACATTCATTTTGTTGAACGAACCTCGTTTTGGCGCTTTCCGGACGATGTTGCGGTTTCGGTCTCACCGCTTGGTGACGGCACAACGTGCCAACTCGAGTTGCACTCACAATCGCGTTTGGGTCAAAGCGACCTCGGTGTCAACCCCAACCGGATTGAAGACATCTACAACGTCCTTGCGGACGGCTCATGAGGGCAAGGCGTTCCATCCGTACGGCAATCCGTCATCGTCAACCAAGATTACGTTGATGCCGAGGCCGTTTTTTCGGAACGCAATCAATTGAATTTCATGGATTTTGTGACCGCTGGGTGCTACCCCCAGTACTTTCAAATTTTGTCGAAAGAAAAACGAACGTTTCCGGCTTTTAGCCGGTTCAGGCTGTGCTTCGACGCCAACTCTTCTTCGCACACCATCAACATCGTCAAACCATGGCAACGGCCCTTCAGGTGAGAAGCGCAGGCCGAGAATCATGTCGACACCAGGCGTTTCTTGTGCAGCATCTGCATCCGCATGACTCGGTATTGCCGGTGCATTTGGATGCGTGTGGAGCCAGTGCGTGAACCGCCCAGCTCGTGAACCGCGAGATGTTGAGAACATGTCGTCGGTCCAATCCTCTGGTAGATGGTGAACCGAATAGGAATCGCCTCGGTTGACGATGTGTGCTTCGCCGATGGTGAACCCTTGGCCTTGAAACAAGCCAGATGTATGTTCACTGCCCATGAATTTCTCTTCAACTTCTGGCCGATGAGGCGTATTCGCATCGATGTCCATGCCGACGAGAATTTCATCGGGCAATGCTTGCAAAGCCCACCACACGAGTTGTTCAAACACTTTTCCAGGCAGGTGGATTTGGGCAGTATACGATTCACGCGTTGCAAACGAATCGCTGTTGTAGGTCTCCATGAGTTCCTCCAACCACGCTTCAACCATCGCAACCGATTCGACCCAGTCGTTCGATGTGAATGAACTCAGCGGTCAATACGGGCGAAAACCTTTGAACAGGTTCTCGTTAACTGTCAACATGGCGAAGAAGAAGGGTGGGTTTGGCCGATTCATTGGTGCTCTAACCGGCACCCCTTACGAACGCCTGTTAAAGCAAGTTGACAAACTCGTCAGTGAACACGATGACGACGACCGTAAACTCGCTCGTATGTTGAAGAAACTCGTTGATATCGTCGGCGAGAATTACGAGCAGGAAAACCTCGATGAAGAAGAGCACGACCTCATCATTGAGGCCATTGAGGAAGCCGATCCGGAAAACCGTTCGTTTGGAAAACTTTCCTCAGATGAAGACTCCTTCTATGCTGGTGCTGTCCCAGACGCTCCGGAACTCAATCTCGGAAAACGTAAAAATCTTGATGAATTGATGCAAGCAAAGGGTAACGAGTTTGTCGGAAGCTACGGTCGTGATGAATTTGAAGATTTCAAAGCCCGTATGAGTGATGATTTTTTTGCCGAATCCGATGATGCGATTCGCCAAGGCGACCACGAGGCTGAAATCCGTACGGAAAATCGAGTATTCGGTGACGAAAATGAAGAATTGGAACGGTTGAAACAGCAAATTTCCCAGGAAACAGGTTTGGTTGATCCAAACGCTGAGGATGAAATCGTTGCTGAAGATGGCGAAGAAGACCTTGAAGGGTATTCAGTAGATGAAGACGGTGTCGAATGGTTTGAGGATGAAGACGGATACTGGTGGTTCCGTGAAGAAGGCCAGGAAGATTGGCAACCCTACGACGACTGAGCGTTAAGAAAAGTCCCTCAGATCGGGCAGGTCATTTCCTCGACGACGCCGAGGTTTCACAGCACTGCCCGGCACCTGTTGCATTTGAGGCAGTGTTGGTTCTTGGTTTTGTTTTTCCTTTTTCGCTTTGATTTGGCTGTACTGCCACGAAAAACTCAGCAAAAACAGAATTGCAAGCATCAGCAGAGTGGATGTGTTACGCGTACTCATCAGTGTGAGAGGGTTGCCAGTTAGCAGCAACATTCCACCCATTGTTCCCAAAGAGCCAAGCAAACCTGAGACTAAAACCGGGAGGATATTTTTAATCCAACGGACTGAAAAGAAGGCGATGATGGCCATGAGGCCTTGAATCAGGTCACCCTCAACGATTTCAAATCCTTTGCCTTGTAAAAATTCAAACACGCCTGCAAAGCTGACGTATATGAGAAACCCAGCCATTATTCGAATGCTTAGTTGAATCGTAGCACTCATGAACACACCGCACAGTACAATGAGCAAAATCATGACATACAGTTGGTCAATCTCAAAACCGAAATCCCAAACTGTCGTGTAGACCAGTGGGGTGATGATGAAACCAATTCCCGCACCGGTCATTCCTGCAACAAGTTGCAACCGTTCATGGCCTCGAAACATCAAGAACAACGAAACAGCAAGCATGAGGGGGCCGAGAAACGGACCGATGACGCCGAGTTCATCCAACAGCAGAGAACTTGCCTCGTCGATGGTTGGCGTAGCCATGTCAATCCCTCGGTGCGAGATGATTTAGAATTTTCACTTGGTTCGACATAGAAGTGAAGATTCTGATTTCAAGACGGGATTGGCTGTTGTTCCCACCACGGCGGCGTCAGGAACCATCTGTCGTCATCCATTGGGCGGTCGATGATTGGAAGTCCAACCGTTCCGCCGTCGATAGAGAGTCCACCTGCGGGGTTTGAGGCACATGGGCCTGGAAGGTAATCCTCGCCTGACTCGGTCAACTCGATTCGCAGAGCATGCCCAGCAGGCACAATAATGTCCAGCGGATTGAATTCCATCAACATTGTATAACTGCTCCCCGGAGCAGTTGCTTTGGCTTCGTAACCTCCGTCTCTGTATCGAATGTCCATAGTGGCATGGCCTAACCGCAAGTTCGATGCGTCATCGAACATCGTTGCGAAAATTTGACCCCCATTGCATACTTGCGTCGTCACATCCAAGTGGAGTGTTGGGAGGCCGGAAATATGCGTTTCATTGTCAAAAACCGGACTGGTCATCGTCACCGATGAGCCAACGCCATTGACCGTTCCGGTTGCTCCACTCCAGTCGTTTGAAAGGTCATGTAGAAGCATCATTGCATCTTCTGGCGGCCATGTTTCTTCAACGTGCCAATGGCCGTCGTTGGTTTGAATCTGAACCATTGGAGCAGGTTCTTCACCGATGTCCTTGAGATAATAATTGAACCATCCGAACAATTCAACTGCCCAATCCATACGTGTCATGTTTGGATAAGCCTCGGAACCATACCCGGATGACAATTCATTGTGTCGGTCGGGTTGGTCTGGGTAATTGTGTGCCCATTGCCCTGCAATTGCTCGGGTGTTGATTCCAGCATCACGGAGCAATTGGTAGGTCGGGAATGCGTGATAGGGGTCGACGTTCCAATCCTGCAGACCCCAAACGATGTAGACGCTTCCCTTGTAGTTTTCAAGAACATCGGGCAGGTGCCGTCGTTCGTCCCAATAATCGGACCAATCGGCACCACCAAATTCAGCCCAGCCCCACGTACTCCACGGGTTAAGCGGTCCAACCAAGTCATCACTGCACATCCTGACATCGTCGGTGGTTAAGTCGGTGGTAGCAGCTTGGTATGCGGCGTCGTAGCCCAACGCTCGAGCCTCTGAGGAACCGTTGCGATAGAACATTTCCTGAACACCGATCGAGCCAGAAATGGGCACGATGGTCTTGAGGTGTTCTGACGGATTTTGCGCAGCCTCCCAGTTGGTCGTTCCTGCATAGGACTTCCCCATGAGGCCGACATTGCCATTCGACCAGTTTTGTTGGCCGAGCCAGTCGGTAGCGGCTTGGATTCCGGTTTGTTCGCCGAGGCCTTTGACATCTTGGCAATGGGTCGACTGGCCGGTGCCGAATGTGGATGCCTGAGCAAAAGCATAGCCGTGGGGCAAGAAAGTATCGTACACCCATTTCCCTACCCCCCCATCAGGAACGGTATTTGGTGAGGAATCGTCACCAACGCCAGGCATACCTTCCCCGCCGAAATCATAGTACGGGTGAATGGTCATGATGACAGGCACAGTTTCGCCTTCGGGTACATTCGGTAACCACAGGGCAATGTGCATCAGCGCTGGGCCAGGGAAACCCACATCTTGCTCACTTGCAGGTAGTTCCACCTCGATGAAATGCTCGGTATAAGGCAGGGCTTCGTATGTACCGTTCACTGGAAGTTGGGCTCGAAGTGTGTCCATTGGTAGTTCCATGGTGTGGCGTAGTTGCAGCGGCGTTTCCCACCATTCTGCGCCGTAATCAGCCGTGGTGTTCGATTTTATCATCGATTCGCCAAAGGTCATGGCAAGCAGCAAAAACACAATCGAGATTGCAACCGTGGAGACTGCTGAAAAATTCAATTGGCGTCGACCACGATTTGATTCGTTCTTCTCGAACTCGGAGCTGAAGGGTTCATCGGCATCGCTCAAAACGGCCTCAAGAACCGTTTCGCCTTCGCTCTTAGACACCTCTGCCATGGTATGTCCAGTGGATTAACCATCAAGAGCATGACGCTTAGACGCTCATGCTTCACCAGCGGCCTCTCTCGCCTTTCGAGCATGGGTGAATGAACGAATGCAGGCGAATGTGTAGACTCCTCCAATCACCAGCATGAGCAGTTGTGCAACCGTTGAACCCGATAGATCACCAGTCACTAAACCTCGCACACCCATTCCGCCACCGAGGAACGTCAAAAGTCCGAACACGACTGCGATGTGCATCCAAAAATGCGAGCGCTCCGGTTGGCGTGTTGCCATGATGCTCATAGCAATCAAGGGAAGGCCAAAGAATGCAGGAATAAGCGAGGTTGCACTCGCCATTCCAGTTCCAAAGTAAAATCCAATGCCTTCCAAAACCAAGGCCCCTCCGACCAGCAGGGTGAGTCGGGGAATCGTTTGTCCAAGAAATCTAAAATCGCTCATGTCACAACTCAAGTGGCTTTTTCTTTTGACAATACCGATGAAATTGTGGTGATGCGAGCGATTCATGGGGGGGTGCGTCCTCGGAGGTGTATGAAGGGACGGTTTGCGGTACTCCTCGTTCTCAACTTGGTGCTGATGAGCACTGGGGGCATAGGGCTTGCAAGCGCCAATGAAGACCAACCCGCATGGCGCTCTATCGGTATCGACCCATCGTTGTGGACGGATGGTCCGGTTGAAGAAGATACGCCGATGAATGAAACCTACCAAGGCAATGCAATCTTCCAGATTAAAGTGTCCTACGTTCCTTCGTTAGGCTCAAGTCGTATCAATGGTGCCATCACGCTTGAACTGTTTGAGCAGTGGGCGCCAATCACAACAGCAAACATGGTCAAAAATATCGAATCAGGTATCTACAACGGAATATTTTTCCATCGAGTCATCGATGATTTTGTCACGCAAGCCGGCGATCCTACCTGCAAAAAACTCGCCGTCTATCCTCTTACAAGTGTCGAATGCGGAAGCGGAGGTACGGGCACAACGATTCCATTGGAGCATGATGAGAACCTGTCGCATGTTGACGGCGCGATTGGGATGGCTCGAAGCCAAGAAGAAGACTCCGCAGACTCGCAGTGGTACATCGCTGAAACGGAGGCACATGGATTGGACCCCGAGAACCGCGACGATGGTGGGTATGCAACATTCGGTATCGTTCGAGACGGCATGTCGCATGTACGCGCTATTGCAACTGTTCCGACATCTGACGACCCAACAGGGGAAGAAGACATCCAAAACCCAGCGTCTTCCGCTGGCCGACCAATCAACGAAGTGCTCATCATTACTATCGACTTGATTGGTGTGTCTGACCCCGATGGTTCTCTACGGGGAATAGGTCAAGAAACAAGCGAAGAGAGCGGCTTTTTCGCCTCACTTCTTGGGTCTTCATCCACAATTGCTTCGTTCTCCTTTGGAACCGTGCTGTTGCTCGTCGTCATTGGTTTGTTCATTGCTCGAACAGAACAGCCTCTTCAACTCGAGCCGAGCGATTCAAATCTAAGTTTGGATGCCGTTTTGGTTGACGATTAAACATCGTTCATGCCGTGAATGTCTTCGAAATGAACATCGAGAACGACGTGGCGAACCCTTGGAGAATACCACTTCACTCTTTCCAGATGGGTTGAACTGATGTTCCATGTTCTGCCATGTTCGGCGGCTATGTGTTTGAGTGTGTCAACGGTCGATGCTTGCCATGTGTCGATCTCATTTTCACGTACATTCATGTGTATGTGCAACCACCCTCCATGCGCCTTTAGGCACCGGACAGCGTGTTCCCAGACCGCTTCTGAAGAAGGTAACAAACCGAGGTGACATCGATCAGCTTTTCCGTAAAGCAGGGGAAGATTACGTTGGTTGTCGCCGGAATGAACGGTAACGCGCTGCTCTACATCATTTGCTCGAATACCCCATTGTAAACCTTCAATGGCATCAGGATTCATCTCAAAGGCATGAATGTGTTCGGCTTGACTCCGTTTTGCCATATGCAATGTGTAGTAGCCAATTCCAGCGAATGCATCCACAACAACCTCACCCTTCATCGAGATGGCCCCAATACGCCTCCGCTCGGTGTTGTTACCTGATGAAAACATGACGCGTGTGAAATCAAACCCGAAACGAACGCCGTGGTCGAGGAATTCAACCCAGCCATTATCACCGTACAGAAGTTCAGTTTGCGAAGTGCGAAACATGTCGCTGGCAACAGCATGCTGGCGTCCAAGCCGATTGGCAGAGAGTGCTTGAGCGACGCTTTGCCAAAGCATTTCGATTTGCTGCTGAGAACATCTCGAGAGTAAGTGCGTCCATTGTGGTGTTTGGAAGGCTTGCTCGGGCAAGACCATAGCGTCTCCAAGACGCTCCCATTTGCGCGGAAGTTGTGTGAGAAGCGCTGTCTTCTCTTCATCGTCAGCGTTCGTATCCAGCCATGTCTTGATGGTTCGATGAAGCTGTGCGTGCGGGTTGTTTGACGGTTCTGATGATTCGAAATGCCTTGTAGCGAGTTCTGTGCTGAAAGGAAGCGCAGAGAACAGCGCTGCTATATCGTCATTCAGTGGTCCCTTGAGCGGCAGAGCCAATTGCGTTGCCTCTCTCATCGGTCGGAACCTTGAATCGAGCAGTGTATGCTCGTCGAGAAACAGGTGCAAGACCTCTCCGTTCTCTAACGCACAGAGAACTGCATTAGCATCAACAGGTTGAGTAAACGAACCTGCCATGAGAACCCGAGGAGAGGAACGACTTTGAACATGGCGTGTCAAGGAAGTTCCATGACGCACGCAAGCGGTCGACCGTCTCGACGCCGTCCTTCGGTTTCCGTCTTCCTTGTTTTGGTCATGACGTTGCATCTCTATGCCCCGCTTGCTTCGGCTACCAACATGAGTTCATGCCAATCTGCGTGTGACGAGTACGACGAGAATGAAGATTTAACCCCGTTCCGTCTTGACTGGATCGAAGGTGCGTACGATTTTACGCTGCAAGATACTTCTACGATAACCCTTGATTTGCAGTGGGCCATTCGAGAGTTCAACCGCTCTGCATTGGGTCTTGATGGAATTCCTGGAATCGAAATGGCATTGGCCAACGATGGAATCGGTGAGGACGACGGGGCTCCTGCCGACCTCATTCGCGACCAATTTGACCGTGTGATAACGGCAAACGTTCGAGTTCAGGACCTGCTCCTGTCAGAAATAGATAAATCAATCAAAGATTCAGTTGAATCAGGCTTTGGTTCAGCGAGCGACCCCTTGACCTCCTACACCGATTCCTACACCAACGGCGGTGTGACAACCGCCTGTTCGACCGATGAATTGAGCGATGCATCGGACGAGGGTGCCTCTACAAACAATGCTTTCGAACCGCCTATTTGCATTCAAAGTACAATCCAGATTACCATTTCGCCAGATTCGTTTAATCTCATTCCGAACCCTGACCTGGAACTTGAGCGCGCCTATCAAGGCCTCTTGGTGATGGGAACTGAAGTTACAACAATGTTTGACTTGGTTGGATTACCGGGGCACAAAGCCTCGTATTCGTTTAACCCTCCAGAGTATGCGACCATCAAAAGCGTGGATGCAAACGGCACTCGAGCTGCACGCACGGGGCCACCTGCCTATTTTGCTGGCGAATGGGAAATAGACCATCGAAATGCAGGTGTCGACGATGTCGAGATCTCGTTACCAATCGAAGTCGAAATGATGCACCGCAACAGAACTGACACCACGACCGTCGTTATTCCAACCGATGAAAAGGCATTGGACCTTCAGATTCGACTCGACCTACGTGATGAATCAGCTGCGACGCTTGATTTCGTTGCTGCTTTGTATTACTTGGATGAAACAACGATGAACGATTGGGGCATTTCGATGATGAGCGTTGCCGACCGAGCAACCATGACTCAGGTGACATCAGACGGCATTCGACTGGCGTATCACAATGATATCGTTGACCTTTCGAACGTCACCACACAATTCCCAGTAAGTGCCATAGCGGAAGGAATCTCATCAACGGTAGCGGGAATCGAAACGATTCAAATGAATCCGATGACCTGGGTTTCAGATTCACGAACCGGTGATGTCATCGATGGTCCAGCAGGCGGTCTTAATTTCACTCACTCGAGCGGATGTACTGAAATTGTCCCGCCGAACAAACCTCTCTACTATTGTGTTCAAGGCTCTGAAGCCATGTCATATTCACACCCCGTCTACCTTCGTACGACCAGCCAGCCCTTTTCCATGAGGCTTCTTGACATATTGACGGAAAACATTGAATTGGAATCTGCTGAAGAGGTTCTTGCAACATTGACAACCGAAGATTTCCGCCGAATCATGAATGCAGGAATTGAAATTGAAACTGCGCTTCCAGGTGGCTTCCTCTCAGGGATTGTTCCAGACAACCTCCCGCCTTCGGAACTCTCTCTTGAGATTATTTTACCATCATGGATTCAAACAGCTGACGGCTCGGACCGAATCGTCTTGGAAGATTCACTGAACGATGACGACAAAACCAACTTATCCTTTTCCGGCATAGACCAGTATGATTGGCGCAACGCCATCAACAACAGAGATGGCGTCGAAGTCTGTTCGACAGACCAGTCAACATGTGTTGCGAATTATGGAAAAATGGACGTCTTGGAATTTGATTTCAACGAGTGGGACCGTTCAGTGTCGCTTGAATTCGCTCTGGATTCATCCGCATCGATGCACAGAATTTCAATTCCTCAAGAATACCTTCCTTCAGAAGGTGACCACAGTGTTTCAATGGAAGTCATTCCTTCGGATTTGATTCGCTTGGGTCTTGACGTAGCCGGGCGCATGGATGACTCTAAAACTTCTCGAACACTGAATTTTTCAGACTACTGTACCGCTGATATGAAACTGAACATGCCGGTATGCAACCAGAGCATTACTTTCCTGTTCACAAGTGAAGGTATCGCCGCATTTGTGGAACGGTTTGGTGAAGTTGTGAGCGATTTTATCCGTCAATCCATCGCCTATTATATCGAACTTGAAGATACCAAGATAAAAAATATCGATTTGGATGCGTTTGAGATACAGTTGAGTATCGATGGTATAGGGTCTCCAGATTTTGTTGTGTCCGATAATGAGGGAATAACGCTTGGCATGAAGATTCCAAAAGTTCGATTTAAGCTCGAAGTCGATGGCAACATTGGCGAGATGTGGACTGGAAATTTCGATTCCGCAGAATTTTCACTGACTGCGAATGCAGTTCACAATCTCTTCTTGCGTCCAATGAACCTTATGGTCCATTCATTAAGCCACACTTTGACATCGGGTGTCTTCTCGATTTTTTCGCTTTCAGGTGTGAATGTTCCTCCCGAAAGAGTGACCGTCCCGCTCAGTCTTAACACCTCTTTAATGGAAGAATTTGGCTTGTATTGGTCCGGGCCTCTCACCGTCGTCTTGCCAAGAGGGTTGGAATTTTCCTATCTCAACTCTTCGGCAGGATTGATTGATTTGAAGGAAGTAGACGGGCGACAAGAAGTCACATACCTCGTCCCATATGGAGAGTTTGAAGATGACATCACGTTCAAAATTAAGGTGACATGGTTGTTCTTCTTCCTCCAATTGTGGAAGTATTTGGGGATTGTTGTCATTCTTCTCTTCCTGGCAATAAAACAAAGAAGGCGACGAAAGGCGAAAAAACGAAGGTACAAAGATGCAGCAAAAGCGCATACCACAAGCAAAGTAGGTATCAGCCCATCAGAGTTCGCAGACCTATCAGGATTCCACAGCAAAGGCATTCACGGCGACATGGAGACGTTGAAAGATTACCAAGAGGAGACAACCCCTCCACCGTTACCACCTCTCACTGCAGTGACTTCAGTTGCCGATATGGAAACAGGTGACGAACGTTTTGATTGATCAGTCATGCAGCGCTGCGTGAATACGCAAGGCCAGTGAGGGACCTATACCCGGAACCGTTTTCAGGTCTTGAAGCGAAGCATGCGCAATGCCTTGACGCCCACCAAAATGCCTGAGCAGGTTCTGCATTTTCTTAGCACCGAGTCCTTCAACCTCTCCCAGTGGGTCGTTGAGTTTCCTTCTACTACGGCGTTTACGATGGAATGTGTTGACGAAACGGTGTGCTTCGTCACGAGCGTGAACCATGACTCGTCCTTTACGGTCGAGTACAATCGGCGCTGTTCCGTTACGGAATACGGTCTCTTCCCGTTTGGCCAATGCTGCAAGTTCGAATCGCCCTGTAATACCGTGTTCTTCAACAAGTTTGCTGATGGTCGAGAGATGTGTTTCACCGCCATCGATGAGAACCAGGTCTGGCCATTCATCTTGCCGTTTAAGCCATCGTTCTACCACCTCTCGCATCATTCGCAAGTCATCGAGTGCATCACCTTTGATGGTATACTTTCTGTATTCCTTTTTCTCGGGTCTTCCGTTTCGAAACGAAACACTTGCTCCAACTCGTTCATCGCCCAACAGTTGGGCCATATCGAAGCAGACAATGTGATCGAGTTGCTCTAAACCGAGCAGTTCAGCCCCTTCATCAGCAGCGCGTTGTTCAAGAGAACCACTGGTTTTGTTGGTGAGTCGAACGATTTGGATTTCTGCATTTTGTTGGGCGAGGGTTTGCAGTGTTACGAGGTCTCCCCGAACCGGTACGCGAACTTCCACATTTGAGCCTCTTCGCATCGAAAGCCATTGTTCTGTTCCGTCTTCAAACGGCTCTGGAGTTACCAGCAAACGAGGCGGCGTTCGGTTGGTGTAATGCTCGGATACGAACATGGAAACGGTTTCTTTGATATCACCTCTGTGCAACATGGGCCATACCTCTTGGCCTTGTACGACTCCATTGTTGGCGTGAACGACGACAACCGCTGCCAAGTCGCCTTGAACTCCAATGCCGAGTGCGTCGCAGTCTCGGTACACCTTACTCGATACGACGTGTTGTCCGGTCGTTGCTCGAATTGCTCGAATCATGTCTCGACTTTGGGCCGCTTTCTCAAAGTGCATTTCATGCGATGCAGCATCCATTTGAGTTGCAAACTCCTCCAACAATTCTGCAGCATCACCGTTCAGTATTCGCTTGGCAGCGTCAACACTTTCTGCGTATCCTTCTCCAGAGATGCACGGTCCAGAACACAGCCCGATGTGCATCGATAAACACCCTTGGGGAAGCAGTTCTTTGCAGTCACGGATTCCAAATTGTCGTCGAAGCAACTGCATGACTTGCTTGGCTGCACCTGCATTCGGAAACGGCCCCCAGCGAGCGCTGTTCTTTGGAGGA
This sequence comes from Candidatus Poseidoniaceae archaeon, assembly GCA_022424925.1. GTDB lineage: Archaea > Thermoplasmatota > Poseidoniia > Poseidoniales > Poseidoniaceae > MGIIa-L1. Next base: position 6,091 of record JAKMGM010000128.1, on the reverse strand, counting down.
TGTCGCGTGTACATTATGCGCGGATATTCTTCATCCGTCAAAACCAAGAACGGGTATGATTTATCATCTTTCAACATCGAATTGTACCGTGGTTTGTGTTGACGAATCAGTTCGCGCTCGAGAATCAAAGCCTCCTCTGGGTTCGGAGTCACCATGCACTCTACGCTGTCAGATTTACGAACGAGCTCAGGAATCATTTGACGGTCAGGGTTGGACGCAAAGTAGGACCGTATCCTCTCGTTGAGGCGAGTCGCTTTTCCGACATACAAGACTCGACCTTTTTCTGACTTGAACAAGTACACCCCGGGTTTCTTCGGGAAATCCACCGAAGACAGGGTCACAGGCATGATGTTGGCTTGGTGCCCACCCAAATAAGGCAACCCATTGGTGCAGGCTCAACTCAAAAACAGAAGTCGAATCGTTCATTACTGTGCATCGATACGGCAGAATATGATGAGATTTACAGTTCTGCTTGCGGCCTTACTTGTGGTGTTACCGGGCTGTATTGAAGAGACGAATGAACCGATTTCAGTCTTGGAATCGGATTTCAATTTACTGTTCAACGGTACACACAGCACAGTGTCTTTCGAGATCTACCACGGTGAAAGTTTGGCTAACGCCACTGCAAACTACACCGTGACCATCAAACTGGACCACCAAGCAGCGCCACTTCATGCAGATAACATGCTCAAACATATCGAAGCAGGGAACTACAATATGTCCATCTTCCATCGAATTATTGATGATTTTATGATTCAAGGTGGAGATTTTGAAAACAACGATGGAAGCGGTGGCTATGCTGCTGATTGGTACGGTTATTGCAACGGTCAACCTTCAGCGAACCAGTCCACATGTGACCGCTCTTCATGGACTGTCCCCGATGAAGCGGACAACGGTCTTCAACATCTTCCATGTGTCATCTCTATGGCAAAGACATCTCAACCGCATACTGGCGGCTCTCAATTTTTCTTGATTCCTGATGATATTCAACACCATTCATGGCTTGACGGCGTACACACAGTGTTCGGCCAAATCACCAGCGGTTGTGAACACGTTACGACGCTTTCCCAAGTCTCTACTGGAGCCGGCGATGTACCGGTCTCTCCAGTCGTACTCTACCAAGCCCGGATTGTTTGAGCAGTACCTCGCATCGTTTGTCGATGAGCAAATGTTCAACAACGAGGCGACTCAGCGACCACCATGTATCCGTATTTTCGATTGTTTCGAATGGCATTCATGTCGCTGTTTCGAAAGAAGGAGAAACTCGATTTGCGAGCGGAATTCCAAATGACATACCGTCCTTTGATTGGAGATTTAGATGTCTATCCGGAAGTGAACAATGGCCGCCATTTTGTATTGTTTGATTTGGCACGGTACCACCTCGCTTTTCGAATTGGGTTGTTCAGTTATGTCCGGAAGCATCGTCTTGCTTTTGTTGTTGGCGGCTCATCAATACGCTACCGTAAGCGCCTTGCTCCTTTCCGTAAGGCGTTGGTTCGCACAAAATTGGTTGGTTTGGATGACAAATTTTTCTATTTCCAACAAACGACTGAGCAGTCTGGACGCGTGTGTTCATCAGCCCTCATACGAGCAGGACTACGCAAAAAAGGCGGCACAGCTGTACCGATTGAAGTGATGACAGCTCTCGGTTTTGAGGCGGAAACATACATCGAACCATGGGTTGAAGAATGGGCGAGTTGGGATGACCAGCGGCCTTGGCCTGAGCCACTGTGAAGAATTTTTAACGGCTCTTTCATCAAACCGAACGGTGCTGTACAGTAGCACCAACGCACTTGGTTCACCATTACTGTATGAAGCATTCAGGGGTGTAGTTTGAAGTTGAAGTTGTCTTGGCTTGAGGTATGTCAGAGAAACTCTCCATGCCCCAAGAGCGTCTCTTGAGATGGCTTGGTAGATTTTCAGCCAGTCTTGAAAAGGCATGGGATGTGACTCGAGAACTTTCACTGCCCGGTATCAGTGAGTCGCTTGGCGTCGTCCGTTCAGCGCTTAATGTGCCGTTGGCGGCGTTAGAAAAGCGTGGTTTGGTCTTCAAGCGAATGGCGCACGTCATTGGGGGCGGTTCACGACGCCGAAATGTCTACCACTTGACTGAACAAGGCCGGATACTCCTTGCAACACTGGGTGAGGATACATCCACGCCACGAAAAAGCGCTTCGGAAGGGAAGTTGTACGGCCACGCTCCTGCGCTCGGAACAATGTACGGCCGCTCATCGGTGACTGACCAAGTATGTGAGCAGTTGAAGAAGGAACGCAGCGTCTATCTCAGTGGATTGCCAGGCATCGGGAAAACAACTGTCGCCCTTTCAGTTGCACGAAGAATGGTTTCAGAGGGAATGAATGTACGATGGTGTACGGCCGACTCGTTCTCAGATTTCCAGAGTTTATGTGTCGATATGGGTCTGTCGGACGAAGTTCTCAACGACTCAGAAGCCTTCGCCGAACACTTGTCGCAACATCACGACGATGAAATGTTTGTCTTCGATGATGTGCACCTGATTTCCGCAAGACATGCATCAGCCTTTGCTTCAATATGTCAGCAGATTTTACAACATCAAGGTCCTTCATTGATGTTCATCGGTCGTGAGTTGATGGTTGGATTTGAGGCAATCAACAGGATTCCCATTCCTCCGATGCGTTCGGATGATGCTAGTCAATTGCTCGGTGACTCGTATGCAGAAGAAGAAACCCGTCATGTTGTAGAGCGACTTGGAGGGCATCCTCTCGCCATTCAAATGTACCAGAATACCACGTCGTTACCCGAAGAAAATGCCGACATACAATCCTATGTCGAGAATGTCGTTCTTTCTATGCTGGATACATCGACCCGTTCGGACATGGATCACATTGTCGTTTTACCTCACCCTGTTGAAGCCGATAAAATCTACAACAAAAACATCGTTGGTATCCTTGACGACCATGCCTTTTTGCGTTGGACTGGGGATATGGAAAAAATGGAAATACAACATTTGGTTCGAAATGTTCGAAGAACTTCGCTAACCGATGATGAAAAGAGAGAACTTCACAGGCAGGGTGTTGAACATTGGGCGACTCGTGCTGAGACTTACGACGACCACATCGTGCTTCTCTTCCACCGAATTCATGCCCGACTTGAGGATATAGAGAACCATTGTTCTCAAGCCTATGAGCGGCTCTCATCATCTAACAGCCATTCCCTCGCAGTTTTACTTGACCAAGCTATTGAAACCTCACCTCATACTTCACATCTTCATTACCTCGCTGCTAAAGTGGCCCTCGAACGCTGCGAGCCTCAGCATGCTCACCACCATCTCGACGCAATCGAAGATGAAAGTTCGGCCAATGAGATAAGGATAGGAATAGCCTATCTTGAAGGACGTATTCAAGACGCTGAACGGGGCATTGAAGATGGCTTTGAATACGGCACACAGCACCAAAAAAATCAGTTGGCCTTGTCCGCAGCTTCACGCTTGCTCGATGACAGAATATCGACAGAACTCAGCAAAGATGCCGTAAAACAAATCAAAACCTACCTCTCCAAAATCGTACTCCCGGATGATGCTGAACGTCGTTCTGTGACCGTCGTTGCCCTCACCATGGTGCAGCATTCACTCGCCTTGGGCGAACTGAATTTTGAAAAAGCAGCCGAATTGCGAGAACGTCTCGCATCAATCTCCAGTTCAGATGATGCTTTCATTCAAGCGCTTGCGGCGAAGTCATTACTTGTTCAACTTGAACAGGGGATTGTGCAACACGATGAAGTTGTGAACGCAACGCTTCAGGCTATTGATGTCCAATCGAATACACTTCACAAAGAAGCATTGAAGCTATCACTCATCGAGACACTCCTCAAGGAAAATAATCCACTCGCACGAGCGCATTTCCTGCAAACAGAAAAATTCGACTACACCTCTTCCAGTATGCTGGCACATCGGCTTCAAGCGCGATGGTGGTTCTGTAAATCTCAAATCCAACCGAACGCTCAACGTATCGCTCTTCGAGAGGCTATCACGCTCAACAGAGCCGCAGGTTGCCCACGCGCAGCAAAACAACTTGAGGCGAAGTTACACAACCTCTTGTGACTACAATTCAGCCCCGATGAGGGTTTTGGTGTCTGCAATTCCGTCGATAATGCGGATTTCTTCGACGATGCAGCGTGTGAGCACAAACTCATCCTCAGCTTGTACTCGAGCAATGAGGTCGTATTCACCAAACAACATCCATCGGTCTGTGACGTATTCGATGTTGTCGAGCACGGCTCGCACATCGCTTTCACGACCTGGCAATGTAGTGATTAGCACAAATCCAATCGCCATCAATATCCCTCAGTATTCGACCGCAATCAAGGTTTGCGTGTCTTTCACACCTTCGATTTGCCTGAAATCCGACATCAACATAGTTGTCAACGATTTTGAAGTGTCAGCGCTTAAGCGAGCAACCAAGTCAAATTCACCGTACAGTGCATGAACTTCCACGACAGATGTATGATTCATCAAAGTCAGGTAGACGCCGCGCTCGTGCGCAGGCCGAGTCTTGAACAACACGAAAGCCTCGGACATGCTCTTACCAAATCGAGTTGGGTCTTATTGCTTGCGAGTTGAAGCCATGGTTCGACCAATCATGTTCACAACCAGTAGAACCCTTCAAGTGCATTTGCATGAAGCACAACCTATGGAACCGAAGCCACTGTCTCCAATCACTGCGTGGTTTATCCTATGTTTACTCATTGGAACGGTGATGAGCGGCTTGATTTCTGCACCAACAGAAGTCGAATTTGGCGACGAACCGTTCGAATCGCCTTCCTCGGTTGAAGCCCGTTCACAGACAACATGGACCGGTTCGGTGACCGTCACTTCGACATACACCGTTTCGGTTTTTGATGAACTCATCATTTCTGCCTGCACTGAAGTCGAAATGGGTTCGAACGCTCGCATTTACATCGAAGGCCGTTTGACCGTCGAAGGAACTGAAACGTGCCCTGTTGTGTTGACATCGCTCACCGGCACAGACCACGAAGGCATTCAATTCAACAGCAGTTCCAACAACCGCGGTTCTAAATTGGATAATTTAACGATTGAAAACGCCATTTTTGGCATAACAATGTATGGCAGTAATCCAGTGATTCACAACCTTACGCTCCTCAACCCAGACCGGGTCGGAATTGATTTGTTTAGTTCTTCATCGCCTCAAATATACGACTTGGTCATTGAACAGGCCGGACGATTTTTACCCTTTCAAAACGATTGGCGATACGGGTTAGGATTGTCGATTGGTTCTGGCTCAACTCCGTTGTTGGATGGAGCCCTCTTTACTGACCATTTGACGAGAGCAATCAACATATGGGGCGGCTCAGGCGGTGTTTTGCGTAACATTGTCATGAACAACATAAGCGGTTCAAGTTGGGTCATCTCTGCTGGCGTTTGGGTCGAAGACAGCCAACCTCTGGTTACGGACTTGAGCGTTGACCGAGCCGACCATGGTATTGTCGTTCGACACATTGATGACAGCGCTTACACGCGTGCTGTTTTCAGGGAGTGTACAGTTTCGAATTCGATGTACAGAGGCGTCTATGTGGACAACGAAAACCACTCGAATTACACAAACTACGAAACGGCGGATTTCACCAATCTAACGGTTCGTGGTACGGGGACCGCTGGAGCAACAACTGCGGACATCGCATACGCAGCAATCGAAGTAAACGCAACCGGGGCTTGGTTTGAGAATACACTGGTTGAAGATTCTACATCTACTGGCGTTCGATTGTATTATGTCGACGCTACAACCACGTTTAGGAATCTTACTATTCGAGATTCGGGTGACCCTGGGCAAGGTCCACACGAAGCAGGTCTTGCTATAACTTGGGTGTTCACATCCTCTCCTGTGTTTGACGAATTGGAAATCTCTGGTTCTGTCGGACCGGGAATACATTCGTACAAAGCGGAATGGGTTGGAACCGATTTCACCATTCATAACAATTCTGGAGACGGCATGTTCCTCGACTATTCATCCGTGGTTCTCAACGGTTTGCTGGTTGAAAACAACTCTGAATCGGGTGTCCATTTGGTCGATAATCGTGATACTGCACTTCATAATG
>JAKMGM010000067.1 GCA_022424925.1 Candidatus Poseidoniaceae archaeon | reverse complement strand
GGTCAACTGGGGGTTTTTCTTCCTGAACTGGTGGTGGTGGGGAAGATGTTGTAAGAGGTGCTGAAAGAAGAGAATCTGGTGATGGTGCTTCTGTAGCAGATGTTTCCCATGGCGGTTTCCTCGGCCCATCTTCCTCGACGTTTGCAAAGGAACTAATTTTTGTTGAGCCTCCTTCTGAATTTTCACCGAAAAATGTGCTCATTTGAACTTCATTTGGATTGATGAGTTCTCGTTCCTTGGTGTTACCAAAATCGTCAAGATGATTATCGAAAGCTCCCATAAAAAGGCTTGAACCGATGGCATTTCCAGGTTTCCTTCCTTTTGCTTTTTGGAACTCAAAATCCACTTCATATGGGCCAAGCGCCAACGTTTGTCCTTGCCCATTGAGTGTGAAAGACCAGTTTCCATCACTGAGTTTGAATGCGAATGAAAAAGACCGAGTTAAGCCAGGGCCGATTGACGTCACCCCGCTTACTGGCTCGATTTTCGAGCCTGTGCTTGTTTGAATTGTTGCCTCGAGTCCACCGACTGGAATAGCCGACTCATTGGTCAATTCAATGGACACTTCGACGATATCCTCGTCGTCATCATCAATCTCCATTCGGACCGATTGGAGAAATGCAGTCAAGGAACCCGCAGTCACAGTATGTTCTTCAGTCATAGCGCCCACCTATCCATCGTACACTGTTCTTTACTTTAAATTCAAGCGCGTATCGCTCGGTAAAGACCAATCAACCGCAGCAACTGTGTGATTGTTCACATCAACTGAAGTTCTGTACTCAGCTTCCTTTGAACGTGCACGTAGAATATCTCTCATACCAAACCAAATCACGCCGATAATCGGAATCATGTAGCGCAGTTTGTCAAACGCCCGTGGTCCAAAGTGATGTAATTCCAGCAATGTACCGTTGTCATGGACAATTGCAATCCGAAGAGCGCGTTGTCCTAGTGATCGGCCAAAAGCACGGCCAGTATATTTCCAATACATCCAAAGGGATGCGAAGAAAATAACCCAAGTCACCGCAAATGAGGCTGCATAACGCGTATCCTCCACCAGGTAGGACCAACTAATGAGTACCTCAAGAAATGTAAAACGACTCAACAGATGAAGAACGAGCGACACTGCAACGACATCGAGCGCAAACGCCGTAACTCTCCTCCATACTGGAGCGATGAGCATGCCTTCAGGAGCGCTTGACAGCGCTTGCTGAGCGAGTGTTCCGCCTTGATACACGGTGACTGGGCTGTCGGCCATGATGTTCCCATTCTCTGTTTATTGTTGAACTTGCGTATTAGTCATTAACCAAATGCCAAGCAAAAAGTCCACGCTCGTCTGCCCAATCAAGCCATGAGCGCCAGGTTGGATCAAATCGCAGTGTTTGAGGGTCTCCGAGAACGATGAGCCCACGTTTCGCACGAGTAATGGCGACGTTTAATCGCCGACGATCGCTTAGGAAACCAACGATCCCATCTGGATTCGAACGCACCGCTGAAAAGATAATGACTTCTTTTTCTCGACCTTGATAACCATCAACACTGTTGATTTCGAGGCCTGCGTAGCGTTGCCCTTGTTCACGTTCCTTCTTCGAATCAAAGATATCGCAAAGCGCTCGTACTTGTCCGCTGTAAGGAGTAATGATACCAATTTGGTCTGGCGTAACATCACCTGGAATCAGTAGTTCCTGAACCAACCCATAGATCCGTGCTGCCTCAGCAGGATTGCTTCTGCTACCCCCTTCCTCTTCTTCAATTTCAGAACCTGTGATCGGGATGAATGCGAATGGATGATCCCAATCTGGCCAAAGAACGCCTGCCGGAGCAGGGCGTTCTTCTGCTGAACAACCGTCCTCGAGTTTGTCATCATAGAATCGGGCACTAGGAAATTCTCGAAGAACGGGATGCATTCGATATTGGACTGTGAGCATATGTGATTTGATTCCAACATCAATTAACCGCTCGAAGAGAGAACGACCTAGGCCGCCTTCCTGTGCGTTATTCGAAATGACAGTTGGTGGAAGTTGGCGGTGATCACCAACCAAAATGAGCTGTCTGCATCCTTTGGAA
>JAKMGM010000117.1 GCA_022424925.1 Candidatus Poseidoniaceae archaeon | reverse complement strand
TTGAAGTGGATGCCTCAGAAGTATCAGCCATGACTGAGGGGGTGGATGGGCGTCGTTCACCATCGACCTCATCTCGCGACGAAGTTGTACGGAAACGCGACTTTCGTCGTGCGAAAGGCGTTGATATCAATTCGTTTATGGTGGACATGGGGGAAGAGAAAGCTCAACCATCTGAACGCGGTGATGCAGAACAGGTTGACATAGCCGTCGGAGAAATCTCGCCGCTTTTCACATCTGGCGACGAAGTTTCGGATGCTGCTGGCGCTGTCCAACGCGACGGCACTGTTGAGAAGCCACCGGAAATGGACAGTGTAACTGACCTGGCCGTTCACGGCGAGAAAAGGTTAGGCTTCGGTCTGTTAGTGGCAATGGTCTTCACTTGGTCAGCGATAGGCGCCTTGGTTGGAACGGTACTACCCGAAGTCCTCAGCGGTGTTGGTTTGTTCGCGATGGGTTCAATAGGGCTGTACCTTGGAGAACGGTGGATTCCAAATCCGAACATGCGGATTTTGGGCGTAACTTGGGTCATCATTTCGATGAAATTATTCTATGGCCTTGCTTTGGATGCTTGGCATTGGGGCTGGTTCGATAGTTCTCCTTTTGGGGCAAGTGAAACCCTCGGGTTGAGCCTTGTCGGCGTTGTTACGGCGAATGTCTACATTGCTCAGCGGCACGATGAAGACGCTATAGCCGCTCAGGCCACGCTGATTTTACTGTTGGTTGGCAGTGCGGCAGGTGCACTGTACGGTGAAATCGGTATTGCAAGCATGATTGCTGTTGGTACGCTGTTAATGCACGGCCTCGCCCTGTATCGTGGCTCTGGTAATCTCGCAAGCCTCGGCATTGCTTCGTCATACCTTTGGGTCGGTGTACATGCCCTATCGGACAACTGGGTACTCTTCGGTCTGGAACTCGTCTCGTTTGAAGATGATTTGCTGCTCTTCTTATTGATGGCCTTTGTCACGGTTACCAATGCTACAATTGCTGCACGGTTTGTGCGTGCTGAAAATTGGTTTTCCAAAGCCTTAGAAGGGCTTGGTCTCGGTAATCCTTCACTGTGGGCAGTATCCGTCGGATTAGGCATGATCGGAGCGTTGCTTGCCATCGCAGCACACCGTTTGGAAACGGGATATGCACTGGCTCAGCTGATGTTGTTGATTGGAGCATTCACGGGGTCTTATCTCGTTGTCCGAGGCATCGATTTCAAGGATATCGCGCCCTATCTGATACTTCCAACACCGTTTCTTCTGATTGGACTGGCCGTCTACAGTTCGGGCATCGTATCGTTCTCACTTCCCTTCGGACTCAATGAATACAGCGTGTATGCTGCTCTGACTTCGTTGTTGACTGTCGTTGCTTTATTGCGCAATCAAACCGCAGTTTCAGACCACGTCATTTGGCTGGGTGGACTGGCTGTTGTGGGCTTGTTAACGCTTTTGATACCCGCTGGAGACATGCAAAACGGGGCACGAACGCTCTTGTTCACTCAAGGGATTGTCTGGCTTGGTTTGTCCGGTCTCGCCGTTTTACGTTCATCTCCATCGATTGCTGGAACCGCAGTCATCGGGCCTTGGGTTTGGTTGCTGTTTTTTGCTACAGATGCAGATTCAAGACTCATTTCAATGGATTTCCTCCCCATTCTGCTTGATGAATTCGACTTGTTCGTTTGGATGAGTTTGCTTGTCGTGCAGCAGATTTGGGTCAATATCCGACACGGCGAAGTGGGACTCAATCTCGCCTCTCGCCTTCTCGGGTTCTCCGAACTTGGTGCTCGGTTGCGCGATTCCGGCTTTGCTAAACTTTGGAACTTGAGTTTCTTGCTGACATTGGTTGTTACGTGGGCAGTCGCTCGGCCTGGGGCGTTACCGATGTACGGCCTTTTGGTCGTATTGAGCGGTCTTCTGGTCGGGCATTCACTGGTTGTTTATTTTGAACGGCACGGCGGTAAACCCCAAACCCTCATGGGCGTGTGGGGAATCTTTGCCATTTTGTTTTCTTGGAACTACGGTCAATCGTCCGTGTGGGCTCTCTCTCTGGTTGCTTCTTCTGCGGTTCTGCTGAAGGCTTCAGATCAGCGACGTCGCCAAGGAGCATCGGATGATGAACTTGAGAAAATGGAAGCCTTACCGGGCCAACTCCTCACCATGATGATGGGTCTTATCACTGCCTTTTTCGTGTTGATTTCACTGAATCCACTTGTATCAACACCGCTCACTGGGACGCAATTCATGTTTGATTCAGAGACAAACCTTCTGCTTTTGATGGCGGTTGGATTGGTAGCGCTTGTTCTTTATTTGATTCGGGCTGCAACGCTAGAGAAACTTCTCCCGCCCGCTTTCACCGCAGTGGCACTCATTGTATCGATGGCCTTAGCGGGCCGAACCCTCGCCGTTGATGCAGTGGTTTTGGCGTCTTTGTTGGCGTTCGTCCTCTCGGGAGCCTATCTCGCTGTCCAAGGTGAGTTTCGCTCAGGCGTGCGCGCACTTACCAAGAAGGAGAACAGAATTCAACGTTTGAAAGACAAGCAAGAACGCATTCAAACGTTTCTTGAAGTCAATGGAATGGAACAAACCGAAGTGGTACAACTTGGAATCTCATCAAGCGGTGACGAATCCTCGAGTTCGAACAAGAGCAACCTTCGTCTCATTGACACCGAACTCCTTGCACTCGCTGAAAAACAAAAGAAGCGGCAGAAGAGGGCAGGCGCCTCCGGCGACATGGACTTGTACATTGGCGATATTCACCACCAACCAACCATCGTTCTGTTGTTTTTGGCCACGACGATTGTAGCGACCTCGTTTCTTTCATTCACCACCGGTGCAACACTTCTCGCTTTGAGTTTCAGCGTCTTAATCACGGTTCTCTTTGTCGGACTTTCGCGTATTCGTGCCAATCAGATTGGCTTGCGCTTGCCTGATGTGTTGGGAATCGAAGCACCCATTGCGCTTGGTATGGTTGGTTTGGTCTTGGTGCATCTAGCAGGTCGCGCTTCAAATTCCGTGGTCGAATTAAGCGACGCCACCCATTTGGGCGTGTTCTTTGTCGGCCTTGTTCTGCTTGCGGGACTCGGCCTGCTTGGTCGAAACGATTTGGGATTACGTATTCCAAATGCTTTGGAAGGCATCGTCTATTTGGCAGCACTCGACCGCGTTCTGGCAGTGGTTATCGGGGGTGAAGTACCCGTTCCATTCACCATTGACCCATTCGTCAGTACATATTCATCGCTCACATGGACATTACCGTTGTTGCTCATCGAAGCGCTGCTGTTTGCTGGAGTATTTGCTTTCGACTGGGTCGAAGGAAAACGTATCCAGCATCAGATGGGTGACCACAGAGGAGCAGCTGGGCGTTCTGCCTGGATTGTGTTCGTAGCGTTCCTCTCGTTCGGCCCTGCGGTATTTGCAGTGATTCTTCTGTCCGCTCGACGCGGCGTTTGGTGGACTCAACCAGCCGTTGTTTTGACCGCATGGCTGTTGACGCCTATGGCCTATCAAGCAAGCAGTGTATGGCTTTCCGATATGGTTGCGTTACCTTCTTTGACGCTGGTTACCTCACTGTTTGGAATACTCACGGTCTTCTCAGTTGCTTGGATTGTACAAAACCGTAAGGGCTTATGGCTTCCTGCAGCCCTTTGGGCTATGCATATTCTACTCATAAGTTCCAGTTTTGGTTTCGGCAATTTACTTCCTGCCGTTGTTTTCATCTTGTTGTGTTCAACTGTATCGTGGGTTTGCGGCATCCTCACGCTACGAAAGTCATGGCGCTTTATCGGTGCGCTCGACCTTGTTCTTGGATGGATTGTTGCGGCCATTGTCATGTTCCAAGGCGCGGGTGTAGGCGTACTGTTTACCATACTTGTCGCATCAGCACTCCTGCTCGGAATGGTCACCTACCTCACGCAAACCTATGAGGGACAGATGGCGAACGAGTGACGGCTGGGTTCGAACGGGGAAACGAGTATATACTCCTCGCAAGACCCTAATCCATGACCCAACTCTTTCAGATGGACCAATACATCATTCGTACGAAACTTTTGCGAATTTTTGGTGGCGCATTTTATTTTGAAGATTTGCAAGGAAATGTCATCGCTTATTCGAAACAGAAACGGTTCAAACTCCGGGAAGATATCGTTTTATTCACCGATGAAAGTTGTACTGTCCCACTTTTACAGATTAAGGCGCGTGGAATGATCGACCTTGGTGCTACATACGATATCATCGATTCGCAAACTGGCGCTAACCTCGGTTCAGCAAAGCGTAAGGGCTTGAAATCCTTTCTCAAAGATTCGTGGGTTCTCAACGATCCGTCGGGAAACCCCTATGCCACTTTCGTTGAAGACAGCTTGGCGATTTTGCGTCGCTTCATACCGCTCATTCCAGCCAAATACCACTTCGAGGTGGAAGGATACCCTGAAATCTTGATGCATCAACAGTTCAATCCAATCATCAAGCGAACACAAATTTCAGTTCCACAAGGCCACCCATTGGACCGCAAAGTGATTGTGGCGATGGCACTCCTATGTTCTGCAATCGAAGGTCGTCAGAACTGATTAGAGCATCTGCTCGGCAAGGTACGCCGTTATCAAATCAATGACGCTCGAAACTTTTTGATGTGGCATGCCTGCTTGGAGTCGAAGCGAAACACTGATTTTCGCTTGTGTGCCGCTGTTTCGAATGCCGAGCGACAATAATCTTCCATCGATATGGGCTTCAATAAGCATTAGATTTGCTTCACCCTCAACCCTTTTCCTCAACCATTTGGTTATGTTACCGCATGTTTCAAAATGCTCTCGACTCATCTTCTCAACTTCATCCGAAAGTTGGTTCTCACCGTCCCAAAGCGTTCGATTCACGCCACTCACAGATTTACGTTGCTTCCAACCTCGTTCCATCTTCAGCGAGGGGTCTGCGGCGTTTCGAGCTAAGAGATACGCCACAAGCGTTCCAGCACCGTCTCCCACCAGACTCCATTCATTGGTGTTGAGCGGGTGGGGCGAGGGTAAAACAGCATGTCCAGAATCTTCGACGCCCATGAGGGTAGGCATGTGTTGAGATGGTGAAAGGTTTCGACGCAATGCGTGGGAAAGCCACCGGTCTCCAACCGCCGTCTCTATTGCAGTTGTTGTGGTTGAGAGGCGTTTCAACGTTGAGAGGAGCGCTAAATCTGACTCAATGCTTGCAGCAATAATCCAATTCGTGTACTGTTGATGACCTGCAATCGCAATCGTATCTGCCATCGCATCACCGTCGATAATCATGTATCCACTCTCTGTTGCCTCGATGAATAAGCAGCGGTCGCCATCACCATCGAGTGCAGCGCCGACCAGTGTTCCTGCCGGTGCTGGTGCAAGTTGTCGCAACAGCATATGTTCTGATTCCGCTGCTTGTTCAA
>JAKMGM010000027.1 GCA_022424925.1 Candidatus Poseidoniaceae archaeon | reverse complement strand
CAGTGGTATTGAAGTTTTCAAACGATGAAGACATCGAAGCGTTCCAAGTGTATGTTGTTGAGGCGCCAGTCAAACTGTTGTTCAACATCAATGTGTAGTTCGAATCAAGGTTGAGTCCGCTGGATTCAATACTGAATTGAAGGATGTCTCCCATAACGAAAACCTCGCCGTTTGATTCAATGGTAATACTTGCAACAGGTGAGGAGTTGTTTCCTTCATTCCCGCTGTTGTTTCCTCCACCACTGTTCTGATTCCAGACAGTAAAGAAATCGTAATCGGAATCCAATTGCGTCCAGGTTTGGTTTATGTCATAGTATCCTAAGAAGGCCTCAAACGTGTAGTTGCCTGCTTGTGTGAGCGTCGTATTCCAAAATTCACTGGTATAGGTTGAGGAACTTCCAATCCACGACATGTTTCCAGCATCAACGGTAGTATTCGACGCGTCGAGTATTGAGTAATCGAGTGTCATGGTCATGTTCGTAAGTTGACAGTAGATGCTCATGCTGCCAGTGAACGTGTCGTTCACGTAGTAATATGAAGAGTACGAATTCGCGTAAAGGGAGACGTATGTTGGGTCATCGCCGCAGCCACCGGTGTTGTTTCCTCCACCACTTGTTTGGTTCCACACGGTGAATGAATCGTAATCCGTATCCACTTGAATCCAGGTTTGGTTGGCATCATAGTATCCAAGAATGGCATAGAATCCATACATCCCCTGTTGGTTGAGCGTTGTGTTCCAAAACTCATAGGTATAGTTTGAGGAGCCTCCGACCCATGACATGTTTCCAGAATCAACAGTCGTATTGGACGAGTCAAGTATGGAGTAATCAAGTGTCATGGTCATGTTCGTAAGTTGACAGTAGACGTACATGATGCCAGAGAAGGTGTCATTCACGTAGTAGTTGCTCAAAGAGGAATAGGCGTACAAGGATGTGTACGTAGGATCGTTACCACAGCCAGACGAACTGTTTCCGCCGGTGCCACCATCAGAATCCTCAGTGGCATCCTTGCATCCGTCTCCATCAGCATCCGTCATGTTTGATGAAATCCAACCAAGTTCCCCCATCGAACATGCGTCGTCGGAGTCCAGGACGCCGTCGTTGTCGTCATCGAGGTCTTCGCTCCAGTCTCTGCATCCGTCAGAATCGTAATCTGTCAAGTTTGTGGATGTCCAACCAAGATCGCCCACCATACATGCGTCGTCGATGTCGACTACGCCGTCGTTGTCATCATCGAGGTCTTCGCTTGAATCTTGACAACCGTCATTGTCGTGATCAGTACTTGCCGATGAAGTCCAGTTTGTTTGCCCGTTTGGGCACACGTCATAACTGTCTACGATACCGTCGTTATCAGAATCGGTTGTGTTGTTTGAGCGAGCATCAGCGAATTGCACTGGACCCTGCCATTCACCTGTGTCGGACTGGGACGGGATAACTGCGAAGCCGGCGGCAAACGTTTGAACAATCAGCAAAAGGACGAGAGCCCATACTCTGTTAGTGCGCATATACATCACCACTTGAGTCCCCTTTTTGTTCCTTCCCCTCGTATAAACCTTTCAAAAGGAAGAAAACTTCTGAATGATGTTTGATGAACGATTGCTTCTTTTTTTCAAAAACATTCGTTTGAGGCGGGTGAAACGCCTTGCAGGGAGTCTATGCGTTATGAGTAAAAAAACATTCACTACGAGTGAAACGGCTCATGGCGCAAAAAATACGGAGTATTCTTCACGCCAATCAACGGAGGTTGACTTGAACCATTCCTCAGGCGTTGCGAATGCTTCAGCATCGACTCGCTTCCGCTTTTGCTTTGCTCGCTGGCTAATCAGTTTCCAAGCAGTCTTTTCTCCAATGCCTGGAATCGCTTCGAGCTGCTTTTGAGACGCTGTTTCATGCCGCATGTTTGTCTCAACTCCGGTGATCGAACGTGCACCGTGTCCAGTGACGATGATGTCGGATTGAGATTCAAGTGGAATATGGTATTCAACACCAATGAGAATGGGGTACGCGCCGATCTGTCGTCCAAACGTGATGCCTGCTTTTCCTCTGCATGCCTCCGCAGTGTGCACTTCGGTCTGATGAATTGCTAAACGAGTGCGCCCATCATGCGTCTCCCAATGCACACCGGATAACTTCTCACCCAAGGGGAATAATTCTTCAAGGAGCGGTCCATCAATGGTGTCCCGTACATTGGTTTTGAACATGTTGAATTGTTTTTGGGGTATCTCTTGAAAACCTTCACCTTCGACTTGTCGGATGTTGATTCGTCGTAACAGGAGGCCTTCCCGTCGAATTTCATGCAATAAATCAAGATTCATTTGATAACTCGCTTTGGTTTCACCGTTCAACCCCGCTATGAAATTGAGTCCTGGAAGTAACTTTGGCAACCCTCTCTCGCCACGTACAGAACCGTATTTGTTGATCAACCGTATCGCTGACTTGAGTTGTTTGGGGTCACAATTGAGCCAGTTTGCTTCGTGAACTGACGGGTCAGCTGATTCGAGTCCGAATGAGAGCACGGCACCGTCTGATAATGTCTCAACAAGCGTTTTTGTGATTGCCTCGGATGCTTCCATATTTTCAGCGATGATTGAAGGGTTTCCGTTATCCGTGTGAAGGATGCCTAAGCGTTCATCATCCCGCAATCCATGCAAGAGTTGTGCAATTGGCTCAGGATTGGGACGAGGATATTCGAGTTCCTTAACGCCGTCAGCCATGTACGTGTAGGTATCTGTCATGCCTCCGAGCCGAACGTGTTCGACTCCAACATCGTGGGCTTTGCGAACTTCCTCGATGATATCCTCGGGCGTTCTCCAAATTGGGACACCCTTTTTTGGCTCGATACAAAACTTACACCCGCGTTTGTAGCGTACGCATCCTTGGTACACTTCAACTTCGTAGGTCAGCGGCCCGGGGTGTTCTTGTGTGCCTAAATCTGGATGTTGAGTAACGGCTTTGCTACTTGCTCCGGCTTGAGCCCATTCAGTCCATTGTTCGCCGCTCCTTCGGGTGTGCTTCCATTCTCCAGATGTTAGATAGGTGTGCAGGGTCGCATCCGTGTCTTGGACAGCGAGAAAGAGATTCTTTCGCAATGGCGTCCAACCCTGTTGTCGCCAACCGCGTATGGCCCACCCTCCAAACAATGCTGGAATCCCATGTGGCAAGTCTCGGATGATGTTTCGGGTTTCTTTGAGTGATAATGGTGTGCCTCGCAGATACCGGCCAGGAACGACAGCACCTGCAATGCAAGCGAACCCCTCAATCGACGCAAGACGACTACGTGCCCATTCTTCACCGTGGGTGCGAATGAGTTCCCTCCACTGGTCGATGGTGAGGTATTCATACTCAATGTTGCATTTCTCAAGAACTCCGCACAGGTATCGAATGTGGAAGCCCACATACGGCGGAACGCCGAATGCAGCGGGTTCATCCTCATAGCCGTCGAGAATCAGCCATTTTGGGGCATGCTGTTCGACCATGATGGCTAACCTCGAGTCGGTTGCCTTCAATCCTTCTTCTCACGTCGGCGTCGAGGGCGCTTCTTTGCATCCTCTTGCTCTTCACGAAGTGCTTGAAGTTCACGAGACGATTTTCCGTCAGAAGCATTTGCGTTTCTGTTGCCACGGTTACCACCCTTCTTTCCACCTTGGGAAACATCGACCTTAATACGACGTCCGAGAAGTTCAGATCCGTTGAGTTTCGAGACAATTTCTTCTCCTTTGTCCATCTCTTTGATGAATGCAAATGCGAATCCTTTGGGCTTACCGTCGCCGCTCGTAGCAATGACCAAGCCGTTGACGGTGGCAATACCATCGAACATGGCCCGAATGTTTTCCTCGGTTGCTTTGAACGGGAGGTTACCGATGTACAATTTGAGTCCTTCAGGGTCCTTGCGCTTTTCTCGCTTGCCCTTCTTGTCATCGCTGTCAGCATCACGAACGCCAATCTTTCGACCGTTGATTTTGTGGCCGTTAAGTTTCTCAATGGCCGTATCGGCTTGGGACTTTTCGGAATATGTTACGAAGCCAAATCCACGGTTCACACCGTTGTCA
>JAKMGM010000023.1 GCA_022424925.1 Candidatus Poseidoniaceae archaeon | reverse complement strand
TCCTTGAGCATTGCTTCGGGTTGTTCATCTTCGAGTGAATCGACTCGAGATACTGCTTTCATTTGGTCTCCGATTTTGAACAGCTCACTGAACGCTTCTTCAATGTCTTTTGCTTGCTTGAGAAACCGCACTGGTGGCCAGCCACAATCGATAACACCTGGCTCAACAGTGCTTTCTTCAACCCAGGCTGCGCACGCCTCACCGTGACATAATGCAGAGAAGTTATCCAAGTCCAGCCAAAAGGTACGACGTCCACAAACCGGACAGTCCTTGCATTCCATGGTCGAGAGTACAGTGACCCCATCCTGGCCAATGACATCGATGTCCCAGACGACAACGGAACATGATTCCAACAGCATCTGTTCGCTTTTTTTGAGGAAACTACGGAGAACATTCCAGGCCGTTTCTTCACTCGAGAAGCACCCCAGAGCAATGGAGCCTCCTCCTTCTTCAATAGCGGAAGGCACGAAGACTCTCGAAGTTTCATCCGCCATGCAGTGTCGTAAGGGTTGTCGGGTTTCAAGCCTCGCTCACTTTCGACTCCATTCGTATTCAACCACCGCTAACCCACCCGGATGCGGCAAAGGTGCTTGTGGCTTTTCAATACGTATGTGAATGGTAGCGACATTGGTTTTTCGCTTCAAAATGTCTACAACCCGCTGGGCCATTGTCTCCATCAGAAGAATCGGCTTATTGGCTCGTAACATGACTTCATCTATAGCGATTTGAATATCAGCGTAATTGAGCGTATGTTCGAGGTTCTCTTCGATCGCTTGACCTGTTAACGTAGTCCATACGCTGAACACGAACGGCTGGTCGTTTTCATGTTCATGGCTGAAGTATCCATGTTTCGCCATTACCGTATAGGATTCTAAGGCGACTCGAAATTTCATAGAACCACCTATTCATCTCGTTCATGGACCCAAATGAGGTGGTATCCAAATTGTGTCTTCACAGGTTCTGAAACATTCGCTACGGGAATTGTCCAAACGACTTCTTCGAACTCTCGAACCATTTGTCCTTTTCGAAACCATCCGAGGTCTCCTCCTTTTTGGCTTGAAGGGCATGTACTTTTCTTGCGCGCAAGTTTTTGAAAATCTTTCAATTTGTTCACTTTCGCTTTAATCTGAACAGCCTCAGATTTTGATGGTACCAAAATATGTGATGCCCATGCGCTCGGTGCTACCATGTGTTGAGCCACCGGCTTCAGTTATTGAAAGTCTACTGTCAAGCATCGAGGTCGTAAGCAAGCAAACGCATGTATGTTCCATACACGGTTGTCGAAATAGCCAGCGATTCTTCATTGAACCGGTCCATGGTGTCGAGGTACGTATGGTATTCCCAACTGCCGCTACCGTAACATACGACGGCTCGTCCGTTCTTGCCGCCCAATTCATAGACAAACGGACAGTGGTCTGAGTTGCAAGGCATCTGGTCAGCGTCGCCTTGTGCACCATCGAGGAGACTGAATTGGATATCGTATTTATCCGCAATCTCACTTCGTTCTTGCTTGTAGAGGTCGGTAATACGTACGATGTGGCCGTAGTCCTCTTTGTTGTTGGTGAACAGCGTTAGCGAATTGCCGCGATTTGCAAAATCAGCATCAACATGGTTCATGTCGAGGTTAATGTACAGTCTCAAATTATCGCGCAAACTTGATTGCATCTGCTCGACATAGGCTCTGCTCCCCCAAAGGCCTTCTTCTTCACCACCCCATGTGCAGAATCGAATCGTGCGCTCTGGAGTTCCTGTTTCGTTGATCACTTCTGCAATCTGACGTGCCATCTCGAGAATACTCGCACTTCCAGAGGAATCATCCACAGCACCTTGAGCATGGTAGACCGTATCGTGGTGTCCACCAGCAATCACCACTTCCGAAGTGCGCCCTTGGATACTGCCACACGGAACATAGATGGTTCGTTCTTGGTCGTTGGTGACGTCAATAATGAGTTCAATTGATGCAGGTTCGCTGGCATTAATCACCATTGTTTCAAAAATATCACCTGCATCTTTGGACATTGAAATAAACGGAATATCTGATGGAAGACTTCCACCGTTTGCTTCGACCAGTGCATCGTAGTTGGTGCCTTTGAAAATCGGTACGCAGTCATTGCCCTCAATTTTACCACAGTTGTAGTTCTTGTTCACACTGATGAGACCTGCAAGGTCATTGATGGCTGCATTGCTGAACAATTCTGTATTGCCTACTTTGGAACTGTCGCCGCGCACATATCCGATGGTTCCTGTAGCAGTTTGCCACAAGGCTTCATCCGTGCCGTTGCCCAAATCGGTAACGGAAATCTCTTCATTAAACATGTATTCAGATTGGCCCGAAAATCCCTGAATCACATAGTCAGAGCGATGTTGAAATGAGGTAATCTGTGACCCAGCAGCAATTAAAAGCCCTTCACAGGCAAGTGATATCGCCCCGCGAACACACAGTCTGAAACTCGGCTCTGAGTTCACGTGATGCATTGGGACTTGAAACTCGTTGTTTTCGGGCGTGTACCCCATCGCCTGGAATTTATCGAGCATGTATTGTGACGTGTTGGTCTCTTCAACGGTTCCGCTCATCCGTCCTTCCCAGTCAGGGTGGCCGAGGTTGACAAGGTCTTGAGCAAAGTTGCGAGTTTGGTCTTGGTCGAAATCAATCAACTCGTAGTCGTACTGTCGCTCAAAACCAAGCCATGTTGGCTTGAAGACCAGAATCGTTGCGGTGACCATGATGATGGCCATTCCGATTGCGATTACAGCACCGAGGTTCAGTGGGCCATACACAGTTGTACCCATCCTTTCTTTGAATGTTAGAAGCCCTGCTGCTTGGGTATCGTCACCTTCAAGACTCAACGAATGCTCTTTTCCAGTTTCGTTCTCCAGCAAGGCATCGACTTCAGGTGCCGAGGCGTTGTGCAGTCGCGTCACCAGTTCTGCTTTTTTGCCACTCACTGGCAAGCCTTTGTTACGCAGCATTTCTTTGAGTTCTGCCACAGAGTACTGGGACAGTTGCGTCTCGTCCATGCTACGCACAGCCAGTGATGGTTCAAGAATGCCGTGGTCGGCCGTTCAGTCGATTTCATCGCCTGTCCAACGGGTTCCGAGCGTATGTTCAACGCCGATGTGGTCGAGTATTCGAGCCACTACGAAATCAACCATGTCATCGATAGTCCTTGGGTGATTGTAGAATCCAGGTGATGCTGGTATGACGATGGCACCCCACTGAGACAACTTGTGCATGTTCTCAAGGTGAACCGTAGCATACGGCGCCTCACGAGGTACGATGACGAGTTTCCTTCGTTCCTTGAGAGCAACAATTGCTGAGCGTGTGATGAGGTTGTCACCGATACCGGCGCCGAGTTTGCCGAGTGTGGTTCCAGAACACGGGCAGAGGACAACTGCATCGATGTTCGCAGAGCCGGAGGCGGATTTGGCACCGATGTTCTTATCGTTTTCAAGCAATGCACCAGTTGCTTCTGCCAAAGCTTCTTTTGTGGTGTTGCACTCGTGTTTGAGGGTAATTTCTCCAGCGTTGGTTACAACCAAACGTACGGGTATGTCCTTGGCTGAGAGGACTTCAACCAAGCGTTTTCCGTATATCGCACCGGATGCTCCAGATATGCCTACGACAACCTCGCCCATGTGCAGATGTCAAGGTTCTGCCTTTTATGCACTTGTTTTGGACAAAATGTGTTTCTTCCAGAAACGGGCTATAGAACGAATTACTGTGCTACTGCACTTCTGTTCAGTGAATCCTTCATTGTCGCATAGAGCGCATCGAGAAGTTCATCTCTCGTTGTTTGATAGCCTTCACGTGCTAATGATGTCGTCGTGTTCGTATCCAGACCACACCCAGCAAGCATTTCTACTCGCCCTTCGGGCGTGTCGTAATTGATGGTAAAGCCGTGGCGAGAAGTCCATCGCAGGAATGAGAGGCCAATACTTGAGATTTTCTTTTCATTGACCCAAATACCTTGCATTCTGGGGTCGCGATGTCCCTCAATACCACATCGCTCAAGTGCATTCAATATCCATTGTTCCAATAATGCAATGATGGCTGCAACGGAAACTTCACCTTCGAGGTCCCACTTAAAGATTGGATACGCAACAATTTGTCCTTCGCCGTGCCATGTCAGTCCACCGCCTCTGTCAACTGGATGGGACGCATATCCTGCAGGAACAACGATGCCATCGTGGCGCGCACGAGGCCCTATCGTGACAATTTCCGGGTGTTCCATGATGAGTAAAGTGTCGATAATTTCGTCATTGATACGTTGTTTTTGCAAATCTTTCATCATTTCAAGTGATGAAGCGTACGGGATGCACCCCTCGTCGCGGACATCGACGTATCGCTCTCCGCTCATGGCTGCTCCACACCGAACTGTTGCATCAATTCATGCCTTGTCAAAACTTACCGGTAGACCCGAATCCACCTGAGCCGCGCTTTGTTTCTCCCAGCGCCGCTATGCTTGTCTCTTGGATGGTTACTTTCGGTACAGGTGCAAAGAGCAGTTGGGCGACCCGTTCTCCTTTTTTCACCACAAAGTCATCGCCCTCTCCGATCCAAGTTGCGAGTACCATCAATTCCCCTCGGTAGTCAGCGTCGATTGTCCCTATGCCGTTGGGCATAATCATGCCCTTTTTGCCGAGCGATGAACGGCAACGAATTTGCCCTTCCCAACCTTCAGGTATAGCAACTGCCAATCCGGTTCGAATCATTGAACTGACCCCGCGTGTAACATGTGTCTCTTCAAGGGCGTACAAATCCCATCCGGCTGCTTGTGGTGAGCCTTGTGTTGGAAGACGTGCCTGTTCTTCGATTCGTGCAAACTGTACTGTAAGTTGGACTCGCTCCATGAGGGTAAGCGTGGAACGAGGGTTCTTGAGAATTGTTGTCGACAACCCAAATATCGGATTCGGAGATTCATCAATGTGACTGGAGATGCTTTGGCTAGAGCATGCTGAACTGTCGTGTGCATTCTCACGCCTAGACCAGTAGAGCGCAACATACAAACATCCCCTTCCAATGTTCCACTTATGCACGCTGTTCCTCTCTCGGTCATGTCAAGCAAAACGCCTCTGTTTCTGGGCGTCCGTTCGAAAGCATTTTTTGTTGTAACTTTGATGCTTTTTGTATCTGCATCCCTGCTTCTCGTGTCGGCTTCAGATGAAACTGGTACCGTTGCATCACCGTTGTCTTGGGCAATTGAAGATGAGGCAAGTGGCCACATGAATGATGTGGTCTCATTATCGTATTCACCCGATGGTAAGTGGCTTGCATCGGGTAGTGAAGATGAGCGATTACTTGTTTGGGATCGAGAAACAGAAGAGGTTGTTTTGGTTTTTGACTGCGGTGTTTGTTGGAACATTTGGGATGTTGAATTCTCCCCCGACAGTACAATGCTTGCTGCAACATCGGACAAAGGCAATTTATGGGTATGGGATACTACGAATTGGCAACGAGAAGACCGAAGCGGTGGGCTCGACGGTCGTTCTGTCGTCTTTACACCCGATTCAAACTCATTGATCATGACAACTCGGGGTTCTCAAGGTACGCCATCAATCATGATGTTTGACAGCACAACGTGGCAGGTCAGCAACGAGGTGGCTATGAACGGAGGTTCACCGTACAGTCTATCGCTTTCTCCAAACGGGGACGAACTGCTCGTTGGGCATGCAAACGGTTCAATCGGGGTTTGGCGTATCGCTGATTGGAACCAAACCCATCTTCTTGAGCAACATTCATCTCAAGTGACTGCACTGGATTTCTCTCCAAACGGAGCGTATGCAGCGAGCGGAGATTTTAGCAGTGATTTGCGTATTTGGAATACAGCTGATTGGAGCCTTGAAGCCAGTGATGATGTGAGGTATTCCTCCATTCATGACCTTACCTTTGCTGATGATTCCAGTCTTTTGCTTGCTTACGGATACGACCTCGGTTTGTGGACCTCGGAATCATGGACTGAGACAACCAGAATCATCGATGGTTCTGAGCACAATATTTTGTCGCTGCATTTGAGTCCAGATGGGGCTGAAGTACTGGTGGGTGGGGAATATGGCGGTGATTTGCTACGTCGAATTTCTACCTCGAGCACAGAAGTCTTGGGGGTATTGCAACCGCATGCTAGCATTGTTCGTTCAATTGCCACATCTTTTGATGGCGAACTGGTTGCTACTGCTGATGAGTCTGGACTGATTGTTCTTTCAAATGCAGCGAGTCTTGAGGTTGTGCGTACTCTTCAAGCCGATGGCGAAATTGGAAGCGTGGACTTCAGCCCTAACGGGCAATATTTGTATGTCTTAGACGAATTTGGTTCTGTTGACGTGTTTGAAACATCATCGGGTGGTCTGGTGACGACTCTTGACACAGGCGCAACGGACCTCGCCCCCGACTTACTGGATGTGTCATCTGACGGTCAGTATCTTGCAGCAGCCAACTTGCGCTCAACAGAAGTCAAGGTATGGCGGACTTCTGACTGGGTCAATGTAGCAACATTGGAGGGAGTCGACTGGCCGCAATCACTACAATTCTCCCCTGACAATGGATTGCTTGCGATCGGTGAAGGTTCGACGAGCGTTCAAGGGGGTTCAGGTCAAGTTCATGTTTGGTCTACGGCAACATGGACGAAAGAAACGACATTGACTGATTATGATGCTGAATCGTACGTATCTTTTTCTCCCAGCGGATCGGATTTGTGGGTCTCAAGTTCACAAGGCGAATGGTGGGACCCCACGTATGTCACTGACCGTATATCTGTCGAAGACTGGACCATCTCAGCCACATTCACTGGCGTTCATCGCGTTTTAGATGTTTCACCGGATGGAACTCAATTGCTACACGCAGACTGTGGTGGTTCGCTGGTAAACTCCACAGACGGGAGGACTATTGAACGGTGCGTAGGAGGTTCATCGTACTCGACTTCGGTTTTCGATTACACAGGGGCACAGATTTTTGCAACCGCATTCCCAGGGGTTCTACATCGTATAGGTGCAGACAGCGATGTAGATGGTGTCGCCAATGTTAACGACGCCTGTCTAGGCACGTCTTCGAACGTGGCAGTCGATGAGAATGGTTGCATTCTTTCTGATGCAGACAGCGATAAGGACGGCGTTCTTGATGGAGATGACCTCTGCCCACTCACACGCTCGAACGAGGCCGTCGATGCTTCTGGCTGCGCTGCGCGTCAGCGTGATGGCGACGACGATGGCGTTAGCGATTTAGAAGATGATTGTCCTACGAGTTTAGAAACTGCCACCGTCGATAGGCATGGATGTGAGATTGAATCAGAGCAGAACGAGAATCAGTCAGACACGAACAACTCCTCGACAACGTCCAACAACTCAACCAGCGGTGGTAATACATCAAACGCAACCAATTCAACTACTGACACGGGCGATTCTGTGAGTAACGAAACCAGTGCAGGCTCCAACGGTTCACTGGAAGAATTGCCGTGTACAGAAGATTGCCCTGCAACTTCTTCGCTTCCCGAGGAGGAGAAGGGCCTGTTACCCTGGCCAAGCTCTGTGCTTTCTCTTTCGGTTCTTGTTTTGGCAGTCGTGGCCCTCAACCGAAAAAATCAG
>JAKMGM010000020.1 GCA_022424925.1 Candidatus Poseidoniaceae archaeon | reverse complement strand
GGGCAAATCCATTCTTGCCCACGAACTTGAACACCTCTTGCACAACGCCCAAGATCCGTATGAAAACCTCTGGATTGATGAGGGCAATGCAGATGTAGCAATTTACCTCTGCTTTGGGGCAGATTCTACACTCGTGAGTCACCTTAACCAGTGGACGCAGTCATCTGAACTATCGGTTCGTTGGTGGAATCAACGATTCGCAGATTATGGTGCAGGATTTATTTTTACAATGTATCTTGCAGACCATCTTGGCGGCGGGCCTGCTGTGCGACAACTTGTACAAGATTCAGCCACAGGCGGACTTGGAGTGGAGAACCTGGCCATCTCGCCAGTGAGCGGTCAAAGCGGTGCTATCGGTCGAACGATGGGACAAATTTTTGCAAACTTTTCGATTGCAGCCGTATTGGATTCTGACCAAGGCATTTACGGTTTTTCAAATCTGGATTTGACATCGACCTGCTCATCAGGCTCGTTCTGTCGGGTTCAACCAGCTGATACCAACAGTGAATGGGCAGGCCCATGGTCTTCGACTGGACACAGCGTCGAAGGTTGGGGCATTCGTGCATTCAAATTCACACCGGGGGCGTCTTCTCCAGCCCCACTTACTATGCGTTTAACTGCAGATGTGAGTCAGTTCGACGGAGTTGTTGTTTCGAAAGCGACTGCAGACGGACTCTGGACAGCCACCGATTTGAACTTCCAAAACAATGTTGCAACAGCACTGATCCCCGGTTTCGGTAATCTCACTGATGAAGTATGGGCCATCACATGGTACGCCAGCACAGTTGCTGATTGCGACTACACTTCCTGCGGTCCTTCCTATCCGCAAGGAACAGTCGACATTGAAGCAGCACGAATCACCTCGCCTGCAACGCTAACACTCAATACGACAACTCCAAGTGACCGTGATGGCGATGGTGCATCCGATACAGTACAAATCGACTACCAAGTGTTCTCAAATGCTTTCTTTGAAGACCTTGATGTCACCACTCGGGTTCTTGATAACAGCGGCGTAGTCATCGATACTCAAACAAAGCGCGTCTCGGCAGGCGGCGGAATTCCAACCGATGAAAGCATTTGGTTCACCGCACCAAAAAGTTCGCAGTACACCTTCGAGATGCAAATGACCGACATGATTGGTGCTACTGTTGACACCTTGTCGACGTCGCCTCAGGTACTTGATAACATGAAACCAACCGCTAACGGCACCGTTTCTCCAAACGAATCACAGACATGGGAAAACATCCAGTTTACTGGCGATGGGTTTGACGCATGGGGCTTATCCTTCGACAACAATTCATTGCCGTATTCGGACTCCCCAGTTGCCTATGCATGGAGTTTCGGCGATGGTACTTCGTCTGGCCTTAAGTCTCCTCTGCGTTCGTACGAAGACATTGGAATCTACAATGCGACCCTGCGAGTGGAAGACCAAGGTGGGTCATGGTCCGATGTTGATGTGCTGGAATTGAACATTACTGATACCACCCCTCCAGTCCCTCTCATCACCGTCAACAATGTGGTGATTGAAAACCAAGTTTCGATTTTAACCGAACAGCTTATTCTGTTCTCTGCTTCGTTGACATACGACAATGTTCCGACACAGAATTTGACCTTCGAATGGAATTGGGGTGACGGCAATATCGACAGCGGTGTTGGACTGTACGAGGCGCCACACGAATGGGGTGACATCGACGGTGTGAATCAAAGTTACGACCTCACACTGACCGTCTCAGATGGTATAAATTCTGGTGTAAAGAATATAGTTGTGCTTGTCAACAACCGCATTCCTTACCAAATATTTTCTGAGAATTTGTCAACATCGACATACAACTCGATTGTTATGCCGGATGTCTTCAAGGATGATGATGGTAGCATTGTTTCCTACAGTTGGTTCTTCCCAGAAGGAGTTAATCTCGATGGTGGGGTCACTGACCGGAATGATGATTTCACCCAGACGACCTCTTCTCAGGCGAATCCGGTGCCTTCTTGGGACACTCCAGGTCTCAAGAGCGCACAATTGACAGTTACTGATGATGATGGCAGTTCGGTATCGACAACACTCAATGTCTTGGTCTTCAATCAGATTCCTGTTGCCGATTTCGTTGTAAAAACGACGAGTACCGGTACGTCACTTATCGATTTCCGTGTTGAAGATGGACAAGTTGAGACGCCATACACGTTCGATGGTCGAAACTCGTTTGATCCCGATGGTACAGTTGGAGATTCGAGCGACCTGACCTACAACTGGAGTTTTTCCGATGACGGTACATACGGTTCCAGTCCGCAAGCGACCCATACCTTTTCTCAGCCGGGAATCCACACCGTCACCTTGGTCGTAACCGATGAGGCGGGTGAGCAGAGTATAGCGCGAGTCTTGACCGTCGAAATTGCAAACCCACTCCCGCTCATCTCAGTCCAGATTCTCGATGCATGGTACAACGATGAGCAAATGACAGATTCCAGTTCATTGCCTCCGATAACTGATTTAGATTGGTCACGAACATTCAATGATGCGGATGAAACCTTTGCAGCCCCTCATGCATTGCTTTATTTCGATTCTGACGGAACACGAGACGGCGACCAGTCGTTTGAAGGCAAATATGTCCCTCTTGACGCAAACTCACCCGATTGGAACGGACTTGTTCAGTACACGTGGGACTTTGGCGACGGTTCGCCTCTCAACTCGGAACCAACTCCTTGGCATTCCTACGCTTTGCCAGGTGAATACACGGTATCGCTTACCGTTCGTGACGCCTTTGGTACTGGTGATGTTTCCCGTGCATTCTTCAGAGTCGTCATCGATCATCCTCCGATTGTTCACGAGATTTTCATTCAAGATGAAATCATTGTTTCAGACTCGTATTCAGTCAGTGCAAACATTTCAGATATAGAATCGGATTTAGGACTTGCAGTTTATCGCGACACCAATGTAAACGACGGTTCAATCTCGGACCGTGACGAGACATTGAGTCCTGAACTCATCATTCGTTGGGACTTGGATATCGACACGGATGCCAATGAAAACGGCAACCCCGCTGATGATTGGATTGACCCGATTGCTGGCTCAGAAAGTCGTGTCTCTGGTTCTTGGGAAGAGGTCGGTCTCTTCACTATCCGTGTAGAAGTATGTGACAGTTTAGGTATTTGCGACATGATGGATCTTGAAATCGAGGTCAGCCCTGAACCCTCAGCACCACCGTCGCTTTCCGATTTCAGTGTCGATGATTGGAAGAGTTGGCTTGCCGATGCTGGTTCGGACTTGGCGACATTCGTTGCTCTTATTTCAGTCGCTCTCATTCTCGGGTGGTTGGTCATGCGTGAACCTTCAGAACTTGAGGATGAAGCGAAGCAAGCTGCGGAAACCTACACCGATGTCGAACATGTCGAAAGCCAAGGAGGGCTGTTGGGTATGGACCATCACACTCCTCCGCCTGCACCGGGCATTCTATCGAAGGATGAACGAAGAAGTGATGATAGCGGTTACATACGGCCGTTGCGTCGACGAAGCTGACCGTTAGTTTGTATAACCGCCTCGTTAATCGCTGAGTTGAGGAGAGTTCGATGTCGGCACATGCACGGGTTGGTTCGATAACCATAACGCTGTTGTTTCCGTTGTTTTTGTTCATACTTTCCTCACCGGTCGCAGTGAACGCCCAGGCAGCAGATGCTTGCGTCGGCGATACAACGCCTGTCGAATGGAACACAACAGTACAGCGTTCGTCTATGGTGCCTTTCCACGACGATATGTGGTGGGACGACTATATTTACTACGATGAAATGGAAAATGATGGTGACGATGAATTTTCATCAGGCTCATCGCCCCAAAGTTCCACTCAAGTAGCGTACGATCCTGAATTGAATCCCGAAGAAGCGTGGATGTATGAATCGTATTACATGCCACGCCTCGAACCTTTGGAAGTCAATCACTTCACAACGATGCTTATTGGAAACGACAGTGTCGGCGCACTTCGGGTCAATCTTTCCGCTGATTATCGAACAACGATTTGCATTACTCTTCAAGACACTTCATTCAATCCTGTTGATGCAGATGTATACCTTTTCACGTCTCAAGAATATTCACGATACCAAGATTCGTATCGCAGCAACCACGGTAATAATCCATGGTATGACGACGAAGGTGGACTCGAGGAATCGCTTTCAGATATTCCTCCTGAATGGCGTAGTTTCAATTTCTTGGGGTGGAAATCGTTCAGGGATTCACATGAATACGAGAAAACCTCAGAGGTTAATTTCGCTTTGAATCTCGACGGCCCCGAGATGTATTCTTCGTTTTTCTCCGGTGAAAATTGGGAAGATTTCTACATCGTCATTGATACTTGGGACAATGTGCATGATTTCGACGCACCTCCCCCTAATACGATTGTAGCAGCAGATGTCACAATCATTACGACTGAACGCAGTTTTATACTACCGCCATTTACGGTCGCTCTTGTGTTCCTCGCTGGTTTTTTGGGGACTCTCGTACTTCCATTTGTTCTAAATGCGAGGTATATGAAAGCGGGGCTTGCTCCTAAGGATGATAAAGAATCAATCGTTCCATCTCTTGAAGGTACACCTTCCTCTCATGCTCAGTATGAGCAGTTGTCGGTGGCCAAAGAAATGAGGCAACCGGTTCCGATACCTGAGCAGAACGATGCTGAAAGAGTGATGTTAGACGAAAACAAATCTGAAACTATTGACCATCCAAGTGAGGCGTAAAACGCACCTAGGATGCGTTGTGTGCCGTTTCAGTACTCGAGGAGTCTCCAAGCATCTTGGAGGTCTCGTACGTTCACTAAGCCCTTGTCAGAGAGGCGAAATTCATCACGCATGGTGGCGTAGACCATTTCTTGTCCAAGAGTCGGCGCATGGATTCTCGCCCAGTCTCCCCCGTTGCCCAATGCCATGAGGCTGTATGGTGGTGCCGAGTCCTGTGAAGTGAGCGTATTGGCAGCATCGACAAGTTGCAATGCGTCTTGGTGGTCGTTTACCGTACTGCAATATTTGAAAACATCACCGTGCTCTCCGTTTTGAGTTACCATGTTGACAATCTCTTCGGCACTTGGTGTGGATTCCACATCGTGCTGAGAGGCGATGATCTGGCAGTTTGCTGACTTGGCAGCATCGACAAGAGCTGCTCTTTCTTTGTCGTCGATGGAGAGTTCAAGGTCAATCCAGGCCACATTCGATTGTACGGCGCTGTGGAGGGCTGCAACACGTTGTTCTTCGTTTCCGGGAAAGTGTCCTCCTTCACGGACGGGACGAACAGCAAAAACCACTGGTAGGGAAATGCCCTCCTTTAGCGCTGCAATCGAGTCTTCCACATTCAATTCGGAAACATCTGCAACTGCCCAGTCGGTGACAGGCGGCATGGTTGATGTTCGGTTCCCTTCATCGTCTTCAACAACGGTTGCTTGGGGCTTGGTGAGGTACAATCGGTCGAACCGTACTTCAACCATGTCAGCACCGTGAATTCCGGCTCTTGCGGCTTCGTCAACCATTGCTTTGACTGTAGTTTCTTCTAAAGAGACGCATATCTTCGGGTTGGGCATGCTTTCGGCGACTTTGGCTGGCTTCTTAACGCTCTCGCTTGAAAGGTTTTGACTTCCGTCGATTAAATCGGAAGAATTCGGAGAGATTTTTACTCCTTTCAGTGGGTGGAATCATTGAATTTTCCACCCTTCCATTGTCCGAATTTTGAAGTCATTTTCCTCCCCCTCAACAGGTCTATTGCACTATCTTTATACCCCCTCGTCACAGGGTATGTATGTAGAGGGGCGTGAGGTAGAGAAAATAAAGGACTGCGGCTCGAAATTATCTCTCAAAACCTCGAATTTCCGTCTTCATTACGAAGAAAAAAACCACCACTCTTACAACCCATTGGAGGAATAATTTTTGACAGACGAATATAGCGCATCAAGCATCCAAGTTCTCGAGGGGCTCGAAGCCGTTCGAAAGCGACCCGGTATGTATCTGGGCGACCCTCACGACGGTACTGCTCTCCACCACTGTATTTGGGAAGTCGTTGACAACTCGGTTGATGAACACCTTGCTGGTCATACATCTCGAATTGAGATTACTATGAACGCTGATGATTCGCTCTCTGTCCGAGATTTTGGAAGAGGCATTCCGGTCGGTTTGCATGAAGAGTACGGTATTTCGGCAGCCGAAGTCATCATGACGAAGCTTCACGCAGGAGGAAAGTTCGATAACAGCTCTTACAAGGTGTCCGGAGGCCTTCACGGCGTTGGTGTTTCAGCAGTGAATGCTGTATCGGAGTGGATGGAGGTCACCATTCACCGCGATGGGACTGTGTATCATCAACGGTTCGAAGCAGGCGTTCCTGTTGCTCCACTCGCCGAAATTGGCTCCTGTGACGATACAGGTACGACGATTGCATTCAAGCCGGATTTGTCGATATTCACGGAGGTTACCGAATTTGAATTCGAGCAAGTTGACACCCGTTTGAAAGAAACGTCATTCCTCAATGCAGGTTTACAGATCGTCATCGCAGATGAGCGCGGAGAAGACCCCCACATCGTTGAGCATCTGTATGAGGGTGGCCTTGCAGAGTTTGTCCGCCAATTGAACGAGCGTCGAGAAGCCATGCACGATGATGTCATCACGATTCAAGGTGAAAAAGAAACTGAAAAAGGTCCGGTTTCGGTTGAACTCGCTTTGCAATGGTCTGATGCGTTCAGTGAATCAATACTCTGCTACACCAATATCATCCGTAATAAGGACGGAGGTACACACATGTCGGGGTTAAGAACGGCCCTCACCAGTTGTATCAACGCTTATGCGAAGAAACGCAATCTTCTCAAAACCGGCGGCCTTTCAGGAGAGGATGTCCGTGAAGGCCTTGCAGCCGTCGTGAGTGTTAAGCATCCAGATCCATCGTTCTCATCACAAACCAAAGACAAACTTGTCAGCAGTGAAGTGACCGGGATTGTTCAAGCCATCGTGTACGAGAAGTTGAACGAGTTTTTCGAAGAAAACCCGTCAGTTGCGAAGCAGGTCGTCGACAAGGCACTGCTCGCATCGAAGGCACGTGAAGCAGCACGCAAAGCGCGGGATTTGACTCGCCGAAAGGGTGTATTGGAGGGAGGTGGCCTTCCTGGTAAACTCGCAGATTGCCAATCTCGCGATCCTAGTGAATGCGAAGTCTATTTGGTCGAAGGAGATTCTGCAGGCGGTTCAGCAAAGACAGGGCGAGATCGACGAATTCAGGCAATTCTGCCTTTGCGTGGTAAGATTTTGAATGTTGAACGACAGAAACACAATGTGGCCAAAGTGTTCCAGAACCAAGAAATCCAAACCATGATTCGTGCCCTTGGCGCAGGAGTCGGTAACAACCCCGAAGATGAAGGTTCTTTCAAACCAGAGAAGTTGCGCTACAACAAAATTATCATCATGACGGATGCCGACGTTGACGGGGCACACATTCGTACACTAATGCTTACGTTCCTTTGGCGATTCATGCGCCCAGCAATCACCGAGGGGCACGTGTTTATCGCTCAACCACCGTTGTATCAATTATCGAAAGGAAGGGTCAGTAAGTATGCTTTTACCGATGATGAACGCGACAAAATCATCGATGAGTTGCGCGGCGATAATCCGAACGCTAAGATTGGTGTCCAACGGTACAAAGGTCTCGGAGAGATGAACCCAGAACAACTCTGGGAGACAACGATGGACCCAACTACTCGCACTATGCTCAAAGTGACTGTTCGGGATGCTGAGGAAACCAATCGCATGTTTGAAATCCTCATGGGTGAGGATGTACCAGACAGAAGGGCATTTATCGAACGCCATGCAAAGGAGGTGACCAACCTTGACATCTGAAGACATCGAAGACGAACAACAGGAAGACCAACCAATCTCTACCGAGAATGTATTGAATCACCCGCTTAACAACGAGATGAAAACATCGTACATCAATTACGCCATGTCTGTGATTATTGGTCGTGCTTTACCCGATGCCCGTGACGGTTTGAAGCCTGTTCACCGTAGAGTGTTGTACGGTATGCATGAAGGCGGCCATACTGCTGATAAAAAGTTCAGTAAATCTGCCCGTTCAGTCGGTGAAGTCATGGGTAAATATCACCCGCACGGCGATCAATCGATTTACGATACAATGGTTCGAATGGCACAAGAATTTTCTCTGCGTTATCCGCTTGTTGACGGCCAAGGCAACTTCGGTTCAATTGACGGTGACCCTCCTGCAGCTATGCGATATACAGAAAGTCGTCTCGACCGAATCTCAAAGCACATGCTTGAAGATATTGACAAGAAAACTGTTGACTTTCAGCCAAATTTCGATGATTCCGAACAAGAACCAACCGTTCTCCCGTCCCGCCTTCCTAATCTTTTGCTCAACGGAAGCGATGGTATTGCCGTAGGTATGGCAACTCGAATTCCACCTCATAACCTCACAGAGGTTGCCGGGGCAATTCATCTCCACGTCCAGCGGATTATCGAGGAAGGAGACGCAAATCTCGGCATGCCTCAAATCTCTATAGACGAATACATGGAGCATGTCAAGGGGCCGGATTTCCCGACCGGTGCATCCATTCACGGAATCGATGGAATTTACGATATGTACACCAGCGGCAAAGGCCGTTTCCATGTCCGTTCAAAGTGCGATGTGCTCGACGATTCCAAAGGTAAACGCATCATTATTCACGAAATCCCCTACCAGGTTAAGAAAGCAGATATGCTTGTCCACATCGCTGATTTGGTCACCAAAGGCGCTGTGATTGGGATTCGAGATATTCGTGATGAATCATCGAAAGAAGGCATCCGTGTTGTTATTGAAGTCAAGAACAATGCGGATCCGCATGCTGTGCTCAATCAATTGTTTAAGTCAAGCCGTTTACAAGAATCCTACTCTGCGAACATGATGGGTATTTTGGACGGGCGTCCAGTATTATTGACCCTTCCAGTGATGCTGCACACCCATGTTTCGCACCGAGAATCAATCATTGAGCGTAGAGCACAATTTGATCTAAACAAAGCACAGGCTCGTGCGCATATCTTGGAAGGACTTGTCCTCGCTCAAGACCGTATTGACGATGTCGTTGCTGTTGGTAAGGCCAGTTCGAGCAGAGAACAATTCGAGGCAGTGCTCCAAGGAACAGAGACGATGCCAGGCATTGCACCATTTCGTTTCACTGAAGCGCAATCCAAAGCTATCGCTGAACGTCGACTGTATCAACTCAGCCGATTGGATGTGGACAAGGTGCAAAATGAGCATGCGGAGTTGAAAATCCGAATAGCCGATTTGCAGGATATCATCGCTTCACGCACTCGCAGGCTGAACATTCTCCTGACTGAATTGGATGAAATGGTCGAACGCCATGGCGACGAGCGTCGTTCGTTTATTGATCCGATGCCGCTTTCAATGGACCGTGAAGACTTGATTGAAGAGCGAGCAATCGCAATTACACTAAGTGAAGATAACTATATTCGTCACATGCCTGTTGAGTTGTTCCGTGTTCAAAATCGCGGTGGAAAAGGGCTCAAAGGTGTCGCAACCAAGAATGAGGACACACCTCAATTGATTGTCACGTGTTTTAGCAAAGATCGATTACTCATTTTTACCGACAAGGGACGGGTCTACGGACTCAAGGCCTGGGAAACGCCTCTTGGAAGCCGCCATGCACGGGGAAGCCATATTCGGAACGTCATAGAAAAGATACAAGACGATGAAAACATCGTAACTATTCTTCCAATTACTCGCGACCTGCTCGAGGCTCCGGAAGGTAACTTCTTGTTGTTCGCTACCCGATTGGGGCTGATTAAGAAGACGAAATTAGAGGAATATGTTCGAATAAACCGTAACGGCAAGTATGCATTGCGATTCAAACTTGATGGTGACAGTCTCGTGAATGTCCGAACCGGTACAGACGATTCCTCAGTCGTGATGATTTCAAGCACGGGATTTGCGAGCAGATTCGCATGTTCAGCTATTCGTTCTTCTGGACGGGTTTCTGCCGGAGTCTACGGTATCAAGACGGGTAACAGGAAAAATGCCGATGGTGGCCATGTTGTCGCTATGATTGCAACTGAGAACACTGACACTCAGATTTTAACCATCACACGAAACGGAATGGCAAAACGCAGCCGATTAGGGACGTCCGAGAAGATTCCAGACCTCGATGCAGACGGTAATCCAAAAACCGACCCTGATACGGGGGAAGCGAAACTGAGAACCGACGGCTACCGAAAGACGAAACCAGGTGCTAAAGGCGCTTTTACGATGAACCTCGACCACGAAAACGGCGATTATATCATTAGCGCACGCGAGATTCCAAATCTTGAGGACAATCTGTTTTTGCTCACCAAGAAGGGTATGATGATTCGGATAAATGCGGGGCAAACGAAGGAAACCAAAAACAAGAAATCGAAGGGCACTCGTATTATGGAACTACGTAATGAGAAGAAAACTGGTTTCGCTGACCACATCATCTTTGCTGCACGACTCCCTGCCGAATTGTTGGCTGCTCCAGTCGATGAATTTGAAGAGATGGATGCGGATAAGGACGGTGTTGTAACGCGTGAGGAATTTGACGCAGCACAGGCCAAGAAAGCACTCCAATCCGAAGAAGAGTGATTTTTCTTTAGCCGACGCATTGAAACATGATTCCATTCTGTGTCGCGTTGCACCGGCCCAAGTCGGCTGTTGCGGTGATGTTTGATGGAAGAGCGTTCTTTGATTTACGATTGGAATACCGTTGACTACGATTTGGACAGGAAACCGGGTAATCACCCGCATGGTGTTTGGTTCGATGACGAGACATTACGAGATGGATTGCAGAGTCCAAGTGCTCGAAACCCAACCATTGAGCAAAAAATAGAATTGCTCACATTTATGGAAAACCTTGGGATACAGAAAGTCGACCTCGGACTTCCAGGAGCGGGTCCGTACCACTTGGAGCATATCGATGCAATGTTGTCCCACATCACTGAGCACGATTTCCAAATTCGCCCCGGTGCAGCAGTACGCACACTGATGAACGATATCGAACCGCTGGTTGAACTTCAGGCAAAACACGGTATTCCCATTCAAGCCAGTGCCTTTCTTGGCACCAGTCCAATCCGTCAATACACGGAAGGATGGACGATGGAGAAACTCCTTTCCACCATGGAAAAGGCCGTCTCCTACGCCGTTGACAACGATGTTCCCGTGATGTTTGTCACTGAAGATACAACCCGTTCGAAACCCGAGGATGTCAAACTCATCTACCAACGGGCCATGGAATTGGGTGCTCGACGACTGTGCATCTGCGATACATGCGGGCACGTTACTCCAAACGGTGTCAAGCAATTGCTCCAATTCATCGATGAAGAAGTTATCAAAGATTCAGGCTACAAGCGCTCAGAGATTGAAGTTAACTGGCACGGTCATCAAGACCGTGGTTTAGGTGTTGCCAACAACATTGCTGCGGTAGAAGCAGGTGCTGATGTCATTCACGGAACAGCCTTGGGTGTTGGCGAGCGAGCAGGAAATGCTCCTCTCGATCAAACGCTCGTGAATTTGAAACTTCTCGGTGTTATTGAAAACGATTTAACGCAACTTGATGCGTACATGCAAAAAGCAAACGAATACATCGAAGTACCCCTTCCACGTAACTATCCTGTCTTTGGCATGGATGCTTTTGAAACTGGAACAGGTGTTCATGCCTCAGCGGTCATCAAAGCCATGAAAAAAGGAGATAACTGGCTTGCAGACCGCGTCTACTCTGGCGTTCCTGCTGGTGACTTTGGGTTGAAGCAAGTTATTCGAATAGGGCACATGGCCGGTCGTTCAAACATCATTTGGTGGCTTGAGCAAAACGGTTACGAAGCATCTGATGATGTCGTTGCGCATGTGTTTGAAGTCGCAAAGAGTCAACGGAGAAATATGGAAGACCAAGAAGTCAAGGACACTGTCGAATCGTTTCTCAAAGCGTGACTATGATTCAGCTTCTTCTTCATTATCGGCAAACGTGTCGTTTTCCGACCGGTTCACCTCTTTGGTTATTGTCCACTCAGAATCAACGCTTCCACCGCTCCAATCGCCTTCTACAGCCACTTCATCCACATCTTGTTCTTCTCGCCACACCGCTTCACCTTGTGAACCGCAAACCTGAAACCTCCCATGAGAATCAATTTGGTCGCTGAGTAATTTCAAATGTTTTGAAATCGGTAAAAAATGGCCAACAGGCATTCCTGCTGCCGTAAACGGATTCGTGGCTGCACCGATAAGCAGGCCGTCTTCGGGAGCCACGACATCCACGGTGATACCGGGTGTTCCGGGGTCTGAGATCGTTGCTATAACCTCACCTTCACGCATCACTGAGCCCGCTGATACAAACATATCCAGTAAACCACCTTCTCCTGCTCGAAGCCAGTGTGAGCCGCTGGCGAGCATTCTAAATCGAGGTCGAAGAGGGTTTCCATCAATCATTCGAAATGAGCGTAATACATTGAGCACACCGTGCATGGCTACTTTAACCGCTTCATGGT
>JAKMGM010000017.1 GCA_022424925.1 Candidatus Poseidoniaceae archaeon | reverse complement strand
TTTGGGACGTATTTCATGCCCAAAAACAGGCGTCCACAGGTGTACGGGGTGAATGAAAAGGTGCCAGACGGTATCATGCTTCAACTGAAGTATCCACTTACTGGAATGCCGAAACCTTGGTGGTTTTTGTTCCACCCTGTACGGTCAGTCAAGCTGATTTTTTCGACGGCAAAAAAGATCGTCAAAAGTATGTTCAAATCACTGTTACGAAAGCGTGGCTCAAAGCCTTGGGATGTGTATGGCTCGACCGATGAGGCTACAGAAACACTCGTTATGAACGAGACGCAGGGCGTGTACTAACCCTCGCTCCTCTCAAAAATGTGTTTCAACTCAAACCGAATCCGGCTTCAGTATATCTTGAGTTGTTCGAACTTCACAAAACTCACCGTGCAAGCTCGCCAATGCAGTGTCGTGAATCAGTTCTGCATCGTGAACTGTTCCGTTGTATGATGTTCTCGGGAATGTGGCACATGCATCCGCTACAAGTTCAACATGAAACCCAAGGTTGCCTGCCATCCGCACGGTTGTCGACACGCAGTGATTCGTGGTTAATCCACATACAACGAGGTTTTGGAGCGTGATTGAGCGAAGGTATGCCTCAAGGCCAGTTTCGATAAAACCACTGTTTACATGCTTGACGAACTCTGTTTCGTCTTGCTGAGGCACGGCCCACGCGTAGTACTCAAATCCAGGGCTGTCCGGTGCAAGTGGACTGTCGTCTTCGGTTGACGAATGTCGTATGTGGATGACAGGAAGGTGATTTTGCCGCCAGGCAGCGAGCAATGCCCGTGCATTCTCTTCGAATTGTGGATTGTTACGTACGCCCCATTTGGAATCGTCAAAGCCCTTTTGACAATCAATGAGGACAAGCGCGGCAGGGATTGACTCGGCTGGCATTGTTCTACCTCATCGTACCTATGTGGTGCGCTCTATGAAACTCTTCATACGTCTGTAACTTCAAAGCAGTTTACAACCACCATACCTTCACTACACGCAGGTAAAACATGTATGAAAACACAAACAGCGTTGGTACCAACCAACCGTAATAGAGTTTTTTCGGAACAGAGGGCATCATGGTTTTTCCGTTCATCAAGGCTTTGAAAGACGACCAAAACATGTAGAGAAACGCAACGTAAATCAGCGGTGAGCCCGGATTGAACTCAAGTGCGCCTGGAACGTCGAGGTGTGTAAGTGCAACAAAACCTCTCGACATTCCACAGAATGGACATTCATGTCCGATGATGTACGAGATTGGACACAGTGACATGTCGTCAACTCGGCCATGAGGGAGGATGGCTGAAACAACCAATGCGCCACCTGTCACAGCAGCAGTGATTGCTGTTGCATTGATGCTGGGCCATCTCATGCCAAACGATTCGAAGAGGGGTTAATGTCTTTTTTGACGGCACAATGTATATATCGTACGATGCGAAGTACACCTCATGCAAGCGCAAGGCATGGAACAAGCGGCAATGACTTCGGACAAAGATTGGACAGTACTCCTGATTCTATCTCTTCTTCTTGGCGGATTGGGCGTCGACCATTTTTACACCGGGAAAATCCTCACAGGAATTCTAAAACTCATCACCTTGGGCGGATGTGGAATCTGGTACCTTATTGACGTTATCATGGTCGCTACGGGTTCGTTCAAGGATTCCAACGGCATTCCAATCACCAGCAAGTGATTCTCGAGTGGTTTTCACTGTCAAAAGCACTGTTGCTTGGCAACCAATACGATCTGTTGTGCTGTGTATACAACTGAGTATTGAATCCTCACTGGCCGACGACTGCACGACGTAGGATTCGTGCCCTTAGAACCAATATTCACGTTTTTCTCAGCGGTTATCGCCACGTCTGCGGTTGTCTGAGTTTCTCCTCTTTGGGCGATTATGGCGCCGTTGATTGTTTGGGTTGCCTCCACCAGATGAACGGTTGTCGTTTTGTGATGAGTTCTGACGATTGCGGTTGTTGTTTGGCTTCCGATTCCGAGGTCGCTGTTTTGTACCCGATTTATCCTTTATCTTACCAGGTTTTTGACCGGGTTTCGGGATGGCTCCAATGAAGTGGAAAGGGTGTGAACTCTCA
Organism: Candidatus Poseidoniaceae archaeon; assembly: GCA_022424925.1. Lineage (GTDB taxonomy): Archaea > Thermoplasmatota > Poseidoniia > Poseidoniales > Poseidoniaceae > MGIIa-L1. Next base: position 9,280 of record JAKMGM010000017.1, on the reverse strand, counting down.
ACAGGTATCTCCTTGCCAATCAATTGCTGGATACCAACAAGATAGCCGCTCTCGGTATCGTCGCAAAAAGCATAGGCAATCCCGCTGCGACCTGCGCGGGCTGTTCGGCCAATGCGGTGAACGTAACTTTCTGGCTCGTTGGGCAAATCATAATTGAAGACGTGCGTGATTCCATCAACATCGATCCCTCGACTGGCAATATCGGTTGCAACCAGAATCGGAATTGAACCGTCTTTGAATCCCGCAAGTGCCCGGGTTCGAGCACCTTGGCTTTTGTTTCCGTGAATCGCTGCAGCAGCGATGTTGCTCTGGTCGAGTTGTTTGACGAGCCTGTTTGCTCCGTGTTTTGTTCGAGTGAACACAATTCCACATTTGACCCGTTCATCTTTGATGAGTTGGACCAGTAATCTTCGCTTATCGGCTTTTCTCAAGAACATGATTCGTTGTTCAATTCGGTCAACCGTCATTTCTTTCGGACTGACATCAACCATCACGGCATTGTTCAAAAATGAGCCAGCTAATTTCGCAATTGATTTCGGCATAGTAGCGCTGAACAGTAAATTTTGACGCTTTTTAGGCAGCAGCTTGAGAACTTTCTCGATATCTCGTATGAAGCCCATATCGAGCATTCGGTCCGCTTCGTCTAAAACAAAGAACTCAACTTGCGTGATATCAACATAGCCTTGTCCAATTAAGTCGAGTAGCCTGCCAGGTGTTGCAACAAGTATATCCAATCCCTTTTGCAGTGCGCGAACCTGAGGATTTTGCTTAACGCCACCAAAAATAACTCGGTGACGGATATCCATATGTTCGCTGTAAGCCGCAAACCGTTCATCAATTTGTGCCGCCAACTCACGGGTTGGGGAGAGAATGAGTGCACGAATATGACGTTTACCTTGCGGCCTTTTTCGGCCCATGATTTGCAGAACCGGTAGTGCAAATGCTGCCGTTTTCCCGGTACCGGTTTGCGCAACTCCGAGCACATCTCGTCCCTCGAGCAGTGGAGGAATTGATTGTTCTTGGACAGGCGTTGGTGAAGTATAGCCTTCAGAGGTTACCGCTCGTAGGAGCGTTTCTGAAAGTCCAAGTGATTGAAAGTCGGTCATGTATATCCCATCCAATGAACCGTGAGGGGTTCACTTCATTCCGGCCTCAATGCTCTTTGCCTAAATACCCGATTGAAGATATTGTAAGCACAGTGCGTGTTACGTACTTGTGTGCCAGTGCCATCACAGTACGGGTTGGTTACGCAACCATTCCAAGTCGGAGATGTAGAGTTGTCGTATGTCATCAAGACCGAGAACGAGCATGGCAAGGCGTTCAAGGCCCATTCCCCAAGCAAGAACGGGTGATGCAATTCCCAAAGGTTCGGTTACTTCTGGCCTGAATATACCTGCACCCCCCAGTTCCAACCATTTCCCTCTCCATTTCACTTCGATTTCCAAACTCGGTTCTGTGTAGGGGAAGTACGCGGGTCGGACTCGGACTTCTGGATATCCCATTTTGGCATAGAATGTTTTCAATGTGGTGACGAGCATCTGCAGGTTCGCCCCTTCCTCCATGATGATGCCTTCGATTTGATGGAACTCCGGAAGGTGGGTTCGGTCAATTGCTTCCTTACGGAACACTCGGTCAACCGAGAAAACCCTGCACGCTTCGGTTGGATTTTTTGCAAGATACTGGATGGTGTTTACCGTCGTGTGAGTGCGGAGGAGGCCTTTTTGAGATGTCTCTGCGGAAAACGAGCCCCCCCAGCCCACTGAGCCGGTCTCTCCGCCGTGTTCATGGATTGCACCCCATGCATCGGTTAGGTGTGTAGGGAGTTCTATCGACTTTGGTTCGTCGAGATAAAACGTGTCTTGCATTTCTCTGGCGGGGTGGTCTTGCGGGATGAACAAGGCGTCCATGTTCCACCCTGCGGTCTGCACATAGTCATCGACCAGTTCCGAGAAGCCCATTTCCAAGAATATGCTTCGAACCCGTTCAATCAATGCTTGCATTGGATGGCTGCGACCTGTGCGGGGTGTCGATGATTCGAGCGTCACATCGAACGGCCGATACGCTGCTTCTTTCCAGTCATCGGATTGAAGAAGTTCCGTCGTTATGTCATTGATGAGTTTCTTTTCGACCAGCGATGCTGCGGGAACTGACTTCCCCAACGGCGTGAGCGTCCATGTGCGTGTCGTGGTAACCACCGCTTCGATAAGCCCACGCCGTGATTTGAAGTGTTCCAGTAAGGTTGCATCGACTGCTTCGTTGTCTTGGGGAAGGGCTTCAATGAATGCTGTCCGCTCTTCGATATGTGATGTGACCTGGTTCGGTTGTTCAGCGGTGAATCGACCTTCGCTCAACTGTACGCCAATACGCTTCAACAGGCCGACTCCCGGGCCCGCCTCGTGGCGTTCAAAGTCGGATTGGAGGTTGGCCATTGTTGGCTCATCGTGGTTTTGAATCCAGTTCCAGAGCCTGGCTTCGAGCAGGCCATGTTCCTTTGCCTTCATGCCTTCAGCAGCCAGACGAATAACGGAAGAACTCGTTTCCTTGGTTGTGACAAATCCACCGTTGGATAGCCCATGTCCTGCACCGACTGCAACTGCTTGGTCACTCCATTCGCACGCCTCGAGAACGTCATCAAGACTCCATTCATGCCCGCCTTTCGCTTGCATTCGATGCAGCATTCTGCGCTCGGGGTTGAGCAAGGAGTCTGCGTCCATGCGCATACCAATTGATTCTCACCCTTCAATTCTGTGGAGTAAACGGTCGCACGGGGCTGATTGTTGAAGAGAGGAGTTGAGCCGCTTACTCTTCTTCATCATGCCAAAGCAGTGTTGCACATGACGGGCAGGTAAATTGGAACGGTCGATCGCCGTCCAACAAAGTAATTTCTCCACACGGCCCACACATCACCGTGCATTTCTTCGGCTCATCCATCGTGATATCAACACGATACATCACCCGACCAGCATCAGGAAGTTGCGATGACTCTGGTTTCCAATTCGCCACCTCTTCGGCTGACATGGATGTTCCAGAACGGACGGACATGCCCAAAACAAACAATACAATACCGCTTAGACCGACTGTGCCCGCAATCGACATGATGTTGGCAACGGTGAAAAACGCCCCAGCAACAATACAAATCACGCCAGAAATGAGGAAATTCTCTCGCAAGCTTGGCATGGGAAGACCTCAGGTTAGTGCTACAGCAAGTGCCTCGGCAACACGCGTGATGTGCTCAAGAGGAATCGCACACAATCCAATGCGCACGCCACCCGTTAAAGGTACCAAGAACACATTTTGTTCCGCACATGCTTCCGCAATACGTTGAGGTTCGTCATGTTCAAGCCATGCGAAGAATCCATCGTGCGTTGGGTTCAACGGTACATTCAACCGTTCACACGCTTCAATGAGTCTGCTTCTGCGGCTTACCAAGAGCGCTTGCAAACGGTCTCGTTCCAATCCCCATGCTTTTCCACCTTCTATTGACGCGTGCATCTCACTGACGGTGAATTGGGCAACTCTTGGTGCTGCTGACCATGTTTGACGACCGGTGACGCCCATGACCGTCCCAATTCGCTCGGTTACTTCTTCGTCGGGATGGAGGCTCACCAGTGCGCCTGTTCGCAAACCGTAAATCGTGTGTGACTTCGAAAGCGAAAGAGCGAAGGTAATGAGGAGGTTTTCCGGCCACGGCCAGCCTGCTTCAACCGAATCGAGAATGGTTTGTCCCCAGCCGTGTGGTTCATCGGCATACAAGTGGTATGCTGAATCTAAAAGCAGTGTATGGCCAACATTTTCGTTTGAAGATGCACTTTCCATTACCGCTTCAAGCAGTGCTGAACGACCGTTCGGGGTCAGTGATAGTCCAGTGGGATTGTGCGCCGGGTCGTTAAGCCAAATCATCACTTTGTCCTGTTTTGAGCACATGGTTCCGAGTTTTTTCCTGAAGTCTTCAATATCGACGAATGGATGCAGTGAATCGTTGTTCTCCGGCAACAAAGCGTACACTTCCGGCTCAAGGCCACAACCTGACAAGAAGCCCTTGTACGGCCCCCAGTGTCGGTCACGAAGCAGGACTTTCTCACCAGGATTGGCGAAGTTCGCAGCGGCCAAAAACAACGCACCTGAGCCACCGGGTGTCGCTGTTGCAGTCATCGAGAATCCATACGCTTCCAGTGACGTTCTGTGGTCACCTAATGCGAGCGTTTTGGCTAAGTCGAGGTACGCTGGAAGTCCTTTGAGCGGAGCATAGGCTGCGATTTCAACCGGTGGTGCGGTACGTACGGCTTGGTCGACGACCTTGTTGATGGCGAGTGTACCATCGTCCTCAAGTAACGCTCCGATGGTTCCGTTCACCGCATCAGCACCTTGTTTGACAGCGTCTTGGTACCGTGCCCACCACGCAAAAATGGTGTCGTTACCAACCTTCAACTGCGCATTTGGGTTGAGTAATCCTGCACCTGCTGCGTGGTTCATGGCCGTCCGAATACGGCCGTGTTCTTTGACTTGCCTCTCGTGCCTGCTCAGAGGCAGAACCCTTCCCTTCATCCTTCCTTTTCATCCGCTTCATTCATCAAGGGTAAGTGTCTCGGGCAGTTTGTCGCCTGTGTAGCATAGCTGGTAGTGCATCGGATTTGTAATCCGAAGGTCGGGGGTTCGAGTCCCTCCGCAGGCTCCAGACTGCTTGCTTCGGCGAGAAATCGATAAACCCCCAGAGCGTGGTTTAATCATGCGTCCATTCCATCTCGCTTTCCCGGTACGGGATTTAGTACAGACCGAACGTTTCTATGTCGATGTTCTTGGGTGTACGCTCGGACGAAGAACAGAACAAAGTATCAATTTCAATTTTCATGGACACCAGATTGTCGCTCATTTGGTCGCCAGTATGTCGGACCACATTGGAGCAGGGCGCGTTGATGGAAAGCAGGTGCCTCCGTTTCATTTTGGATTGGTGATGGGCTATGAGCAATGGCATACCTTCCGTGATGAACTCGTGGAAAAGGGCATCGAATTTCGTCTCAAACCGCACATACGCTATCCTGGGAAAGTTGGTGAGCAAGCAACGTTGTTTGTAGATGACCCGTCTGGAAATGCGCTCGAGTTTAAGTCGTTCAAAGACGACTCTCGCCTTTTCGCTACAGCTGGCGGTTCCGAACATGAAGCCGGTGGCGGGGATCTGTAAGGAATCCTCAAAGTCAAGCGTTCTCTGGGCGCGGTATGGTGGCACAGCGGTTGGACGGTAAGGCCTGTGCAGCGGTAGTCGAGGAAGAACTTCTTGACCGCATCAAAGCCTGTAAAGTCAACGGTGTCGTTCCGCATTTGGCAGTCGTCATTGTTGGCGATGACCCGGCAAGCCATGTGTATGTCAATTCCAAAGTTCGAGCGTGCGAGCGTCTCGGGATTTTGAGCACGCACATCGAATTGCCGTCAGATGCCAGCGAACAACAGGTTCGCGAGACCATACAGTCTCTTAATGCGAAGTCAGACCTGCACGGCATACTGGTGCAGTCTCCACTTCCAAAACATATGGATGAAGAGGCTCTTACCGACCTTATCGAACCTTCGAAGGATGTCGACGGCTTCCATCCTCAAAACCTTGGACGGCTCGTTCAGGGTCGCATGGATGGTATGCTACCATGCACGCCCAGTGGTGTTATGCGTCTGCTGTCGTGGGCTGGAATTGAAACCAAAGGAAAATCCGCCGTTGTTCTTGGCCGTTCTCGAATAGTTGGAATGCCACAATCCCTGCTTCTTGGAGCAAAGGGTGTTGACGCTACGGTGACCGTCGCCCACTCAAGAACAAAGGATACCCAATCGTTATGCAAGGATGCAGACATCATCATCGCAGCAGTCGGTCGAGCCGAGATGGTGAGGCCTGATTGGGTCAAGGAAGGTGCAGTTGTTGTTGATGTTGGTATCAATCGGGTGGATGATGAGAGCCGTGAGCGCGGATGGAGACTTGCCGGTGACGTCCATCCTGATGTAGCCCAGAAGGCCTCTTGGCTCTCTCCAGTCCCCGGAGGAGTCGGACCAATGACGATTGCAATGCTGATGGAAAATACGGTTCGCGCTGCTGAACAAACACAGCGGGCTTGACAATCCTCATAGGTTGGCATCGTTACGACCGTTTGCATGGACCCAAGAGCGCCACGACTTGCTACTGCGTCGCTTGTGTTTGGGCTTTTGGCATCGGTTACAGCCGTAGCAAGTGCAGCCTTGAATCTCGGTCTGGTCGACGGATTTAGTACTGAAGAAATCGCATTGACCGTGGTATCAGTTGTTCTGTTTTTGGTCTCCTTCTTCGCTTCAAGGGAACGTCCACAAATGGAAATGATTGCATCGCTTTCGATGGCGGAACAAGTCGCTGCAATGGAATCCTTACCAACCCAGTTCCGCTCAACAGTCACTGATGTAGATTCGCTCGGGTTTGAGACTACCCGTTCTGAACCCGCTCAGTCTCAAGCGATAATCGCATCCATTCTTGGTGATTCAAACGACAGCACAACAGGAAATGTTTCAGATGCATTCGCAACGCTTGGGTCTGCAGATGGCTCAGTTGGTGCACAGCATGTTCAGATGAATCCCGCTCCTCACCGACACACGCAACAAGATCGAGAGGTGTTCCAATCTTCGCGTTCCACACAGGATACCTTTGAACGAATTCGAGTACAAAACATACCATTGCCGGGGCAAGAAGCCACGCCTGCATCTGAAGAACTACCGTGGCTTTCCCCGTCCAGCGGTTTTGAAACCGATGGAATTGCACAGGTTCCTCTTCCAGTGACTTCGTCTCAACCCACCCAGCAAGAACGCGCTCCCGAACAGGTGGAGACCCCACTGCCGGTCGTCTCTACGGTTGCAGATGTGCCGTCAATGCCGAACCTCGATGATTTGTTTGATTCCCCAGAGAGCGCAACGCCGACCAACACTCCATCGGTTCCTCATCTGCCTGAACTCCCGGTTTTACCGAACCTCGATGACTTGTTTTAGCCTGCATAATTCAATAGAGGTTGGGGTTTTGGAAGCACCATGTGGACTGAAGCGTTTGACCTGCACAGCCATTCAACAAACAGCGACGGTGAGCACCCTGTGGCTGAAGTGGCGTCATTGATGTCGAAATCAGGTGTGAAGTACTGGTCCTTGACTGACCACGACACAATTTCCGGTTGGCCGTTAGCAAAATCTGCAGCAGAGAAGGAGGGCATCACGTTCATTCCGGGTGTTGAGATTACCTGTAACCCTGGCCTTCGAGCGAGTGCTTCGGTCATGAAAACACGCAATAGAGACCGAGCTTCGGACGCATGGCACCTGCTGGCTTATTTCCCTCACATCGATTTTTCGAGCGAACAACATTCTGTTTTCGAGGCTTGGTTGGCTCCTCTTGGAGATGGTCGTATCCCTAGAATGAAAGCGATGGTGCAGCGTCTAGCCGAACTTGGTATGGCTGTTGATTTTGATGCTGTAGTGGCTCGTGCTGGAGATTCTGTTGGCCGACCTCACTTGGCTGATGAAATGGTTGCTGCTGGATATGTAGAAACCCGTCAACAAGCATTTGATGAATGGATTGGTGATGGAAAGCCTGTTCACATCACTCGGCCGAAGCCAAGTATTGCTGAAGCGTGTGAAGCAGTTCATGCTGCAGGCGGCTTCACATCGCTTGCGCATCCGCTCTATTATTGCGTTGAAACAGATGACTTGGTTGCGTTCTGCCTCGCTAATGGCGTTGATGCCATCGAATGTTTCCATCGAAGTCATGCCGACTCCTACCGGTTTGAATTGTGGTCGGCAGCGAAGGAGGCAGAACTCAGTGTGACCTGTGGCTCTGATTTTCACGGCATGATGTACAACCAGTCACCCGGCCACATGGCTGTACCCTTGGTAACTTTGCCCAAGGATTTTCAACCGTTCACTTCTGTTCAGTCCGAGTGATTGTGTCCAGGAACAATGCGATTTCGAACAGGACCACTACCGGCATGGCCACCAAAAACAGTGACAACGGGTCTGGTGGTGACATGAAAGCACCAAGAATGAACGCACTGAACCAAATGTGTCGTCTGTACGACCGAACGGTTGCTCTTGCGACCAAGCCCATTCGTAGAACGATGAGCGTTAACAACGGAGCTTGGAAGCCAACTGCAGATGCAAGTGCGAGGTTGGCTATGAAGCCGATGTAGCTCGTGAGCCTCCATTCGGTAGAGAGGCCGGCTGTTTGTGCATCAGTCGTGAGGTATTCCAGTAGCATCGGCGTAAGCCAATTCCATGAATAGTACACACCAAACGTCAAGAGCGCAAGTGCTGAAAAGAAGGTGATGACCATGTTTCGATTCGGTCGTGGAGGTTTGAATTGGAGTTCGGACAACCGTTGGCGAACCGCTGCATGTTTGCTGGCTCTCCAACTCCCCTCAGTCAAGAAAATCACGACCATGCACATCAAACCGACATGCGCTGCAAGTCGTACCTGAAGGAGAATAAATTCGACTGGTGTAATGACGATGATGTCGACATCGTCTGGGAGACGCTCGGGTTCTATGAGCCATGTTATGAACGTCTTCGTGAGTGGAAATGTCGCGACAAAGCCCAGTGCAAAGACACCCATCAATATCTTGATGCGTTTTCGGAGATACTCTCTGAATGCCGTGAGTATCTCACCACCTGTTGAATCGAGCAGTTCATCAACTGCACTGACCAACCGCTCGGCTTCTGCCATTGTTCATTCCACGAGGCTGACCCTCATAACACACACTCATTGCACATCATTCGTCTTCCCAAAGATGAGACGGTGTGGAATCGTAGAACTTACGGCCGTATTTTTTCAATCGTCGAATGCGATTTATGACAAACCCAGTCATCCACAGCGATGTCAATGAAAGGGCAATGGCTTGACCCATCAAGTCTTGGTGGTAGTCATTGAGCACTCGCACTTGAATCACATCTCCAGTCGTATTTTCACTCGGGTTGTGCATCATGACATAGTGAAACACCATCGGTGCCTCAATCACCAGTTGAAGTGTTGACTGTGCTTCAATAACGTGAACTTCACCGAGCGACTTGACGATGCTCCAATCGATGGAACCGTTTTCCATTGCCGGGGGGGCAATATCGACCATGAGGACAACAACCTCCATCGAGAGTGAATCGTCCAAGTTCGTGACGTTCGAATGGACATTCATGCCCGGGTCAAACTTCTGAATAATTTCGAACCGGGAATCATCAGGCCCAAGTTGGTACGATATTCGCTCATCAACATTCGATTCTTGATACTGAACGGACATGAGAATCGTTG
>JAKMGM010000006.1 GCA_022424925.1 Candidatus Poseidoniaceae archaeon | reverse complement strand
CCGCTGCCCCCGCGCCTCCATCGGCGTCTTGGGCTCATGACGCTTCAAACGAAGTGGGGTTGTTCATCATCAGCATCGCAAAGGGTGGAAGCATTGACCTACCCACGGCGTCTTCAAGTGCCAATCGAATGATGTACCACATCAACGGTCACGAAGCGGTCGTGGACGGCCAGCGCTTGAAAGCCAAACACGGCATGGAACTTCGCGCTGATGTGGCAACGAAGGTATCGGCTCCGGAGGCCGATGTCCGGGTGCTTATCCTTCAAGGTCGTCCGATTGGAGACCCAGTTGTACAGCATGGACCCTTTGTCATGAACACCAAAGAGGAGATTTATCAGGCCTTTTCCGACTATCAACGGACTGAATTTGGAGGGTGGTCATGGGGTGCATCGGATATCGTTCACCCGAGGGAACAAGGTAGGTTTGCCAAAATGGGTGATGGTCGTGTTGAAGTCCCCGGTGACGAATGACACACGATTCATACACAATCCACTGTGCAAACCAACTGTGACGCTTGGGAGTTTAGACTCTTTGAGCAGGGTGGTGGACGTAGTGGGATTTGAACCCACGACATCTTGGTTGCAAACCAAGCACTCTTCCAACTGAGCTATACGCCCCTGTAGCCCGCCGTCGAGTCAATCCTTTTTGAGTCTTCACCCCGATGCGACTCAAATCAAACAGCATCAATGGTTGCATCTCTGTCTGGACCAACACCAACGCTTGTGCAGGGGACGCCGACGATGGCTTCCACTTTCTTGATGTATTGCTGAGCTGCTGCGGGTAAAGCAGCGTATCCCATGCCGTTGTCATTGGCTCTTTTTGCGATTCCAAGCCATTCTTCGAGCGAATGCGAAGGGAAGCCAGGCATTGTCACGTAAATCGGTTTACAGCGTTCAAGTGCCGTGGCACTTGCGGGCATTTCGAGAATCTCTTGTCCATCCAATTCGTAAGCCACGCAGATGTTAATCTCGTCAAGGCCGCCGAGGACATCGAGTTTGGTGAGGGCAAGTCCCGTGAATCCGTTGATTCGATTGGCGTGCCGCATGACGACTGCATCAAACCATCCGCAACGGCGCTTTCTACCGGTAGTGGTTCCAAATTCATGACCGACCGTTCCAAGGTGTTCACCGGCCTCATCGTCGAGTTCGGTCGGCATTGCTCCGTGCCCGACCCGTGTGATGTAGGCCTTCGTGATGCCAATGACTTCATCCACATGCCCGGGGTGAATGCCTGCTCCGTGAGAAGCGTTGCCGCGTGAAGTGACTGATGACGTGACATATGGAAATGTCCCTTGGTCGATATCGAGTAGACAACCCTGAGCGCCTTCGAGAATAACATGCTCGCCGAGTTTGAGTGCATTGTCGAGCATAAGACCCGTGTTGCGAATCGATGAACTGTACGCTTTCCAAATCCATTCCACATCGGCTTGCAATTCCTCCACCGTAATTCGCTCGTCCGAACCTGCTGCAATGAGTGACGCATTCATCCGATTTGCAGTCGATGCCGCCCAGTCTTCATCGTTGACAACCTCGGCAATGTCACCAAATCGCAGACCAATCCGATTGATTTTGTCGGCATAGGTTGGACCAATACCTCGACCTGTCGTGCCGATTTTCTTGTCGAGACTGTCGAGGTATCGATGGAATGGCAAGATGATATGTGCTCGTTCGCTGATGTACAATCGTTCCCCACGAGGGTCTTCACCAGTCGTATCGTTCCAACCGGTGAGTTCGGTATCAAGAACCCAAGGGTCAATGACCATTCCGTCTCCCAGTACGAGGTGGCATTCCTTTCGAGTGATTCCTGAAGGTAAAAGATGGAATTTGAGAACCTGATCGCCTAAGACAACGGTGTGTCCTGCATTGTTGCCACCTTGAAACCGAACAACCCATGTTGCCTGTTCAGCAATGCGGTCAACGAGTTTTCCTTTTCCTTCATCTCCCCATTGGGCTCCAAGAACAACGGTAGCTGGCATACGAGTCTCCTCGTGACGGTGTCCTCGCGTACCGTCTTTGAACTATCCGATTCCTCTGCCTGATTCGACCTCATGGTAAACGGGAACATACGGTCGTTTTGCCCTCGAATGTTCAAGGGTGGTACTGATAACACATCATCAACAAACCTCTAATGGGGTTGAGAAACAACAGTTTATATTCAGTATAGCGTGATTAGTGTTTGTTGACAGCCACGGACACCACAGTGTAAAATTGCTTCACGCAGTTTCAGCCACGGCGAGCATCCCTTCTTGGGATTTATATACCTCGGATGACAACTATGTAACAAGAGGTTAACAAGATGACGATATATTCCGAAGGGAACTCAGGCGATAAGCCAAAACGAAAAAAGCAAGAAGATGTTGACCGTACAGGCAACAACATCCGAAGAACACTGGAAGGACACACACGACCCTGTGAAGACTGTGGCGTAACTGACTGGCAAATGGACGACAGCAGAGGAGAAATCACATGCAACAGCTGTGGTCTCGTTGTTGAAGAAAACGTCATTGACCCAGGTGCTGAGTGGACCAACCGCGACCGCAGCCAAGACCGATCACGTGTCGGCCAACCGTTGACATACACGCTTGCCGACAAAGGCTTGAACACGACCATTGATGTTCGTGACTTGAACACGGGCAGTGCAGGACGTCACGGCATTTCCTCTCAATCTCGCCGTGAATGGCGTCGACGAAGAGTCATTGACGAGCGTTCGAAGACTCGAAAGAGTCGTGAGCGAAACTTGGTGAAAGCGAACCAGTTTATCCGCGACCATTCTGGCCTACCAAAGCCGCTGCAGGAAGAATCTGCTCGCCTTTACCGACGGTTGTCAGGTGAAGGTTTCGTTACTGGACGATCAATTGCTGGTGTGACA
>JAKMGM010000001.1 GCA_022424925.1 Candidatus Poseidoniaceae archaeon | reverse complement strand
ATGCCGAAGCGTTCGCGCAAGCCATAGAAGACTACCCTGATGGAATGCTATTGGATGTCCGAACAATTGCCGAGTGGGAACAGGATGGGCACCTCGAAAACGCCACACTCATCCCGCATGATGAACTTGAACAGCGCGAGGATGAATTGCCCGAAGACAAGGAATCTTTGCTCCTACTGTACTGCCGGAGCGGAAACCGTTCCCAGGATGCTGCTCAAACGCTTCTCGACCTCGGGTTCACCAACATCATTGAACTCAACTCAGGCATCAAAGGCTGGAAGGCAGCCAACTATTCAGTCGTCTATCCCTGAGGTGGAATCATGTCGTTCCTGTTGAAATTCTTTTCATCTCGGAAGCCCGACATTCGTGGTTTGCTGAAAGACGGAGCCATCGTCGTTGATGTCCGCTCGACGGGTGAATACAGCAGCGGTCATGCAACAGAATCGCGAAACATTCCCCTACCGTCGCTTCAATCAAAAATCGCTTCACTGAAAAAGCAAAGGAACGTCATCATCACGTGCTGTGCGAGCGGAATGAGATCGGGCAGGGCTGCCAAAATGTTGCGAAAGGCAGGTGTAGAAGCACACAACGGTGGCGCATGGCAGACCATTCAGCGGTTGCAAAAACCAGTTGACGAGCCAACAAGGTAAGCAAACTGCATACAGGCTGTGTTCGGTGCACATCACGCAACACCCATCGAACCCTCTACGGAAACCGTACCTCTTGCATATGTCTCGATGCGACATCCCTTATGTGGAGTCGATATGTATGGAGCCTCATGATTCATTCAACCCCTTTTGGAGAACTCTCTCTTACACAGCCCAAACCGAACCAACTTGAAGCAGTGCAACGCGCCCTGGCATGGTGCCAAAAAATCGCAGAGGCTACGCTTTGGACTCACCACTCGAACGGAACCAGTGTTTCACTTCAACGCACAATACATGGACAAACAATCGAAATTTTTCCGCTCGAAGCCGCACGCATCGACCTCGGTATCAAGACCCGTTTCTCAAAAAATCACCTTCCAATTCACCTCAACAATGCCGATGCGTGCGTGCGCTCAAAACGTTCGAAAACCAAACCGCTGCATACCGATATGGTTGCCAGTATGGTCTTGCTGCTCGGCTCGAAAACCTTCGAGCTTGGTGCCGTTCCTAAAACGCTTCACGCCATTCTTACCCCCGAGCAAAGGGCAGTACTGCCGCCTGCGCACCGACGTGAACGATACGTTCCTGGCCAGCCTTCAACCTCCGGAAGGGCATTTCTTCCAGAGGCACACGTTCTCGACATGTTCAATCAGAATCCGAATGAAACTGTTCGTGTACAATTTGAGAAGCGCAATGGAGACTTGCGCAACATGCTTGCCCGAGATGGAATCTTGAACCGTACCGATGGAGGCCAAAGCAACACGAACGCTGACGCTGGTTTGCCGTACAACCCATCGGACTACCATCTCAAGACCGTTCACGATATCGAACGAGGTGAATACAGGAACATTGCAACGGACCGTGTAACAATGATTGCTGTCGGTGAACGCTCGTTGCGTACTGTGTCAGCGCAGACTCGAACAGGTAGCGACGCCGTCACTGATGACTCATCCAATTCTTAATGCTGCTACAAAGTGGGAAGAGAACAGGCACAAAGCCAATTCCTAATCTGTGAATGTTCTATCGCCGAGACGAAGTTATGAGGCGAACGAGGAACACAACCACAGCAATACAGACAACAAGACTGCCGACTGCTATGAGAGCATACGATGAAAAATTGGACGGCTCAGCTGACGGGTCGCCAATGAAAATACGCGACGGGTCTTCCGGGTCATAGTGAACTTCAAGAGCGTTAGACGACATGGAATCAAGAAGTGCTTCTGCAGAACCGTTCGGACGTTCCGAAGCGTTCTGATTGCTTTCTGACGATGCCGCTTCACCAAAGGCGTCGATACAGAACCAGAGTGCGTGCTGGCTGTCAAATTCACAGTGATGCCACCAGGTATCGTATGCTCCATCATCATAGTAACAGTTCCAGTACGGCTCATCGTTCGCCTCACTTTGCCACTTGCATTCCGAATCGTAGACGTCCCAATATTCATCATACCGATTATCATAGTACTGCATTGGGAAACTGTCAGCCCCATCAGCGCCCCATCCACCGATGTTGTCGAGAAAACCACATGGATTTGGCATCGGCCCTCGCCCAACATGACTTTCGTACAGTGATGAAACACCACTGTTCGGTTCGCATGCGACGACTGTTGTGACCAACGTTCCATTGGTTGTATCTGGGCCACATTCGTAGTTTTCTTCAACGGTCAGCGAGCATTCTAATACCACCTCCCACACAAAATAATCGTGGTAGCAGGACCCAGTTTGTTCCCCATTGCAGGTTATTTCTTCGCTCCAGATTTGAAGTTCAGTTTCGTGATGAACAAGAGCTGTTGGCCACGCCTTCGCTTCGTCGGCATAGGCCGAACTATCGATAATCTGTTGAGCCGGAACCAGCACCAAAGTCCACGCAATAAACGATACTCCGAGCAATGAAACGATGGCACGATTCCAACTGAAGCCGTTGTTCGGATGGCGTTCCGATGCCATATCGTGGTTGACAGGACGAGTGTCTGCGCTGGATGAAGATGCTCTTCCTTCTTCGGATGTCGCTCTTTCATCGTTCTTTTTGTCGACATGCTCAACGACTTCCGAGCGCTCCCAAAACGGTTTATCTTCCACACTTTTCCATCGTGCCTCGTTACATCAAACTAACGCCGGTTTGATTGTTTTACAAATCAGATTTGTCTTCACTCGTGGGTCAGAATGGCATGTATTCGATTGCACTTACTGAATTATAAATGGCGTTCACTCTACTCAGCATATGAAGCGAGGAAAAGCTGTCCTCGTTTTTTTAATTTTGATGCTTTCAACTTCTGCTTCGCCTTCTTTGATGAATATCGGCGGAACTGAATTGCACATCAACACGATGTTCTCTACTGAATCAGTGGATGCCGAGCACTATTCAAACAGTTCCGAATCTATTTTGGAAGGTGACTATTCATTCGGTTCGGCAATTGCTCTTGATTCAGAAGGCAACGTACATGTCGTTTTTAAGGACAATTCAACATCTTTCCTTCACGCTACGAACAAAGGTGGACAGTGGGTAAGTACTCCTTTGGTCGAGGGAAGTTACATTTTTCATTACGACATGGCCATTGACTCAAATGACCACCTTCACATATCGTATTATGATCCTGGAGACTCCATGGACCTCATGTATCTCACCGATGTATCCGGCGATTGGGTAGCCACTGCAATTGACACATCTGGAGACCGTGGCATGTCCAATTCCATCGCAATCGATTCAAACGACAATGTACATATTTTGTATACCGATAATGATTATGATGGATGGTATGATGACTCTTCACGTCATTTGTATTATGCTACAAATTCAAATTCTGTGGATGGCTCTTGGGATACAGAACTCTTGGCGTACGCTTTGGTGAACCGTGACGGAAGTGAGCAGCTTGGCGGTGTACTTTCTACAGACATCGAGATTGATTCGAACGATAAAGTCCACGCGACATTTCATGTCCTTCGCTCGTCTATGGGAGACGGGTTATGGCATGCTACCGGAAATTTCGGTTCTTGGGATAAACATCGAATTGACGGTGAATCTGGAACTGGAGTAGATTCTGTAATTGCATTTGATTCCAACAATGGGATTCACATCGTACACTCCGACACCATCAACTCAAATCTCAAATACACATTTTACGATGATACGAATATGTGGAACACATCGGTCATTGCATCGAAAGGCAATACTGGTTGGTCTTCTTCGCTTGCTTTGGATGTGAACAATCGATTGCACGTGACGTATTATGACGCTGACTACGGCAAATTATTCTATGCGTATTCAACTTCTGACATGGCCTGGATTTTTGATGAAATTAATTCCTCAGGCCATTTAAGCGGTGGGGTTGAAACGATACTCGGATTCGACGGTAACATACATGTGACGTATGCCTCGTCAGCCAATAATTCAACGACAGCATGGTACACATTGCTTCAATACCCCGATTTTGATGGCGATGGTATCAGTTCATTGATGGATGCTTGTCCACAACAAGGGAATGTAGGTTTTGATATCGACCGTGATGGATGCTATGATGATAGCGATGGTGATGGTATCGATGACCACTTGGACCAATGTCCAACGAATGATTCCACCGGTTTTGATACCGATCTCGATGGTTGTGTTGACGACAGCGATGGGGATGGAGTTGGTGACGACGAAGATGCGTTGCCGAACGACGCATCGGAGACAACGGATTCAGATTTCGATGGATACGGTGACAATTCCGACCAATGTGAAGGACATGACGATTCAATCGATGTCGACACCGATGGGATTGTAGACGGATGTGATGATCTCTTGGACAACGACGGTGACGGCGTTGCAAATGAAAACGATACATTCCCGAATGACTCAACAGAAACCTATGATACTGACCTTGATGGCATTGGAGATAATTCTGACTCGGACATCGATGGTGATAATGTTTCCAATGAAGATGATTCATGGCCGTTTGACCATACGAGGAACGCTGATACGGATGGGGACGGTTTGGCAGACTATGTTGAAGGTTTTGTCAAAGGCGAACTGATTGATTTTGAAAGTGGTGATTACGATGGAGTAAGCGTCCATTGCGCAGAAGATCTCATCGGATTTTGTATGCCGGATTATGCACCTTGGGTCGTATCGTCGGGCTCCATCAGTGGAGAATACAGCATTTCTCAACGGATGTGGGCATCGGATACAGGATATTTCTCAATCGCCTTTTCTTCCTTGAACCAGAGTTCAGTCACCCTTGATGTTTACATTTCTGATGGGGTTTTTGGTGATGGTGAGGTGGAATGCATACCAATATTCCTCGATAACGTGGCAGTCGACTACGGATGTGCGACTGAAGAACTCTCATATTATGATTCACTCACAATCAATGTATCCGCTGGTGAACACGAGTTGAAATTTTATGGAACGATTCTCGGCCAGGGAAATCGCGTCGATAATATACAATTACCGGATTATCTCATCTCTTTTAACGAAGATACAGATGACGACAATGACGGATGGCTCGACCAGAAGGAAACTGGCTTTGAAGCGGGTTCTCCCTGTCTCTCCGACCCTCTCGACCCGATGAGCACTCCGGGCACTGACTTTGCAGAGTACTATTTCATCGAATTCGTATATGGAATGTGCTACTCTACGCCCTATGATTACGATGAGGATCGGATTATTGATTTTGAAGATGAATGTCCCAAAACGTTCGGTGTATCTGGTGACGATGATGTTCACGGTTGTCCAATAGAAACCAAAGGAACATCTGAAACATTCTCTACACGCTCAATGAACATCGGCGGTTCAGTTGGACTGGTACTTTTCGTAGGCCTCATCGGTTTGCTTTTTGTTCGACGAAGAAGAATACTGGCTTTGGAAAAAGAATTTGATGAAGATGATGAGGATTTCTACGGTGAGGATTTTTATGATGAAGTCGTGTCTTCATTCTCCACTTCAAATGAAACATCGAAACTGCCTCCACTTCATGCTGAAGGTCAGCAAAATGATGGATATGAAACAATCGAATATCCTGCTGATTCTGGGACTTGGTATTACCGAGATGAGGAAACAGGTGAATGGGTCGAATGGGTCTGATACAACAGCCTCATGTTGAATATTGGTAACGACAATTACAGAAATGAATAATATCGAAAAAAGTGCTCGCATTGGAATACTATCTGCAAAAACCATGGTGAATCCTTCTTGTATTCTATCGGCAACTGAAATTTATGAACATCGCCTCTTCCACACGGTGAGAGAATCCTACCGGAGTAAGTTTAATCCAACTAGGGCCATTGGAGCAGGCATGGATGAAGTAGAGAGCAATGAAGAAGCTCTCGTGTCTGAGAGTTATGAGGCCTTTATCAAGATCAAGGA
>JAKMGM010000163.1 GCA_022424925.1 Candidatus Poseidoniaceae archaeon | reverse complement strand
GGTAGGGTTTGTCCCTTCTTTTTCTTGCCCTTGCGTAGACCCATGTGGTTCACCTCTAAACCGTTGGATGCGGATGAAGTCTTGAACCTTACCTCTTAATCGTCACAAGAAAACTGATGTTCGGCATTCTTTACACGATGTCAAGATACAATTTTTGCCCACCCTTTCAAAACAAGGAAAGTTGCACCTGCCTCATGTATCTCAAAACGATCACCAGTTTGATGATCAAATCGTTGCTCACCAAATTGAGAAATGGAATCATCGACAATCATTTCGACCTCCAACAAATCTTGTGTGCTGAGGGCTAGCGCTTCGTGCAACGGAGAATACGGATTCGAACCATCTGGGTCGAGTCGATTCAATGGGAATTCGCTGACTCGCATTCCAGATTTACCGTGCAAAGAAGTTGGCCAGCGAATTTGCCTTCGTACATCTATGGTTACCACTTCATCCGTTTCACCAGCAGAACCCAATACCACTGATGCGTCGGTTTTTAGAAGGTCTAAAAATAACCCCTCATATTTCTCAAGAACACCGAAACTGCCATTCCGCAAACGCTCTGCTCGTGCATCATGATTGACGACTTGAGCCAAGCTTTGAATAGAGACTTTTCCCTTGGTAGATGTTCGCCCTTCTCGCTGCGACTGGGATAAAAGTCCTTGATGAAGTTGTTCAAGTACATTGCCAAACCCGTGTTCTTTTCGAGCAATTGACCGCAGTTTCTCAATCATGTCCCCCATCCCGTCACGAATGCGCCTTGTCCAACCTTCGGAAGTCAAATCGTGGTAACGCGCTAATCCACCTTTAACATCAACACCTTCACCTCGGATATAGGATACCATCTCACGACGAGCTTCTGAATCCAAATGAAAAAGTGAGGGGTCTCTGTAATGCAGATGAAATCCACGATGGCCAGAAAAAGTAACTTGGAGATATTTTTCATCGAATCCGAATTCGGGTTGGAGAAAATCATTCCAAAGCGACCATGCTTGTTCGTGAATGACGTTAATCATTCCAGGGAAGTCACGGTCTGTGACACCGGGTAGATGGTCACCATCTAAATCGAAAATAAGGTCAGCTCCAAGCCAATTCTTGTCTGACATTTTCATCTCGAATGGGCGTTCCCAGTAAGCAGTCGAATAGAAACACGAGTGCATTGACCGACCTGTGATGAATTGACGAACCGAATTCATGTCGCTGAAACCTTTGTGACGAATTGGTGGTGCTCCACCAAAGGGAATAAACATCCACTCGCGAGTTTTGAGTCGAGGAGGGGTCCAAAAATCGGAGTTTCGATAATAGGTTCCAAAACGGTGCGCAAATCGTGCCCAACCTGCAGCCATAGAATGCCCCAGTGAAACCGTGCAGGTGAGGGTTATTGAACAAGCCGAATCATTCGCTCATCCAAAATCGTTCTTCTGCTTCGCCAACTGTTGTCGATGTGTCTGCACCTGTTGCTTCCACATAATGTTCCCAGCACATGTAGTACTTTCCAACAGCCATGGCGTTTCCAAAAGTCAAGCGAATGCCACATGATTCACAACGTGGACCTATTTCGCCGTTTGGAGCCTGGGCAAGTGTGATATGGTCGTGTGGCATCGAATCCCTCTGTGCATGCGTAGTAGGTTGAGTCTTTGAACTTGAGGTAACAAATGTCACGATTCGAGTTGTTCCCATTCGCTTGTAGCACACCAATTGAGCAAATCAATGGCTACTTCGCAAGATTCAGCGACCTCAGGGTTTTCATCATGCAAAAATTCCTCGAGCACTGGTTTGGCGCTTAAGTTACCAATCGCACCAAGTGCTTCAGCAGCCTCGTGCCGAACCATGATGTGCTCACCAGCGTCACTCAAACGTTCAATCAATGACGGCAATGCTGTGTCGTTTTGCATCTGTCCAAGGACATAGGCCAATTCATGACGCAAAAGAGCACTTGTTGCTGAAAAACCCGTACACAGTGCTCGACACGCTTCGTTCGAACCGTGATTTCGGAGTGAGAAAACGCTACGCATCCGTTGGAACATCGGCAAGGACTCATTGCACAGTGTTGCAGCCCAAGTGGAGACATCACCAGAAGAATCCGGTGGTGCTGGATCAACCGAACCAAATTGGCTCACAGCCGGCTTCCTTTGTTCAATGGTCATTGTGCTCACTCATTCGAACCAATGAAAACCATTGCACTCGTATCAAAGTCCTGTTGAATCATGCCGATTTCTTGACCTTCACGAATGAATTGACGGACGGAAGAACGACCTTCCTTTTCGTAATCAATGGTTCGATCATTCACATACATACCGACGAATTCGCGATTAGTATCATCATCAATACCACGGCCCCATTTCTTCGCAAATTCGAGCGCCTCATCTGGCGATTGAAGGGCGAATTCGATACTTTTTTTGGTATACATTGTGATGTCTTCCATGACTTGTTGACCGAGGTCACGTCGTACAACATTCCCTCCAAGAGGCATAGGCCACCCATCCGTTCGTTCATTCCACCACACACCAAGGTCGACATGGACTTTCAGGTTGTGATCGACATAGGTCAATTGACCTTCATGAATAATCAGTCCGCTTTTGTATGTACCGTCAAGTACTCGCGGAATAATTTCATCAAATGGAACGACTGCAATGTCACAATCACCCCACGCCAAACGTAGACCGAGGTAAGCACTCGTCTTGAGACCAGGGACTGCAATCGTGGAGGAACGAACCTCTTCGGTAGGCACGTCTGCAAGAGAAACGACCATCGGACCGTATCCCTCGCCCATGGACGCTCCGCAATTCATGAGGGAATAGTCTTTGGAGATTTCAGGAAAGGCATGAATCGAGACTGCCGAAACTTCGAGTTCGCAATTCATCGCACGGTGGTTAAGTGTCTCAATGTCTTGTAATTCGTGGACGAAGTTGTAACCCGGCGTTGGGAAGGCTCCAGTCGTCATCGCATGAAACATGAATGCATCATCGGGGTCCGGAGAATGCCCAATACGCACAATCTTATTTCCGTTTTCATCGAGAGGTAACTCAGCCACCATGTTTCGCCGACTGACGCGACCTTGATGAACCAACCGCATGAATGACAAGCATTGTGCATAGAACTACGCGAAGTATTCAAACCTCACCGAGTGTAGGTTCTTCCAATGGGCAGGCTACGGGGGGTGTTGAGAACGAAAGCGCTTCTGTGTGTTCTTGTATTTCTCCTCAGTTCTACATCCTTTGCTGCGGCTCAGTATTCGGACATCTCTTACCTCGATGTTACCATTTCCCCCGACGCACGTGAGTCACGAACGGTGGATGTGAATCCAAATGGTTCATTCATCGCAAGCGGATACGAAGGAATGGTGGCCGTTCATGGAACCGAAAATCTTGAGCGAATTGCATCCTTTCCAGTCGACCATGATGTTCTCGATGTCCAATTTTCACCGGATGGAAGATTCCTTGCATTTGCAATGTCCGGTTCAAATCTGGATACAGATCTCATCCAAATAATCGATGTCGATACGATGACATTGACCTCAAAGCAAAGCGGAGCTAACTCACAATCGTTGAGCATTCAATGGTCTCCTGACGGGCATCTTCTTGCCGTACCGAACTCGAACAACGGCATTGATTTGTTGCGCACTTCCGATATGGAGGTAGAGCGTACATTGAACGGTCAGCACAACAGCAGAATAACTTCAATTGATTTTTCCTCACTTGGAAGTTATGTTTTGACCGGAGATGAAGGTGGGCGAGTCGTTATGTGGACGGCCGACGGCAACCCAACTGGAAAACAATGGAATCATGACTCAAAAATTGTATCAACCGAGTTTGATTCAAATGACGAACACCTTGCTGTATTGACTGAACAAGGTCAACTCGCAATCTGGTCGTTTGAGGGTGGTGCAATTATTGAACGTCAATTCGACGGTGCATCGACGCTTCACTGGTCGAACGACGACCGGCAAATCCACCTCTTGGAAACGGGCAGTTCGACTCGGATTGTCACTCTCGATACATCGACGCTTGGAGATATCGTCTCAACGTACATGGCACACCAAGGATTAGACTTTGACATAACAGAAAACGAATTTGGGACGCGGCAAATGGCCTATGTAGCGTCTGATTCGGCACACATCGTTGCTTATGGCGCCGTTGCACCCACTGAGGGAAAAGGTGAGCTGGGAGCGGACTTAGACGGGGACGAGATACCCGATGAATATGATGATGATGACGATGGTGATGCGATACCGGATCCACGTGACAACAATTGTGAAACGTTCACCCAAGCATGCAGCAAGAATCCAGATGTAAACACAATTAGGAAAGTTGAGGTGTGGTTCGAATCGCAATCGATGATTCTCGAAGACACGATTACACTGGACATTGAATTATCCTCCGCCTTGCGAAATCTGTCTCGACGTTCTCTGGTTGCTGACGCGCAACTAACGGAAGCAGAAGCCGAACATTTTGCCAATGTCGCCTGCCAAAACATGAACTTGAACCATTACATCGGTTCTTGGAAAGATGCCATAGAGCTCTCCTCAGGACAACTCACAGATGGTACTGTAGCATGCAGCGTCGATAGGGGTATGGCGTACATTGCCCAAAACGATCAGAAAACGCATGTCGCCATTACCTATTCAGTACATTTTAATCTCAGTGAAGTCGTAGATTATCCGTTGCAATTCACATTAACATCTCAACCAACGGCTACGGATGCCTCACTTTCGCACCTTGCGGAACTCCACCCCATCGATGTAACAGTGGACGGTTCAACAACAAACCAGTTCTATTACTCTCCATGGTGGAAAAGTGAAGGGCAACTGGATATCACTCTTCAGCAATCCGTCGTTAAAGAACCGGACATAACTGCCAAAATAGTACAAGCATTCGACGATTATCCTCTACTCATACTCCCGGTGCTTATCGCATTTTTTGTCGGTGCCATCGCCGTACTTCGTACAAAAAATTCGTTTGACCTCGAACTTAACCTGGATGAGGATGAGGAAGAGGACAGTGGTGATTCAAGCATGAATGAAGTCAAACTTGATGGCGAGGAGTTCGATGCAGAAGAGCCCATCGAAGAAGCGAGTACCCTTTCAGCAAACTTGGAGGGTCAAGACTCGAACGAATCGAAGGAATTCAACACCTCTCCTGTTCGATCTCGAAGAAAAGCGGTATCACGTGCCGTCGCTGCTGAAGGACCGATAACGACAGTAAAACGGAAGCGTCTGGACAGCGGAATCAAACCTATCGATGAACGTCCTAAAAAGAAAAAGGCTGCTCGGAAAAAAATTACGAAGGGTGCGTCACCTAAGCCAGTGAAGACACGCAGAGTCGTCACGCACTCCGACAAAGTATCTGATGAAGATTAACGCTCACCAAGCGAATTCAGGACCGCTCGAAAGACCACAGGCATCGATGAGGAACTCTTGAAGACCGAGAAGGTGTTCGGCATCCATTCGATTAAATACTTCACCAAAATACCGGTCAAGACGTTCGTAGTCGAGGGCTGAGCGCGTCATTGCCCATTCAATAACTTGGTTTCTTCGATCATGACTCCGCTCAAACTGAAGCAAATTTTCTTTGAGAACACTGTGTGCTTCGCGCAATGATTCTACAGGTGTATCTTTGCGTGCAGCAAATACGCCAAACACCATTGGTTTGTCAGTCAGGCGGAGCCAATCCTGACCTAAATCAAGTTGAACCGAATGTGGATGCTGTTTAGCACCCTCAAGTGCCCTATCCCCAATAAGAAGAGCGCCATCACATTGCTTTAACATGCCATCGAGGTCCGGACCCATTGTTTGGAAGGTTGGTTCTAAACCACGACTTTGAAGCAAGTGTTTGAGAAGTTGAACCGAAGTCGCTGAATCTGTCGGAAGGGCAATACTTTTCATTTCCGAGAGGGGCATTTCACCGAAAACAAGCACACTTCCAACCTCACCACGGCTGCTGATTCCAATGTCTGGGAGCAATATCAGCTCATCAGCGTGACGCGCATAATCCGCGGCAGGAATTGGTGCAAGGATGCAATCTTTTCGAAGCAGATGACCCGTAAGCCACGCAGGAGGGGCGGCTAGAACATTCCAATGTGTTTCCAAGTCATAAAAAAGCGGGTCGCAATTAAGGAACGCTACTCTTCCAATGGTACGCATCCAGTACGGTTTTGGCATTATGATTCCTCAGGGGCTTGCCATTTTCAATCCTCGACGAGGCTTTGGCTCGGGGGGTACAAAGATTTCAAAACGCTCGTACGTCGTGTTCCGCTGTACAGGAATGCACCCAGCATCGGAAATCAATCGTGCAAGTCTGATTCGATCGTGGTCTAATGGTGTAGTCGAGCCGGCCAGGTGCATGATTGATTCTTTCTGGACTGTTCCATCGATATCATCTGCACCGTACTGGAGGGCAAGTTCTGCCAGTTCATCTCCGATGTTCATCCTATACGCCTTGATGTGAGGTATGGAATCGAGCATGAGGCGTGAAACAGCGATGGTGCGGAGGATTTCACTGCCAGTGGCGAGTTGAGCCTCGGGTAAACGGGAATGATCTGGAAGGAATGGATAGGGAACAAAGCATTGGAAACCAGATGTTTCATCGTTGACTTCACGAAGTTGAATCATATGCATGAGCCGCTGTTCGAGGTTTTCAACTGTTCCAAAGAGCATCGTACAATTTGTAGGGATTCCAAGTTCGTGAGCAGTTTTGTGTATTTCGAGATATTCCGAAGAACTTTCCTTGCCGTTGCAGATGATGGCACGAACATCATCATCGAGAATCTCCGCGCCACCGCCTGGAAGAGAACCCAAGCCAGCAGCTTTGAGTTGAGAAAGGGTTTCTGCGAATGAGATGTTGGACAACTGCGAAAGATGCTTGATTTCTACGGCAGTTAATGCCTTGATGGCAACATGTGGAAAACGCTCTCTGGAGGCTCTGAACAACTCAGCATAATGGGCCACATCCCAATCGGGATGGAGTCCTCCTACAGAGTGCACCTCGTCTACATGGTCAGCATATTGGGCCAAATCGTCGATGTATGCTTCAACATCCAAGGCATAAGCGTCATCGGCCTTTTTCGATCGACGGAATGCACAAAACTTGCACGCAAGTACGCAGATGTTGGTTTGATTGACGTGAACGTTCGAGTTGAAAAAAGCGTACGAACCAAATCGAGCAGTCCGCACACAGTGTGCAAGACGACCAACTTCTGAAAGATTTGGATGATTGTAGAGTGCCACGCCATCTTGAAGCGAGAGGCGTTCACCTCGCGAGACTTTGAGTGCTATGGGTCGTAATGGAGCGCTCCACGACGCAGCATCACCTACAAGCGCAGGCAATTGCTCACGCCAGTCTGAGGCAGAACCAGCACTCAAAACTGAGGATTCCCATGCCTGCATAACTAACCCTGTCGACTTATGGTTTTCAAGATGTGGTTAAGTCCACGGGTCGATGTGTCACTGAACAGCAAAAAATTGTGAGTTCACGATGAGCTTTCTGAATTCTTCGATAATGAAAACCGTTGAAGCAACCAATACTATGACGAACCAATCCTCACGGCCAAGCGTCACTGTTCTGAGAAGCCCTCCAATTTCCAAGCCGATTATGGGTATCGAAAAGTTGGAAAGTTGCACGAAGAACAAAAGAAGACCAAGTGAAATCAGTATGGCGAGGTTAATCGCTTTGTTCGAGAATATTCCTAGTTTGAATACACTGTCACGACTTGAACGACAATTGATGACATTGAACAACTGGTAGAGAATGAATACCGAAAAGGTCATTGTTTGGGCATAGGCGAACTTCTCGTCAGCATAGGATTCTGCATCCGCCATGGCTGAGGCGTCACCAGCCAAGCATGCTTGGACATCAAATCCATTGAACGTGTCAGCATCGGTCAAAGGAAGGGTGTCGCATGAAGTTGGGTCCAAACCTCCGCCTGCAAGGTAGAACACCGTCAGGGTACCTGCGACCATTATCGCACCCAACCAAAAGATGAGGGCGACATCCCTGAAATTTGGTAAACCTTCGTTAACCGGTCGAGGTGGTCGCGACATAACATTGCCGTGCTTCTTCTCGACCCCTAAGGCTACCGCAGGTGGACCGTCCATGAGGATGTTGATGACCAGAATTTGTGTGGCGGTCAAAGGTAATTCCCAAGGTAAAACCAATGTTGACAGGACAATCAGCGCAACTGCAGCCACATTGGTAGAGACCTGGTATCGAACAAAGTTACGTATGTTTTGATAGATTTTACGCCCTTCTTCGACAGCATGAACAATGTTTGCGAAATTATCGTCTTGGAGAACCATATCGGCTGCGTCCTTAGCAACATCGGTTCCAGCAATTCCCATTGCAATACCAATATTGGCTCGAGAAAGCGCTGGTGCATCGTTAACACCGTCACCAGTCATTGCAACGATTTCACCTCGCTCTTGCAATCCGGAAACGATACGCATTTTCTGTTCTGGCGTGACCCGGGAAAAAATACTGGCTTGGGTAGCAGCTTCTGCAACGGCCTCATCACTCATTTCCATCAAAGCACCGCCATTGACCGGAGGCATACCACCTTCTGTAATGTCCAGTTCGCGGCCGATTGCTTCAGCGGTATATTGTTGGTCTCCCGTAATCATCTTGACTCGGATCCCAGCGCGTTGGCACTTGGCGATTGCATCCTTGACTTCGGAACGAGGAGGGTCCATGATACCTACAAGTCCGAGGAAAATGAAACTCGATTCTACTACGTCGATATCATTGATGTCTTCGTCATCATCCAGGCGGCGGGCACACAAAGCGAGAACCCGCATGGCTTTCTTGGCCATCTCTTTGTTGGCCTTCGAAGCTGCCTCAATATCTTCGGGTTGGATTGGAACAATGTTCCCGTCTTCAATTTTCCAGTCAGTAATCGGGAGATATCCACCAGCGCCGCCCTTTGAAAAGACCCAACGTTCACCTTCGTATTCGTGTATAACTGACATGCGCTTTCGAGTCGTATCGAAGAAGAATTCATGGAGACGAGAGTGACGCTGAGAAAATTTACGGACATCGCCGTTGATTTTCCATCCGAGAACTGCGCATGCGGAATCGGTAGGGTCTCCGATTGCCTGCCAATGCCCGTCAATGTTCGCAATTTGCGAGTTGTGGCAGAGCGACAAACAAGCCGCAGTCAGGCGGAAAGCAAGATCACTTTGCAGATCTTTCATCCCTTCATCGTTCACCTCATTGCCGTTGAATGCAAGACTACCCTCGGGTGTGAAACCTTCTCCCGAAACAGTGAATGTGCCGTACGTAGAAGTGAATTGGCGAGCCGTCATCTGGTTCTTGGTGAGCGTCCCAGTTTTATCCGAACATATTACAGTGGTTGAACCGAGTGTTTCAACAGCCTTCATGCGTCGAATAATGGCCTTGTGACGCGCCATGTTTCGCATTCCCAGAGCGAGCGTTATCACGAGAATAATAGGCAAACCTTCCGGGACAATTGCTACGAAGATGGCTATAGCAATGATGAACTGATCCACGGCTACCTCGCGAAGGTTCTCATCTGCAGCACCGTAGGCGAAAAGCAATTCGATGGACACGAGCAGAACCGCAACAATAAGCGCAATGAAACCCAAAAAACGGCCGAGCGATTCGAGCTTCATTTCAAGCGGTGTTTTAGGCGTTTCAGCATCGACGATATTGCTTGCGATGCGACCCAATTCGGTTGTCATTCCAGTCTCTACAACGATACCGACTGCCCTACCTGTCGAGACACATGTACCCATGAAGGCCATGTTGTTACGGTCTGCAAGGAGTGTCGATGCAGGAATTGGTTCAGTGAATTTCAAAATGCTGTTGGACTCTCCTGTAAGCGAAGATTCGTCAATTTTACACTGGTACGATTCAATCACTCGAATGTCAGCAGGTACGTTGAGTCCCTCATCCAGTTTGACAATATCACCGGGAACTAAATCCGGTGTTGGGATATTCCACTCCACTCCGTTCCGTACAACCACACATGTAGAGACTGCCATCTGTTTCAAAGCATCCATGGCCTGTTCTGCCTGACCTTCTTGCCAATAGCCAAATGTAGCGTTGGCAGTGAGTACAATAAAAATGAAAATTGCATCACCTGGGTGGTCGGGGTTGATGGCCAAGGCGAGGAGCGCCGCTCCGATGAGCAGGTAATTGAGAGGGTCGTTGTACTGTGATAAAAATCGCAAAAGAGCAGATGTCTTCTCTGGCTCTTTCAGTTTGTTTCGTCCGTATTGTTCACGCCGTTTCACCACCTCTTCATCAGAGAGGCCGTCAACGTTCGTCGAGAGGTTGTGCAGAACAAGTTCAGCGTCTTTGTCATGCCAATTTTCCATATCAACACCCCACTTACACGACGTAAGTGAGTTCTCGTACTGCGGTGGACTTATGATAATGGTGGTGGTATTCCCCTGCATAGAAGCGATGAATTGAACAACTGCCGCTCTTAGGGTTGCTCATGAGCGCTGCAGGTGAGCCCTACATCCCTGCCTCTGAGTCCCCAAAAGAACTTACTCTACGTGTTATCATCGTTGGCATCGTTCTCGGCATACTCATGACGGCTGCCAACGCTTATCTCGGACTGTATGCCGGAATGACAGTTTCTGCCAGCATACCTGCTGCAGTGATGTCGATGATTATTCTTCGAACATTGTTTAATGACGTATCTATTCTTGAGAACAACGCTGTACAGACGATGGCAAGTGCAGGCGAATCGCTTGCGGCAGGAATCATTTTCACTGTTCCTGCACTTCTCGTTATCGGAATCTGGGACGACATTCAATGGCTTGACACCATGATTATTGCATTGCTGGGTGGGCTCTTGGGTACGATGTTCACCATTGCTTTGCGACGGTTGTTCATCGTCGAAGAGGCACTACCATA
This sequence comes from Candidatus Poseidoniaceae archaeon, assembly GCA_022424925.1. Classification (GTDB taxonomy): domain Archaea; phylum Thermoplasmatota; class Poseidoniia; order Poseidoniales; family Poseidoniaceae; genus MGIIa-L1. The sequence goes on along the minus strand of JAKMGM010000163.1, from coordinate 3,720 downwards.
TCCCGAGGGAGTGGCATGCAGGGAAGTATTGGTGGCCGGGGAAGAAGGTGGTGAAGGTGCCTTAGCGATTCTTTACGCTCTCGGAATCGGCGCCATTTATGGCCTCATGGTGAAAGGATTCAAAGTAACGCATCACAAAGTTGAGGCGGCTTGGGATTTTGCCGGAACACGGCTGTATTCAGGGATGGACCTCTCAATTGCCCTACTTTCTGTAGGGTACATCGTTGGTATACGGATTGCATCGTTTATCTTCCTAGGTGGCGTTATTGGATTTCTCGTTCTCGTGCCGATGTACGGCTTGATTCGCGGATGGCCTGTTGCACCGGATTTGGTTACAAGTTTTGACCTGCTGTGGGCATCACAGATACGGTATGTCGGCGTAGGTGCGATGGTGGTTGGCGGAATATACACCCTGTGGTCGATGAGAAAAACCATATTCACGGGACTTTCTAAGGCTCTAAAAAAGAAAGAAAGTTCAAATGAAAAACTACTCAGGACGGAAATTGACCTGCCGTTGGATAAGGTTTTGATGTTCTGTGGGGTTCTGGTAGCACTCACTTTCCTGTACTATTGGTGGGCAACAGGCTCACTTGTTCTCGCTATTGCTGGCGCCCTTTTCCTCGGTGTTGTCGCCTTCTTCTTTGCTGCAGTAGCAGGGTACATTGCTGGTGTGGTCGGTTCTTCAAACTCACCGGTTTCGGGGATGACCATTGCAACACTTTTGTTTACAGTGGCGTTGGTTTGGGTCGTTGGTGATTTCTTCCTCGGTTTAGCGACTGAAGAATTAATGCTCGCAACTCTACTTATTGCGGCAATCGTTGCTTCTTCTGCAGCCATCGCTGGCGATGTGATGCAGGATTTGAAGACAGGCCACATGGTTGGCGCAACGCCGTGGAGGCAGCAGACAGCTGAGATTATTGGCGTCATCACTGGTGCCATTATCATCGGCCCAACACTGCAATTGTTGCACAATTCCTATCGAATTTCAAACACGGCTTGTATACGCAACCCACTCCCTGACGATCCGACATGTGAAGACGCATTGTTCGCTCCCCAAGCCGAACTTATTGGTGCCATTGTTCAAGGTGCGTTTGGTGGAAATCTCAACATCGAAATGGTTCTCTTAGGTGCGGTCATCGCTGTTGTTTTGATAGTACTCCGAATGCCAGTTATGAGCGTCGCCATTGGTATCTATCTTCCTCTTGCGCTTTCAGTGCCCATAATGGTTGGTGGTATAATCTCCTATTTCGCACTCAGCGCAGCTTACATTCGTATTGATGGTTCACTCAAAGAAGAGCCATCTGATGATGCGAAACGTGCCGCAAAAGAGGTGGAAAATCGCGGTGTGCTGATTGGTGCCGGATTCATTGCCGGAGAATCTCTGCTCGGTGTACTGATTGCCGTACTGAAAGTACGTGATATTAATCTGCAAATCTTGTTCGGCATTACTACGCTGAATGATGTATTATCACTCCTCTTCTTTGGATGGTTTGTAGCGGTGTTCATTTGGCTTGCAACTCGAGCGTTACCGAAAGGTGGCCATCTTCTTACTGAAACGGTTCTCATCCTCGAGAACGCGGTGAGAAAACTCATCAATGCATTCAAACTCAAGAACTTGAGATGAAACCGCACGGGTTTTCATCCGAATATGATGAAAACCATGAAAGGTCTCCCGCCAAGGCACTGCACTAGAGCGTGACGCAATGTCGAAGACTACAGAAGAATTGGAAGAACTCGCACGAAAATGCCGTGTGGAAATTGTCAAGATGGTGCACAGAGCACAGGCAGGACACCCGGGTGGCTCGCTTTCTGAGGTCGATCTCATTGCAGCGCTGTACGCCACACGTATGCGTGTACGTCCTCAACAACCTGATTGGGAAGACCGTGACCGATTCATACTCTCGAAAGGACACGCTTCACCCGGCATGTATGCAGTGCTTGCGGAAATGGGATTCATCGCCCATGAAGACCTCAAGTCCTACAGAGTACTTGGTGGAGTCTGCCAGGGACATGTCGATATGAAGTGGTGCCCGGGTGTAGATTTCTCAGCCGGGTCATTAGGAATGGGACTTTCTTTTGGAATGGGTTGTGCTGCTGCGGCACGACTTGATGGAAGCGAACGCAGAGCATTTGTGATGATCGGTGATGGGGAAATGCAAGAAGGAAGCGTCTGGGAAGCTGCAATGGCAGCAGCGCACCATGAACTTGGAAACCTCAAGGTCATTCTCGACCGTAACCGTATTCAAAACGATGATTTCTGTGAAGAACAGATGCGAATGTTTGACATTCCTGCAAAATGGAAATCCTTTGGATGGAATGTAAAAGAAATCGACGGTCATGATATGGAGCAAGTCATGGAAGGCTTGGATTTCTTAGAGGCGCCAGAAAACTGCAACGGCCCATCAATACTCATAGCGCATACGATTAAAGGGGCTGGCGTGTCTTACATGGAGAATAACCCTTCATTTCACGGCGCTGCACCGAACGATGAACAATTTCATCAAGCCATGGTCGAACTCGGTGAGGTGGTAGCATGACGCGTATGGCAGCGACCCGCGACGGTTACGGACAAGCACTCCTCGACCTTGCAGAGAATCCCAAGGTGGTTGTTTTGGAGGCTGACCTCGGAAAATCAACAAAGTCGTTGCATTTTCGAAAGGCACACCCAAACCGAACAATTTCGTGCGGTATTGGTGAACAAAACATGCTGCTGGTCGGTGCTGGGTTAGCCGCTTCGGGATACATACCGTTTGCGAGTACGTTTGCAATTTTCACTGAACGTGCATTTGAGCAGATGCGAAACGGAGTGGCGCGTCCGAACTTAGCGGTACACCTTTGCGGGAGTCATGGCGGAACTCACACCGGTACAGATGGCTCATCAGCGCAATCAATAGAGGATTTGGCAGTGTTCCGAACCTTACCGAACGTCACTGTTCTGCACCCAAGCGATGACGTGAGCACACGAATTCTTACTAAGCGTCTTGCTCAAACCAATTCCCCGTCCTACATGCGAACGGCACGAAACAAAACACCCGTCTTGTACGATGATACCGACCCAGAATCAATTCAAATTGGTAAAGGAATTACACTCAAGCGAGGTTCTGATGTCGCCATTCTTGCATGTGGCGTACTCGTTTCTGAATCACTCGACGCTGCTGAACTTTTGCAACAAGAGGGAATACACGCAACCGTGATCGACATGCATACGCTCAAACCGCTCGACACTGAACTCGTCAATGAACTCGTTGATACGTGTGGAGCGCTGGTTACTGCGGAAGATCACAATGTCATCGGCGGTTTAGGGAGTGCTGTTGCTGAACATCTGGTCAAAAATACATTCGCCCCACTTGAAATGGTGGGAGTGCAAGACCGCTTCGGAGAATCCGGACAAGCAGATGAGATGTTGGAAGTAATGCATCTGTCTGCTCGCTATATCGTCGATGCGGCAAAGAAAGCAATAGCGCGTAAGTGAACTATGAAGTTCATAAGCGACTTCTGTGACTGCACGACATGACGGAGAAAGATTCACTTTCACTGACGATGGAAACCCTTGATGCTTTCACAGCACAACGAGATTGGGGGCAATTCCACAGTATCAAAAATCTGATGAATTCGATTTCGATAGAAGCCGCCGAACTGAACGAAACCATTCAATGGACGAATCCTGATGCTGCCGAAGTGAAACAGAACCCAGAACTTGTTGAAGAAATTTCTGACGAG
>JAKMGM010000107.1 GCA_022424925.1 Candidatus Poseidoniaceae archaeon | reverse complement strand
ACTTTTGCTTCTGTTACGGTAGAGACAACATCTGCGACATCCACTGCTTTTGACCTGCTCGGTGGTTCTCATTCATGGTCGGATATATCGGCAAGTAAACCCTACATGGCTCAAGATACGAGTTCCTTGGGACTTGCTGCATGGTATGCTGACATTGGCGTGACATCACTTTCATTGCTTCAGTATGGCAACGGCATACAAGCGAACCATGCCACGATTATGGGAGGGACCTTCTCGGTCAAAGATGGGAAAGGTGTTGGCATCTCAATGGATCAAAGTTCGCTCAGCGGCCATTCCCTTCTCACCCGCGCCTACCCGGATGGTGTTTTCATGGAAGCCGCCTCGACACTCCATCTCACAGACTGGTCGGCAATGACGCACACGGTTCCACTTCAAGTCAGCACACAATCTTCGGCAACGGTTCGAGATTTTCAACCAGAAAACACCCTCGCCTCATCCTCGGATGCACTGGGCGATGGCACCTTACTTTACGGCGGCACTACAACAGCGACCATTTCTGTTTCATCGTCATCTTACCTTGAGGAGACGCCGGTGACATTCACTGACTTAGCCGGTAACCCCGTGATGGCGACCATACATGTCCACGGTTTTGTAATCATGAGCGATGCGAACGGTGCGGCTACCCTTCCGCTGATGGCCTCAGGCTCGTCGGCTGATGTCACGTTACTCGGAGCGGGTGTTCGCGTGACACTCTATGGCTCTCAGATGGGACAATCGGTCCAAGTTCCGGTCATCCCTCAAGGAGATTGGACCATCGGTGCCGGTGAATATGTCTTCCTCGGGCCAAGGCCTGATGGCTCACCACACGCCTTAACCGGAGACCTCACTGTTGCTACAGGGGGCGGTTTGGAATTAGCCGATACAACGCTGCAATTGCCATCCGATGGCGAGATACACATCGAGGGAACCGGTAGTTTGACTGGAACAGCTTCGACGATTGAAGCCGCCTCAGTTTCGCTTGGTATCGATTCGACGCTCTCCCAGTCTGAAAGTGGCGTGGGGCTCATCGTCGATGCTGACGTCGCATGGGTGTGTCAAACAACTCGGGTTTCACAGAATGTAGATATTCTCGGTAATTTTTTGATTCAACCGGGTTGTGAGGTGGAGATTCTCGATGGTCGGGTTGGGGGGACAGTTACCGCTTTAACAGGTGCGAAATTGACACTCCTATCTTCTCTTGAAATCACCGTTTTGGATAAAGGCTTGGCGGTTGCAGGAGCCACCATTTCAATCGACGGCGCCATCACGACAACGGATAGCGACGGACAAGTGTCGACCACGGCAGTCGCGCGCGCTGTGGATGATGCATCGGATACTCTTGGTGGAACCAAAAGCGTGAATCTGCAAATCGGTTCGTTTTACGATTTCATCACATGGGACACAACTTCTGCCATACAGCACACATTCATGGCTTCGACCATCGAGCCCGGAACGTTGTCGAATTGGCTGATTTTGGAAGCGCAGTGGAGTCCATATTTCCTAGACGGAGATTTAGATGTTGAGGCTTCAGGAACGCTCACCATTGACGACGGCGTTTCCCTTCGAATTGCCGACGGCAGCCAAATCAGCGTTGAGGGGCGAATTGATGCAGGTGCTGCAACCCTCTCATCAACGGGGCTTGGTTCTCGTTGGGGAGGTTTTGCTTTGGCTGGTCCAACCGCAATGATCGACATGTCCAGTACAACACTTGTCGAAGCATCCCCAGCTCTTTATGTTCAAAGTAAAGGCTCGTTCATTGGTGATGGAATCACCATGGCCCGGTCTTCAGGTTCAGATGCACTCGTCATGATCGACCCGAATACGGAAGCGAACGTCGTTTTCAAGAACGCTGAACTGTACGATTCAGGTGACGGATGCATCAAAGCATTCCCATCTTCTACCATTCTAACGCTTGAAAATGTAGAACTTCGGTCATGCAATGGTATCGGCGTTTGGGCGCGTCAAATCCACGTTGAAATTGATGGGATCCATGTAGGAGAAGACGTGTCATCAGGGTTTGATTTAACTGCTGTCACCGGGCATTTGAACGACGTGAATGCAACGCAGTTCAACGGTGCAGGGAGCATTCTTGCTCTTGATTCAATCGATGCAGATTTCACAGTTGCAGTGCTTGAAGGGACGGTTGGTTCTGCTCCCGGTATTGCTGCAATGAACAGCAAGGGGCTTCATATGGAAACCATCGAACTTACCGGCTCACCTGGCATTGATGTTGATGATTCTGCTGGCATAATCGATGGTATCATTCTTAATGGGCTAGGCTCCGGTACAGCATTCATCAGTCACCACGGACGTACATCTGACCCGCTGATTCTTGTTGACATGATTGCGTTTTCATATTCTGTTGGAATAGATGTTCACGCTGACGAGGGTGAGGGGTCAGTCGCACCGCTGATTGTCCGCAACCCAGACATCACCACTTCAACGGTTCTCTCCGCTGAGAATTACCCTGTGCGGGTCGAAGGAGGAATAACCTACGGCATCTATTCAGCATCCGGTTCAATGACCGTTGACTTAATCGACACGGAAACTCAAGATCCATCGATGTATGACGGCGCGGAACTGCGAAGTTGGAAGACATTTACGCTCGATGCGACATTGAACGGCCAACCACACGCCGTCATGTTCGCCTTGGATACGCTTGATTTGTCTCCGGCGTATTCCACTACGGTGGAAGGTATATCTCAGCAGGTTGAGGTACCAATCTCCTTTGCAGGCAATGGTACACGTTCAACGCTGACAAGCTTCTCAATATCGACGCAGTCAGACGGATTACCTTCAACTGTAGTAGTGGTTAACATTACCGAAGACATGTCTTCGATTATCGACATCGTTCTGCGAACCAATGCCCCACCAACTGTTGAGATTACGCAGCCGTATTCTGGGCAGCGCGTCATGGAGTCGGTTCATCTTCTTGCGGCTGCAACCTACGCTGACGACCTTGATTCTGCTGAACAACTCACCCTCGTCTGGATTATCTCTGATTCTTCAGGAGTGGAAGTCATGCGAGGCCCTAACGAGCCACAGTACAACATCACCGACTTGCAATACGGGCTGTATGTGCTTGAAGTGGAAGTCACCGATTCACTCGGAGCGAGTACGAGCGATGCTGTAGATTTCGAGATAACTGAACTGGACAGCGATGGTGACTGGACCAGTACATGTACGTTCACACAGTCAACTGGCGTCTGGTTTGATGCCGTTATTGGCTATCCTTGTGGACCCGACAGCGAGGATACCGACGACGATAATGACGGTTACCCCGACACTCGAGATGATTGGCCTGTTGACCCCTGTGCTTGGCTTGACAGCGACAACGATGGATTACCGAACACCGTCACATGTCCTGAAGGGAAAGAAACCTATCTCGTCGCCGATATTGACGATGACAATGATGGAATTCTTGATGTAAATGAGGGCGGAACTTCAGCACAATCCGGTGATTTTTCGACCGGTACACTGCTCCTTATTGTACTCCTTCTTGGCGGGTTGGTTGTTTTCATGATGCGTGTTAAGCGCGGCGGTGGTGGAGAACTCACCTCGGTTGATGAACGCCATCTTTGAGGTGCTAGAATGGCAGAGGAAGATTTGCTTCTTTCGAGCGACACCGTCGCTTTATTTGCCGTTCTTGTTCTCGGCCTTATCGTGTTGTGGGATGCTTTTTGGCTCACCCGGCAACGTAGCGATATCCCAACAATCGGGGAGTTGAGCAACGGCGGTTTTGCTTGGAAAAGTGAAGGCCCGCAGGAAGTCATTCGACAGTGGGGGAATCTTGCTTCAATGGCTGCGATGATGGCGTTGCCGTGGGCTTTACTCTCTGCATCTGAAACCAGTTTTTGGTACGCCGTGGTGTGGGATGTTTTACTGTCCTTGCACCTCATCTCTCTGCTTATTCCGAAGCGATATGCCGTAACTCGAACACATCTCTTTGCTGATGGCCAACGCTACGATTGGCGACGCTTGCGACTTCAACACCGACAACCTGCACGCCGAATCATGTTGTTACGCAAAGGCTGGGGTGTGTTTGGTCCACTTCCACTCGGCGGCTCTTCGAGTGACCTGTATGTCGCCCGTTCACGAATCCAACTCGCACTGGATAAAGAAAAGAAATGGATTGAGAACACTCCTCTTGCTTCCGAGCAAGAATAGGGTCATTCTCAATAAGCCCCTTGCACTGGACATTTCATGGAATGGACACAAAGCGGTGAAGACCTTTTCGTACGAATTGACCCAAATGAAGAACTGCACACATCCTTGCAATCTTTAGCCGATCAAGTTGGGTTTGATGCTGCGGCAATTACCAGTGGCATCGGCCGAACTCGTGACAATGTGTACGGGTACATGAATGAAGAAGGAATCTACCAGCGACGTCAACTGTCATCACCTTCTGAACTTGTGAGTTTGTCCGGTAATATTGCTCGAACACAGGAAGGAAAAGCATTCACACACATTCACTGTTGCTGGTCGGACGACGACAACAATGTGCATGCGGGTCATATGTTCCAATCCACCGTCCACGTGGTTGCAGAACTTCATCTTCGAATCCTCACCAAGGCAGTGATGACCCGTTGCCCACTGCCCGGCGTTGAATTGCTCGGGTTGCAGTTTTCGTGATGTTCATAGCCTGTGGCGGAGGTGATGGTTCATGGCCGATACGGGACGTATTCAGCAGTTGGCCGATGCGGTTCGTTATCATCGTGAACTGTATTACAACCGGTCATCACCCGAGATTACCGACGCTGCTTTTGACGCGCTTTGGGACGAATTAAAGCAACTGGACCCTGACCATGAGGTACTCCATGAAGTCGGGCCTGAACCCTTGCCTGGGACTGTGAAAGTTGAACATCGTTTCCCGATGCGTTCGCTGGATAAGGGTACGACCGATGCTGACATCGTTCATTTTATCACACAATCTACCTCTGGTGGGAAACAGTACCTGGCGCAACCAAAACTCGACGGTTCTGCACTCTCGTTGGAATACATTGCCGGAAATCTGCACAGGGCAGCGACTCGTGGAAGTGGCGAACGAGGTGAAGATGTAACTCTTAACGCTCGCAAAATAGCGAACATCCCGTCAAGACTGAACATACCTGTGGATTGCCATGTACGGGGCGAGGTTGTCATGCCATTGAAGACGTTTCGAGACAAATACAGCGATGTATCCCCGAATCCACGGAACCTGTGTTCCGGTGCTTTACGGCAAAAACACGGTGACGGTAAGGCCGAAGCCTCAGATTTGGTTTTCTGCGCCTATGATGTCAAGTTTGTTCGTGAACACCCCGATGCTCAGTACGACAGCCAACTGCTTGAATTGCTGAAAAGCACCATCGGTATTGAGCCCGCACCGTGGCGTGTGTTCGATGCAGAACATCCCCAAAAGGCAATGATTGAATACACGAAAGCATGGAGTGAAAAACGACATTCGTACGATTTTGAAATTGACGGAATCGTATTCAAACTTGATGACCTACAGCAACGCGAGCGCTTGGGTTCAACCGCTCACCACCCTCGATGGGCTTTGGCTTGGAAGTTTCCTCCAGAAGAAGCGACCTCCGTCTTGCTCGATGTCGATTGGCAGACCGGACGTACAGGCGCAGTCACACCTGTTGCTCGTATTGCCCCACAAACAGTTGGCGGTGTAACCGTCGAAAACACGACACTGCACAATGTAGGTGAAGTTGAACGGCTGAATCTCAAACTTGGTGATAAAGTGCTCATTGTCCGTCGGGGGGATGTTATTCCGAAAATCGAGTCAGGGCTTGGTCCAGCTCAGCCTCGCGACTTAGAGGGGAGATTCCATGCAGATGGGACGGCATTTGAAGGCAAATTACCAATCGATACTACGATTCCCATTCCTTCAACATGTCCAGCTTGCCATGGCATACTCGATACAGATGGTGCCTTTCTGAGATGCAACGATTTGATGTGCGAGGCACGAACAAGCCGCACGATTTTGTATTGGTGCAGAGCGCTTGAAATGGACGGTATTGGTGAAAAGTTAGTCGAGCAATTGCTTGACCTCAATCTCATAGCGAGCATTCCAGACCTGTTCAGACTTCAGCAAGCCGAATTGGAAAGCATTGAACGAATGGGAACCAAATCCTCGCTTAATGTACTCAATGAATTAGCCAAAGTCAAGACATTACGACTTGGTAAATTCCTTCATGCGCTTGGACTGCCGGGTATTGGCCCTGAATTGGCAACATCCGTTGCTCAACACGCCGGCAATTTCGATACACTCATGCAATGGGTCGATGATGCTTCAGCCTCGTCGGACGATACCGCTTTTGGGCCATTGGCTGATGAAAAGGGCAAGCCTTACGCACAAAACCAAGCGATTCGTTCACTGTGTACAGTTGACGGTATCGGTGAGAAGGTTGCGCTTCTCGTTCGCGACGGTCTTTCGAAACGAAAAGAAATGCTGCTTGACCTTGCAAATTTACTCACACTTACCGAAGAGCCGAAAGCCGCTTCTGGTGGCGCATTTGTCGGAATGACGTTTTGCCTTACGGGTTCATTGAACAGGCCACGTAAAGAAGTTCAACTCACCATTAAAGCCGCTGGCGGCAAGGTTGTTGGCAGTGTATCTTCGCAACTCAGTGTTTTGGTTGTAGGAGAAAAAGCAGGTTCGAAACTGACCAAAGCACAAACTTTGGGTGTTCTGATATGGACTGAAGAACAACTCGAAAACGCCCTCAAACTGCCCTCAGCGACCGACTCTTCTACGCCGGTCAACGACGCCCTGCCGCAGCGTGATGCAGGTCATGAAAACACCCAACCGTCGCTTTTTGATTTCGAATAAACCCGGCGAGGGGACAACCTTGAGACCAACTCTTTGATAACTGCTCAAGAGGTGGTAGCGTCATGAATCGCAGGCATCTTGCTGTTGTGTTGATCCTCATCATGCTACTTGGGACGGTCCCCCTCTCCCAAGGCAGTTCGAATGGAAAGCACAATTACAGCACGGGCTGCAGTTGTCATTCACAATCCGGAACGCCCGCAGCGACCGTGTCGCTCAGCGGCCATCCAGCGCAGTATACTGCCGGCTCCACCTATTCACTCACAGTCTCTGTGACCAATGGCGTGTCAGGGAGTTCTGGCGGCTTTAATCTAGAAGTAGACAAGGGTACACTCTCCGTTTTTGGTTTTGCAGTCAACATTAATTCTGCACAAGACAGCGCTACGCACTCCATTACGGGCAGTAGCCAACGCTCTTGGGGCTTCGATTGGACTGCTCCTTCGTCTGGTTCAGGCACCACGCTCATGACGGTCGCAGGCATGACTTCTGATTCGAGCAACAACAACAATGGTGACCGTTGGGATACGCTTTCGTTCCAAATTCCTGAAGCTGGTGCTGTTCAAAATACTGCACCGAGTGTATCAAACCTCATGCTTGGTCCGAACGGAGCGACCACATCTGACACACTTCTGTTGACATATTCGTATTCAGATCCAGATAATGACCCTGAATCCGGTACGGTAATCCAGTGGTACAAGAACGGTGTCGAGCAAACATCACTTTCCGGCTCAACGGTTTCTCCGTCTCTCACTGCCAAAGGCCAACAATGGAATGCTACGGTGACGCCCTCGGACGGCACGGATGAAGGGATTCCGGTGTTGAGCAATGTCTTGACGATTGCCAATTCTGTACCCACCACGAGCGCGCCCATACTTTCACCCTCAACAGCCACAGAAGATGACACGCTGTCGTTCAGCAGCACCACGTCTGATGCAGATTTCGATGCAGTAACATATGACATTCGATGGTATTTGGATGGCGTTTTGGTTCCGGAATTGAACGGTTTTGAGACGCTTCCCGCCTATGCCACACGCGACGGTGATTCATGGGTTGTTGAAGTCCGAGCGAACGATTCGGAAGACGTTTCAGCTTGGGCTTCATCACAAGCAGTATCGATTGGTGGCGGAGAAGTCAATACGCCACCATCGGCATCCAACGTGCAATTAAGTCCGTTGACGGTTACGACACTTGACGATTTTTCAGTATCATACGCGTATACAGACGCTGATGACGATGCGGAGGCAAACATGGAGATTCAATGGTTTGTGAACAATGCAGCATACAGTTTCGCTCAAAACAGCCACACAATCCCCTCAAGTTTTACTGAGAAAGGGCAGACGTGGTTTGCGAAAGTTCGCGTGAATGACGGAACCGAATGGTCGACTTGGAGCACAAGCAACCAACTGACAGTTCAGAACACTCTCCCGATTACGGAATCGGTTTCGTTAAGCCACAGTGAGGTATTCACAACTGAAGATGTTTCGATGCAATTTACCATGAGTGATGTTGATGGTGATGAAGAATCGAATTCTGAAATTACATGGCTACGTAATGGCGTTTTGGAATCGTCTCTCACTGGCCTTACCACCCTCCCTGCCTCTTCCACAACCAAAGGCGATGTATGGACGGTTCAGGTTCGGGCCGGAGATGGTAGCACCCAGAGTTTGAACGCCCTCACTGCGAATGTATCCATTCTCAACAGTGCCCCAACTGCAACGGCCGCTCTTTCCCACAACATCACTTCTGCAGATACACTCAACCTCGTGATTACTACTGCTGATGTAGACGAGGACGACGTTCAAACGCACATTAACTGGTATCGTAACGGCTTTTTGGATGGCACACTGATTAACGCAACAGCAGTTCCTTCAGACTATTTGGGTCCGGGTCAGACGTGGTCGGTCGAGGTGATACCTTACGACGATGAGCAGTTGGAAGGCGCTCCAGCGGTGACCTCTTCTACCGTGGTAAACATTGCACCAGTTGCGGAACTTCAGGTGATGACGCAACCGGTTTGGATTGGCGAGCGAGTCGACCTTACCGCAGTCGGTTCCAGCGACAGTGACGGGACACTGGTCGAGTACATGTGGAGTTGGATTGACACGGACAGCATTACAGGTAGCGCCTCGGGAATGGAAGTTTCGATGATACCTACAGCCAACACGGTATTGACGCTCACTGTTGTTGATGACATGGGAGGAACGGGGACATCAGATGTCCAATTGCTTGCAGTTCAAGGCCCAAAAGTTTCGGAACTGACATCAAGTGTAGATGGTCGAACCGTTGACTTGCAGTGGTCGTGGGATGGCCCCGATGCGAATTTTTCGGTCTTACGCAATGGTATTGCAGTCGCTACAACCTCTGATATGTTCTTCACTGACCAGCCGCTTTTCGCAGGCGAGAACACCTACTCAATTCAGCCCTTACTCAATGATGAGGCCTTACTGGCAGGGACCTCGCCCCCACAAATCGTCGTAGTTGAAGTCATTGCTGAAGAGGTATCAAGCACTTCAACAACCGGTGGACTGGTAACGGGCACAGTGGTTCTGTTGCTCGGCGTCAGTATCGGTTTGTTTGCGTTCATTCGGAGGGATTGAGTTGAATCTGTTTCGGCGTATTTGCACGGTCTCCTTGCTTCTTATGTTCCTTCTTGGTTCGACCTATGGTGCAGCAGAACCCGGTGGAAACGGCGATGCAACCCGAGATATGCAGTGCGGTGGCGCTTGCCACGGAGATGCAGCGCTCAATGAAACTTCAACAGCGTCGCTTCAATTCTCCTCTTCTGAAACTGTTTATGCTGGAATTCCAACCACACTCACCTTGACAGCAACCAATCTTTCTTTGAGTTCAACAGGTGTGGTTGGCTTCTTTCTTTTGACCGACACGACTGGGCATTCAGACACGCCACGTGACGCCGGCTGGGAGGTTCTCTCTGATTCGAACGGTGGGGCAGTGAATTATCTTGAGCAGACGCTGGTGAACGGCCAAACCGAGACAAGCGTATCGTGGGTCGTTCGCGCAGCTGATATTGGTTCAACTCAATTCTATGCCGCGCTTCATCACGGCGGTTCATCCACACCTTTCTTTGGTGTCACGCCAACCGCTTTTGAGGTCAGCGTTCGTGAAGTGCCAGAAAACCTTCCACGACTCGCAGCAGATTTCACGCCTCAATCGAAACGAATTTTGGATGTTCCGACAGAAGTGTTGCTTCAAACTGAACATACGGACGCAGTTTTGATTCAATGGAAAGCGGACGGAGGCGCACTCATGAGTGCTGAGGTCAATTCGACTGGGGATGGGACATGGAGCGCACAACTTCCCGCAGCACTTCAACCAACAACCTTGCAATGGCGGGCCGTTCTTCAAGGCGAAGGCCCTGAACAAACGACACCCTGGTTCACTTTATCGGCCGAAGAAGCAGGGTGGGAAGTCGATGAACTGGCAGTGTACTTCCAAGCAGTAGCCCTCCTGTTCCTCCTTGCAGGAACAATTCTTGCACTGCAATCTCGCTTCATGTTGCAAGATGATGCAAGCAAATACGATCAAACATCCTCGCTACTCGAGGGGGTTTCACCCGAACATATGACTCCCAATCCAGATTCAAACGAGGATTCGGACCTTGCACCCCTGCCAGAGGGTGGATTGCCTGACGGCTGGAACGAAGACCAGTGGAGATGGTACGGGCACGATTATGTTGCAGGGAAATATGGAGGTGGGCCGGAGTGACCTCTTCAGAAACGTTCCATGTTGTCTCAACAGAATTGGTCGTCGGATCTTTTTCCGTTTCAGGTTTGAGTTTTGTATTCTGTCTTTTCCTCCATCTAGGTTGGCTCAAGAAGGATGACTGGAAACCGTTGTTCGACCATGTGGCACACTTCACCCTTGCGTTCGGACTCATAGCAACTCCTTTCGCCATCCTGAGCGGTCTTTCTTCAGCACCGGGTGATGGTTTGGGCAGTCCACTTCTGGTCAACAAAATGTTGCTTTCTATGACTGGAATGGGTTTTGCCATAGGCGTCTTTGTGAGCCGTTTCCGTCTCGGCAAGAAGGTTTGGCAAACCGGTAAAAGTACCGTCGTTCATGGCATTGCGGGCATAGCTGCGTGCGAGTCAATGCTCTTGACCGCATCGATTGGTGGCACATTCACTCGCGGTGAGTCACTGCTCGACGCATTTCAATTGCCTTACGATGATGTTCTGTTGTTTCCACTCGCCATAAGCGGGACAGCACTCATTCTCGGGGTGGGCATGCTGGTGCTTGGATGGTTACGAACGAGTCCGCCATCATCCGTACATTGAATTGCTGGTTGAAACTTCATTTTTCGTTTCAGCGCCTTCCATCATTGATTTGATTTGGCTTTCGAGGAATTCAGCTTCCTCAAGCAACGGTTCGTGGGGTAAATCAATTGCAGGCAAGACCTTGTTGAGCGTTTCAATCAGTGTTGCTGCTGCCCGGGCATCAGGCCAGCGCGGGTCAGCCTCCACCATAATCGACATCAGATCGAGTCCACGTCGGCGCGCTTCACTGAGTATAGCAGCGTTAATGCCTTTGATGACACCTTGGTTTAGTAGCGTAATATCCATTGATTTCAACATCTCACGAACTTTTTCATTTGCACCGATTCCTACGACATCGATTCCTTCAGTGTCTTCGTATTCAATAGTAGGCTCTGCACCGTTTAGATTCCCCTTCATGCCCTGTTTGGCGAATGCGTCGATAACCACAGCGTGAACAATTTTGTTCTCCCGTGACCATTCAAACATAGCCCAAACGATATCGTTCACCAAGGGTTCGGGAATGACAAGTTCGCTCATCAAAAGAATGACTTGGTCACACCCTTCGATTGTGCACTGAGGTTTTCCAGCATAGGCTCGTATAACCGGTAACGGCTCTCCTTCTTGCACCAGTGTAATGACCGGGAGTCGGGGGTCTACCACCGCTCCAACAAATTCTAAATCGAGGTGGTCAATGAGAAAGTGCGCTACAACGCTTGAAACCATGCCGATGCTCGGGAAACATGCGACAACCATTGCGTTCTCAGTCTCTATCTTGGTATTCAAGCGAACACTCGGGCGTTCCATGTGCATGCCTGTACCGCTTAGGATACAACACTTTGCATGAAATGTAGGCGGCGGTGGATTGATGTTGATTGAACCCAACGGCGAGGTATGACGCGGGGCAAAGTTTCAGAAACGCGCCCGCACATGCTTTCTCCTTCCGCGTGGAACAGGTACGAAACGTGTCCACGAATGTACTGGTTAAGCAGGCAGGGCCTACCTCGTAAAGCAGGTATGGCAGCCTCGTTGGGAACGGCCGTTCACGCTTCAGTTGAGGATTTGTTGCTTCATGATATATCGCACATTAAAGATGCAGAAAGTGGCTGGTTCTCATCGTTTGCTGAACGGGTACTGAAAACCCGATGGGAGGAAGAAAAAGCGATTTTCCATGCCACACCACGTCGGCCGCAGTGGAAGGAAGACAAGTGGAAGGAAGCCGTTCGAAATCAACGCGGTGCGGTGATGATGCTTCTCGACCATGTTGGTGTCCGCAGTCTTGAGCAGGAACGAATCACTGGCGCTTTATGGCGCCGAATCCAAAAACTCGCTATTGCAGTTGAAGGTGAGCTGAAAACTTCCGACGGCCGCCTGATGGGGCGACTCGACCTGTTGATGGGTGATGTGAACGACGAGGGAGAGCTTGTCGGCTGGCTGGTCGCTGACTTGAAGACCGGTCGAACACCTGAAACTGAACTCAAAACCGATGTCAACCGTCAACTTCGAATGTACCGCGATATATTGCTTGCTAACAACCCCAGTGCGCCTGAAGTTCGAACTGAAGGCTGGTACACTCAGAATGCCTCCAAGTGGGCTGCACACGGTGAAAATGTGCTCGAAAAGGCCTATGCTGCGTGGCAAGCGACAGTACCTACGCCACTGCCAATGGAGCCGACCATAGGGGACGCTTCATGTGGGGGCTTTTGCGACTGGAAAGCCTGGTGTCCTCATTGGTGGAATTGGAGGGCTGAGAACGGGACTCTGCACAAGAGCGACTTTTCCGATGCTGTTGTTCTTTTGCACGATTACGATTCAAACACAGGTTCTGCTGTTTTGGAATTGTGTGAACCCGCCGATACAAACGGTCGAGCAATGCCTACGGGCGTCCGTCAATCAGCTCGTTTCGATAATCGGGGCAAGGAAGCCCTCGATGAAGTGTTGGCTTCCGGTCACCAAGGTGCACTGTTTTTGGGCTCTGTAATGACGCAATCACGGGCATGGCGTGTTGGACATTGGTGTGATGTCTTGCCGTGGACGCCTCTGCCGGATGGCGTCGAGTATATTCGAACATGAAATGACACATGGCTACCGTTTGCACACCCTTTCAATTCGAGTGGTCACCAATGGCCGGACATACGACCCTAAAATCATCAATCGAGGTTGATTGAAGATATTGGACTTCAACCAAGCATGTTTACTGCGAAGAAGACGGCGCAAATGGCAATGGTGGTCACGGTGAACATCATGTCAAAGGCGTTTGCACTCATCTCTTCGCCGCCCATGGTCATGCCGTCTTCTATGCCTTCATTGCGCAATCGGAAGTAGACGAAAAGGAACACGAGCATGGTCATTGGACCGGCCATAGCATCCATTTGATTTGATTCGGTAAACGCTCTAACAGGGCCGAATACAAATGCAAAGTAATTTGCAATTGTCACCGCTAAGAAGGCAAACAGAGGTGGGTGTGCCACCGGCCACATCCCTTTCGCTCCCTTGATGAGTAGGATAACCGCCCACAAGACATAGGTCAGCAAGAGAGCCCCTGAGAAGCCCACAGTGACCTTCGAAGGTGCACCAAGACCATCGGCAAGGGCACCAGCGTTAACCGCTTCAATTACGGTTTCTGGATTGAGGATTTGTCGAACCACGTAGAACAAACCGGTCAAGATAACAAAACCGAGTCCTGCGATGGCCAGAGGGTCTTTGACACCGATGCCCAGTTTGAATTCATCCATGCCATCGTTCACCTCGTCCTCACTCATCAAGAAATAGTAGGCTGCGCCGTACACGAGCGTGATGACTGGGGTAATGAATTTGGGCGCTTCACTGGAACCGTTGTCTTCCCACATGGTCCAGAGAACGAGGCTTCCTACAATGAAACCAACCAATACTGGTAGCATAACTGTCCATTTTCCTTTGGCTCCTTCATTGAGAATCAACAAGGTCGACATCAACACGCCGAACATCAGCAAACCATTGAAGGCAAATTCAGGTGCTCCTTGGCCCCATGCAGCGTCTGCGGAAGTTGTATTGTTGCTGAGTATGGTGAAGCAACCATCAGCCCCTCCCGTTACGTAGCATGAAGCTGCAAACATAAAATTGAGCGAATACACCAATGTGACAAGAGATGTAAGTATGAGCAGTGCTTCTGCGGGGCTAGACTTGATGCGGCTGAATATCAGAGACATACAGTCAAATTATTTTATTGGAATAATAAGTTTAATGCCCATACGCGACGAGTTTGTATGGTTTTTTCACTGAATGGGTGAATCCATAGAGGTAGTAAACACGCTTCAGCGTTACTGATGCCTGCAAGAGAGCCGCGTGGCTGAACGAACGTTGAGGGGCAAGCATCTATCTCACGCCTAACTCCTTCTTTGCTCCGTTCATTCTGTGAAGTGAAGCCAGCCTTTACATGGTAGCCCTGCGGCTTATGCTGTGATGGAGCATAGGTGGTTGCCGCACCTTTGGGGTCTCGTGACCCCAGCAGTCACGCTTTTCGTGCTGTATATTGGCGGGTGGTGGATGGCCCTGCCGCTGGTCATTTTGTTGGGGATTTACCCTCTCTTGGAAGTGGCTCTTGGAACATCTTCGGACACGAATGTGCTTCAGGAAGGGCGCGCACACAACCTCATCGTCCACGCCCATGCCGTCTTTGTGCCGGTTGTTTTGGGAATGCTGCTTTGGCGCATATCACTCGACGGATTGACCTTCCCTGTGGTTGGTGGCATCCTTTCAGCCGGCCTAAGCAACGGTGCCTCTGGCATTGTGTCAGCACATGAACTCGGCCACCGCCGACCGAATTCACCCAGCTGGTGGATGTCTCGCATGTCTTTGTTTTCAGTGTGCTATCTTCACTTCACTACCGAGCATAACCACACACACCATCGGCACTGGGGGCGAGAGGTTGATCCGACATCCTCTCCTTGGGGTCGCAGCATCTATGCACACATCCTCCAAACTATTCCGCGTCAAATTCGCGGTGCCTATCGAGCTCGACCTGTTGACACGAGAAACTCTCTTCTTCTCGAAAGCGCCTGGTTGGTGGGGTTGATGTTCCTCGGTTGGCCCTTTTTGATTGCTTTTTTGGGCCAGGCTTTCGTTGCCATATATCTGCTTGAATTTGTCAATTACATCCAACATCACGGCTTGCGTCGCGGTGAAAACGAACGCGCAAACGCAACTCACGCATGGGAGAGTCGCCACTTACTTTCTCGTTGGACATTGATGGAACTCCCACTTCACCCTTCACACCATCTCAAATCCAGTACGCGGTACGAGCGCTTGGGCGTGCACAACGAAGCCCCAAAACTCCCCTTTGGTTACTATGGAATGTTTTGGCTGGCTCTGATTCCACCTGTCTTTTCCAAACTCATGAAAGCGCAGCATGTGCGAAGCCTAAGTTTGACCGATTGAAGCCACTGGTTGCTAGAGTTTCATATGAACCGCATCGCTGGTTTATCATCTCATTTCAACATACGTAGCATACATCCGCTATACCAGTTCGATGATTTTTGAAAACAACATTGAGCTGGTACAACCTCATCTTTCTTGAGCTTAAACAGGTTTACCATTTCCAAACTTTGTGAAGATGATATACTTGCTTTCAACCGGCGAAATATGCCCCGTTCTCTCCGGATTGATCAGAGCCTGCAAAACGTTGATCTTTCCGATGAAGCAATGAATCACCACGGCGCTTATCATGCACAAACCGGTCTCAAACACAGCGACGGCGTTCGTGGCGGATGGCCATATCCTTCACCAAATCCTCTCGCACATGACCAGGCTGTTCAAGACCGTCTTTGGAAGGTCAGTGAAGAACTTGTGAGCGAGTTAAAACTCTAATCTCCTTCTTTTGATAAGAGGGACAATGCATA
The DNA here is from genome assembly GCA_022424925.1 of Candidatus Poseidoniaceae archaeon. Lineage (GTDB taxonomy): Archaea > Thermoplasmatota > Poseidoniia > Poseidoniales > Poseidoniaceae > MGIIa-L1. The sequence goes on along the minus strand of JAKMGM010000107.1, from coordinate 10,531 downwards.
ATCCACTGTTCGGTTTTACCAAATGGGAATCCTAGAAAGTTCTCAAACCAATACGGTAATACCCAAAGGAACAACAGGTGGCAACATGCAAGGCCAACAACCTCAAGCACAGTTCAACCCCCAATATCACCAACCTATGGCAGGACAGCAAATGATGCATCAGCAAATGGCTGGTCAACCAATGATGGTGGTTGGCAATTATGGCCGCCAGCCAAGCATACTTTTGTCGTATGTACTGTGGTTTTTCCTAGGATTCTTCGGCGTTCACCACCTGTATATGGGACGTGGCATCGGCGTTTGGCTTGTGTCTCTCATAACATTCCAAGGGTTAGGTCTATGGTGGTTACTTGATTTGTTTTTAATCCCTTCATCGTGTTCGAAAATCCGTTGAGGTAATACACCTTACGAGGCTCCATCCAGAATGCATTTTGGAATCGATACGCAACCGCTCAAAACCCCCCATTCCGTTCACGCTCTCCCAAATGATAAATTGGGGGAGTTACAATTGTGAGCCATGAACAGATGGGTCTTGCTCGGATGTGCAATTGTTTCTGAAGTGATAGCGACCTCGTCGCTCAAATCCAGCGAGGGTTTCACGAAACTTGTCCCCTCACTTGTTGTCATTGTTGGTTATCTCGTAGCAGGTTATTTTCTCTCGCTTACGCTTGATACGATTCCCATAGGCGTGGCCTATGCGGTCTGGTCTGGCGTTGGCGTCGCTGGTATTGCCCTTATTTCGGTACTTTTCTTCGACCAGCGTCTTGATGCAGCCGCGATCATTGGCATGGGGCTAATCGTGCTCGGCGTTGCTGTTCTTCGCCTGTACAGCGATGCATCGATTGAATAATAATCCGTGCCGAGTGAGATTCTGCGGTGCATGTGTTACTACATGCATGCCGGGATTCCGTGCAATCGTATTCGATTGCTTTCATTCAATCATCTGAGTTCAGGTATTCTTGAACCGCATCACGGGCCGCCTCATCTTCAATGCCTTTCGCTGAGAGGAGCCAGTGGATATAGCGCGGGTCTTCGGTTTGAATTTCAGCAATATCCCTGCCCTTGTGACGGCCAAATGCTAAGATCAATTGTTCACCGTCTTTACGGATTTTACCGATTTGGTCGAGTGGTTCTAAGTCGCCTAGGCCACGCCCTAACTGACTTGCATCTGTCGAAATTTTACCGTGAACGGCCCATCGTTCTAGTTCTTCCAGTGAGTGTCGAAACGAAGGTGCGTGGTCGACAGATAAACGCCAGAACAGCAACAGCGAAGCAGCAGCATCAGCGGCAGCAGTGTGTGCGTTTTCCAAAGAGATGCCAAAACGCGAACACAAAGCACCGAGCTTGTGCGGCCGAGGAAGCCTGAGGCGACGCACCAACTCATAGGTGTCCATGACGGCTTTTGGTCGTGGCATTCGCTTGCCGAGCCTTAGGAACTCTCCTTCAAGCATTTCAAGGTCGAATTTCCGAACATTATGGCCGACGATGACCGCCCCATCAATGAGTTCTGCCACTTCATCCACAATTGAAGCAAATCTTCCTTTGCCGCGTACATCGCTGTCGTAAATACCGTGGACGTTGCTTGCCCCGTAAGGTATCGGCCTACCGGGGTTGATGATTCGCTCATAGTGGATTGCTTCCCCATCAGGTGCTGCCCCGATGAGAGCAATTTGGACAATTCGGTCCGAAGAAGTTGAAATTCCTGTGGTCTCCAAATCAAAGGCGAGCACGCGCTCACCGTCGAGGATATTCGAGGCCATACTCAACCAACAACGCTGACCCCCCTTGAACATCTCGCTGCTTTCTCAAGCAACAGCAAAGCACTTACGCGTCCTCCTCCACGGTTGAGCATGGGACTGTTCGAACGATTCAAGCGAGCATTTTCTCGGTCTCCGGCCGCAGACTCTCATCCTGTTGACGCGTATACAGACCCCCTCGAAGAGCAGATGCGAAAAGAGCACGCAGAACGTCAACAGACCGTTATTGATCAGGTCACATCTGAACTTGCGGGTGAAGACCAACGCGCCGAACAGGAACACATCGCTGATGCACCTGCGGATTACGATGTAGGGGCTGTGGAAATTGCTGAACTGTTTGAACCAGAAGCCCAAAAATCGAATCATTCTCTACTCAATGTCGTTGAACACGCTTCAGTAGAAGATTTGGGCGACCACCTCGATTCAGCTGTTGTACTTGGTGATATACCGGAAGAAGTGGACCTGTGACGCTTGCGTAAAAATCCCGAATCTGGCTCAGCCTCCTAACGAACTCTTAGATAGGGTGGGTTTTCAGCATGTGGTATGTGGCAAGGTAAAACAGGGCAGACGCTCAATTCCGTTGCCATGGTCACCCTGCTGCTGTGTTCAAGTCTACTTGCCGGATGTACCGGTGCTCTCAACTTTACCGTTGACCCACGTGCGAACATGACGGCCTACCCTCTGCAAATTCAAGAGGGCGAAACAGTGACCTTCGATGCTCGCGAATCCGAACCCATTGAAGGTGTCATCACTGCGTATCAATGGGATTTTGGAGATGGACAAACCAGTGAAACGACCACTGGTTTCACCTCACATCGCTATGCTACGTTTGGAATTTTCACTGTTGAGTTGACAGTCGTCAACAGTCAAGGAGGAGAAGACACGGCTTCGACATCCGTCAACGTCAACGGGGCGCCAGTACTCAACCTCACCTATCCAGATTCAATACGCTCAGGTGATTCAGTGATGCTTGATGCGAGCAGAAGTGTGGACCCTGAAGGCGATGCCTTGATGTTTGCTTGGGACCTTGACTGGGGGGAAGACACTGACGGCGATGGCGACATGCGCAACGATGTTGATGCGGCAACAGAAACCGTCTTGCTACCAACCAATCGCTCTGGAACAGTTCAAGGCAGTTTAACCGTGACTGATTCCGCGGAATCTTCTGTGACGGAGTTGTTTTCTTTGGTTGTGAACTCACGAAGGTACGAAGTCACATGGGAATCGAAAGAGATAGAGTACACTTGGGACGAATACCTAGACCAAGGCCAAGAATGGCAAGGCAATGTGACGCCGGGAGCGGACGGTAGAGTCATCAGTTTCACAGGCCTTCTTGAACTTCAACAAGATGTTTTGGCACCGCAGGATAACTTCACGCTCGGGGTGTTGATTGTTGATGACCGATATGATAGATCCGCTCAAACCGACGGCGGTAATTTGACATCCAACGAATCTGCTTCAGCCACGCTTTCTGCGGACAACATGAACCCGTCTGGCGAGGAAGGAATCTACGATTCAGACTCAGCCGAAGCATTGCTTGAGCAACTTCTCAATACTGCGGGTACGCGAAAAGGCCAAGGAACATGGGTCTGGACGGTAACCGCTCAACAAGCAGACCCAGACCCACTGTTTGAAGGGACTCCTGACCCTGACCCAGGTAACGATTGGACGCTCACTGTAACGGTGACACTTCTCATTCCCAAACTAACAGAAATTGCCTATGAGTGACGACTTTGTTCGATAAAAAGGTGTAAGAAGCGGGAACACTTCGGATGGGTTGATTGCCATGGTTGATACCGTAGAAATTAGCCGAGTAAACATTCGCGATTCGCTTTCAGTCGATGTATCAGTCTGGATGAACCATCCCGATGATATGGACTTCCGTCCGTCACTCTTCGTTTCAGGCTCTACCTTTATGATTCGCAGTTTGTCAGATGGTTCATCGCTTGCCTCAATCGAACTTGACGAAGCGCAGATGGAAGCCGTTGTGCGCGACCAAGCCGCTGAACTTCGTGTAAAATTCCAAGTTCAAGGCATGCACGGACGTCTGAAAGATATCCACCCGATTATTGCAGATGGGAAGGCAAAGAAACTGGCTACTGCGAACTGGAAAACCACGCAAAGCGTGACGTTTGAATGACGGTTTCCCAGATGGGACTTCCACGGATTCTTTCATATGGGTTAACAGAAATGTTTGTTCCATGTCTTCACGCAAAAAGGGCAAAGGTTCGCAGAAAAAAGCAAGATTTGAACGATTAAAAAACGAAATCCTCAATTTTGTTGGCGCAAATCCAGGATGTTCAGCCCAATCGATCGTTGCGAGTCTAAGCCACGACCGTTCGATGCGAAATCACGGATTAACGCCACGAAAGGTCGGCTTCTTCATCCCCCGACATCTTTCAGAATACCTCATTTGGTGGCAAGACCATACTGCTGGGCGACGAGTTTACGGTGAAACAGGCTGCGCTGAGGCACCGGTGAAACGCTGAATCCGGGTATTCAACAGGGTTCAACTCATGTATCTGTGCGCCGTGGATTGAGCATGGCAAACCCCATCGCAGCGTACTTTGACCTCGATGGAACGCTTTTAGATGCGTCCAGTGAAAAAACCCTCACGGGCGTTCTCGGCCGTAAACGGCCGTGGCGTATTCCATATGCTACTGTGGCATGGTCTTTTGGCCTCATCTCAAATCTTCTTCGGGGCCGTTCGTTTTACGACGCCGCCCGTAATCGAGGTCATTTTTCTCTCGCTTCGTGGGATGTACTCGAGCGCTTTTCCAAGACAATTGCTCAAGAACGACTTGCATTACGAGTCACAAAAGAGGCTCGTGAAGCACTTGAATGGCATAAATCGCAAGGTCATCGTCTGGTTTTGGTGACCGCAACGATTGCTCCCATGGCGGAAGCCATGGCTGATGTGCTTGGGATGGATGAAGTCTATGGGTGCGGGCCTGAGCGACGTGAAGGGGTGTTGAGCGGTTCAGAACGCGGTTGGTCGGTGCCCAGAAGGAAAGGAAAAATCGCTGTCGTCGAGGCTGATGCGCAGAAGCATAACCATCTTCTTGAAGAGTGCTACGGATACGGAAACACCATGGCTGATTCTTGGTTTATGCGAACAACAGGCCATCCGATAGCCATCAACGCCAAAGGAAGTTTCAAGAAATTCGCTCAAGACAACGGTTGGGAAATGCACGATTGGAAGATACAACCTTGACAGCGGTAGCACTCAAACATGACAAGAGCGGCCCCACCGCGATTCGAACACGGGTTGCTGGCTCCGCAAGCCGGCGTGATATCCAAGCTACACTATAGGGCCTTGTAGTCCGGCCACTAACCGATTGGATATAAGCGCAACGGGTTGGTTTTGGGCGGTTCTTGAGCGAGTGCATACAAGCCTTCATGACATCAAAGCAGTTGGTTGAATCATGGCGGTTCAACTCTCAAGGCGCGTTGATTTTCCGATGATTGATAGTGCCCAGATTGCTTATTTCCCCCGCATTTATGACTTGGCACACCGATTTTTTGAAGAGTGTTGGGAGCCAATGTGCGGTACGCCATACCCTGTTCTTCTCCTTGAGCGAAAAGTTGGTTTTCCTGTCGTCCATATCGAGACTGATTTTGTAACACCTCTACGATACGGCGACACGGTTCACGCCACTGTCTGGCTCTCTGAAGTAGGTTCAAAATCATGCACTTGGGCTTATCAGTTCCACAACCAACGAAATGAACTGGTATGGACGTCATCGCAAGTCACTGTATGCGTTGATATGGAATCACTCTCTCCAATCGAGATACCAGATGACATTCGTGCAGGGTTAATTCAGCATACACCGGAGGGACAGCAATGACCGATTCGAAAACCGAGATTTGGCCCGAAGAAAAGCGTGAAGATGTCGATCTTGGGTTTTCAATGAAAATTGACGGCCACCAACCTGATGCAGAAATGCCTACGGATTTATTCGCTGTACGCCCTGATACCAGGGGCCCGAAGACGATTGGCGTATTGCTCATTTTAGGAGCGTTGGTTTTACTCGGGCAAGCGTATGGCGATATCGGGCTTCATAGCGCTGACGACCTCTCAAGTGAAGAGGTCGACCTCATCTTGGATGTTCCAAACAGCCAAGGGGATGGTACAAACGACGTTTCGTCTGAACAGTACCAAACCTTCCACGATGCGGCTAGAGATTCCGGTGGCTACGCTGTGCGTGGATATGGGCTTGCATTAGCCAGTCTTCTGTTGATTGTTGGCGGTGTGATGCTGATGTTCCTCAACGGAACTGGAGCGAAATTGTCCGTTGCAGGTGCAGGTATTGGACTTGTGTCTGGGACTGCGGGGAGTTTAATGATTAAAGGCGCAGCAGACGAGCACTTGCAAGGCGTTTTACTGTTGACCTACGAGATTACGACCTATTTCTGCGGCGTTTGTATGGTGATGTGCTTAGGCTTGGCTGCACTTCCGCTGATTAATGCAAGAGCGCGAATGGCTCTCTATCCTCAACAGAAAGTGAAGCTATCACAACACGGTGAAGAATAGTCACTCTGCAGATGGCTTCGGCCACTTTTTTGAAAGTACTTTGATAAGGTCCTCATCCATTGTAGCGTTCCACCAATCGCTGCCTTGCCATATTGCATAGCGCCCACGTATACCGCGTAAATCTGCTCCGGCAAACTTGCAGTTTCTAAAATTTGAAAGATTCAGCCGAGCCTTTCGTAGGTCTGCTCCTCTGAAATCAGAACCATCGAACGCTGACTTCATCAAATCAATCTCGACCATAGAAGCGCGTTTGAAATTGCAGTTTGAGAAATCGCCTTCGGTAAAATCAGCATGGTCGAGGATTGCTCGCCTGAAATCAGAACCGGCGTGCCGACCCTTGCGCAGTATGGCTTCTTTGTGGTTTTGAAACGACCAATCGAGAACAATCGAAACTTCTGACTCCGATTCACGAGGGTCGTCCCCGCCACCACCTGACATCACCATATGACTCCCTCATTTGGTTGATTTTTTATTCAAATGCTGTTTTCCTTCTGTCGTGAGCACGGCGTAACGATTTTTGTCATCCTTGTCGTCAGGAATGACGAGGAACTCACGCTCACGAAGCCGGTTGAGGTAGAGCGATAGATTGCCGGGAGGATCGATTCCTGCATCCTCAAACAACTGGTTAATGATGCGTGGTGGGCTGTCCATAATGTTCTCAACATCACGTAAAAAATGCAGAGCCCCAAGAACTTGGTCGGGTTTTTTGTTCAATGAGTTTTTTTCGATAAGGGTTCGAAAAGCCACTCCCCTGTCCACGACTTCCGTTCGATTTGAACTACTTCCATCGCCGTTCATTGCTTCTTTTTTTGCCGCGGTGAGCCTGTCAATCATGAGCCCCCACATGTCATCGTGTCGTAGGTGAGAAAGACGCTCTTCAATCTCAGCAGGTGAACCTTCCAAATCAAATTCTACATCACCTGCAGAAACAGAAATCTTCGCAGACCTGTCCAAATTGACCCTCTCCAATCTGCTCTATCCATATGTCTCACTTAATCCTTTAGCGGAATACATCGGCTTTTTCCTTATGATTAATGCAAGGCTTGAAAACCTCTTTGCATTCTTTGTAAACTGTAAGAGGGGTAACCCTTCTGCTTGGGGTCTTGAATTGAAGCCGAACCGAATAACACCTCTTCTCGTTCTTTTTTTACTTGTTTTTGCACAGTCTGGAGCAATGTTTTCCGCTAGCGCAAGCGGACAAGCAGGCTCCGTGTACCTTTTTTCAAACGGTGCAGCATCGGTTACGGTTCCATTGACGGCCAATCAAACCGATACCAATTTCTCAATCGAAGTGCAACGGAACGTCACTTTTGAGTCGGCGCAATTTTACATCAATGTCGACAATACCGATGTTTCTCCCGGTCAAGTTTCGCTTGATATCAATCAGGACGGCGACAAAGAATGGGCATTTGAGGACACTGGCTTCGGCGACCTTGGCCACCAAAACACCTTTTTCAATGACCATACCGGTGCGGATATTTTTTCAAACGGTAGCGCTGCTTCAATGCCGTTTTTCATTCCTCAGGGGTCTACGCTTGAAACAGCAGTCGCCTCGGTAAACTTCGTATCCGAAGTGGCTTCAGGATTGAGGCAAACCGGATATGTTTCCGCATACGATTCGGGAGACTTTGACAACGACAGCCGTGAAGAAATCGTGGTCTTATCAAGAATCCAATCCATTACGGGCTCTTCAGCAGCACTTTCAATGTTTGATTGGAACATGACGACCGGCATTACCTCAGCATCGTGGGTTCCAACATGTGCCTCCAGTACACACATCTCTGTTGGCGACATTGACGGTGATAACCACTCTGATGTTCTTTCATTCACCCCCTCGAACAACCTTGTGTGTGTGCATTTCTTTAATTCGTCAACGGGCAATTTTGGAAATGCCACACCCATTTCGCTTACTTCAGGCCTCATCTCTGCACTCTTAGGGGACATCGATGGAAACGGAAAGGCCGATATTCTCTCTATCCATCAAAACGGAATTGTTTCACAACGTGATTACGACCCAAAGAGAAGTATTTTTTCGGAGAATGCAACGATAACCCTGAATCAAAACGGAACCGCCACTCCTTCACAACTTGTCGGATTTTCAGGAGGATTCCTTAGTGGCCCTCAAGGCGATTTCAACCTCATCGTTGCTGATTCAACCGGTTATTCGAGTCAACTCGCATGGTCCACTTCGGGAATTTCTCCGACCGGAGATACGATGGACGGTCTTGGTGAACATATTGATTTAGCCGATATTGATGGTGACGGTGACATGGATGTGTTCTCTGCAAATCAGCAGGGGTATACCATTGCGGAGCATACCGTCACTGGATGGTCGACCACGACTGCCGTAAGCAGTATCTCTTTTGGAAATGCAACTGTTGCCGATCATAACAACGATGGGCAAATGTCCGTATTCATACCGAATTTTGATTCAGCCGATGGAAATGCACAGACACTGGACGGTAACTTGTCAATCTACAACATTTCACTTACGTCTGTTCAATCCACATCGGACGAACTTCAACCTTGGACAAGCCCAACAGATTCCATGTTTGTTGACTTGAACGGCGATGGTCAAATGGAGCACATTGTGTCGGCTGGTGAAGACACCATTTTCGGCCTCTTTATTGGCTCGTGGGAATCGGTATCGATTGATATTGACCTCGATGGACAAGCTGACCTTTCCGATGAAGGTTATGCTGGCGACGGTTTGCACGGCACGTTGCCACTGTCAATTCTTGACGACCTTGATTCTATGACATCGTTACTTACCCTTCAACAATCCTCTCAGCCTTCTCAACCGAAAGAATACGATATTGAAATGACGTTGCTTCATTTTGACCTTTTCAGTAGCGGCAATGGAACGTTCAACATCAGTTCAATGGATTTCGGTTATGACATGGATTTCATTGTTGAGAACAATCCCGCTGCACAGGGTAATCTTACCAATATTTTCAACCAACTGCAAACTGCAGGCACCGGCACTATTGTGATTGATTTACCCTTTACATCCACGAAAAACGGCAGTCTCTATCTTTCAACTCTGATAGCCGATTACATCCCTGGTGCACCAAACTTGGCTTTGCCTCCTGACCCGGTTTTACAGTTAGAAGTATTGACCGATGAGCGGGTTCTCTTTACCTGGCAGGATGAGTTTGACTTCGGAACTGACTTTTTGGAATTTGAAATCTTCAAAGCCAGCGCAGGTGGGGTTTTTGACCTAAACAACCCAACATTCACACAACCGATTAACTCCACTACAGATGAGAATATTGTACCCGGAGAATCATACGATTACGCTGTTCGCTCTCTTCACCTTTACGGAGTAACAAGCAATTTATCGGCTCGATTATCCGTCACAATTCCATACCCATCCCCTCCGGCTGCTGTGCAAGGGATGTCCGTCGTCGACACACCCGATGACAACGGCAGTTCTCTCTCGCTGTCCTGGGATGCATCTCTTGACTTACCACAAGAATACCGCATTTTTGTTGAATCAACTGAGATTCAGTCGGTTGACAACCTATCCGCCCTTTCAACGGTTCAACCATTCTCGGGGTCGTACTCGACGAACATAACGACAACAAGCAACGGCACTTTACTGGTTGACCGAACTGATTACTGGGTCGCAGTTGTTGCCTATGACGAATACGGTAACGCTTCGGAACAGTTCACCTCTATCGGTCCAGTTCAATCGCTCAACAATTCTCTCCGAGTCTCCACATTATCAGTTGCTGCAACCACTTCTGGCTTGTTCAATGAAACATCGTTTGCTTTGGGCGCTTCGGATTCTCTTTACCTCAATGTAACATTGATGGGCGATGATGAACCCATCCCTTCTCAAGAAGTGACACTCTACATCACGACAGATGCTCTCAACTATTCAATTCAGGGAACTACGGATGCAAATGGAGTTTGGAACGCCATTTCAGCTGACGATCTTTCACAACTTTCGGCATCTTTTGCAGACTTTGTGGGAGCAGCATCACTCACCGTTTCATACGCTGGAACAGCGCCATCAGCAACAGTACAACCTGCTGACTACGCATCACTCTCCCTTTCTGGCATGGGACTGCTCTATGCAACCCTATCGCATACTTCCGAACCAGTTGCGCTGAATGAAACAGGTCATTATTCCGTTGAGGCATCATTGACTCCAACACTTCAGTCACAAACGGTTTATCTCGCGAATGTCGAATATAATTGGGAACTCAGCAACCAGTCCGGTGCAGTATCAGAATCT